>NZ_JAOWFU010000036.1:195152-408646 GCF_030333525.1 Citrobacter sp. CK188
GGTCTCCCCATGCGAGAGTAGGGAACTGCCAGGCATTAATTAAGTGAAGAGGCCATCCTGAGGGATGGCCTTTTTGCGTTTATGCGTCCGGGCGCAGCCGGATGTCGGCTGCGCCTTATCCGGCCTACGTATGAACCAGATTCAATAACGGATACGGTCTGCCAAGATCGTCTACCTCTGAACGTCCTGTCACTTTAAATCCCATCTTTTTGTAGAACCCAACCGCTTGTTCATTCTGTTCGTTAACGTTGGTTGTTAACTCGGGGGCCAGCGTAAACGCATGCTCAACCAGCAATTTCCCTACGCCGCAGCCACGAACGTCGGGATCGACAAACAGGGCATCCATGTGCTGCCCGGTCAGCAGCATAAACGCGACGGGCTCATCCTGCTCTGTCACTGCCACCCATAACGGCGCTTCTGGTAAAAAAGAACGCACCAGCTCTTCCAGCTCGCTCCGATAGGATGCAGACAGGAAATGGTGCGTAGCATCAACGGAACGACACCAGATAGCAATCAGTTTTTCCCCTTCATCTTGCCGCGATCGGCGAATGCTAATAACCATATTATCTCCTTTTCTTTGTGCTTATATTCTATCGTAAACACCGCCGTGAAACTTTCTCACCTTCAACATGCAGGCTCGACATTAGAAGAATTTCTGGGTATCTTCAGCTATCTGGATGTCTAAACGTTTAAACGTATGTAGTGAGGTTATCAGGTTATGCCAATTCGCGTGCTGGACGAGCTACCCGCCGTCAATTTCTTACGTGAGGAAAACGTCTTTGTTATGACGACATCCCGCGCTTCTGGCCAGGAAATTCGTCCGCTGAAGGTGCTTATCCTCAACCTGATGCCGAAGAAGATCGAAACGGAAAACCAGTTCCTGCGCCTGTTGTCAAACTCACCGCTTCAGGTCGATGTTCAGCTCTTGCGGATTGATGCCCGTGAATCGCGTAATACACCGGCAGAGCATCTGAACAACTTCTACTGTAACTTCGAGGATATCTGCGATCAGAATTTCGATGGGCTGATTGTCACCGGCGCACCTCTGGGCCTGGTGGAGTTTAATGATGTTGCGTATTGGCCGCAGATTAAGCAGGTGCTGGAGTGGGCAAAAGATCACGTCACCTCAACGCTGTTTGTCTGTTGGGCGGTACAGGCCGCGCTTAATATTCTCTATGGCATTCCGAAGCAAACCCGCACAGATAAACTTTCCGGCGTCTACGAACATCACATCCTTCATCCTCATGCTTTACTGACTCGTGGTTTTGATGATTCATTCCTTGCTCCGCACTCACGCTATGCCGACTTCCCGGCGGCGCTGATTCGGGACTATACCGACCTTGAGATCCTCGCGGAAACCGAAGATGGAGATGCCTACCTGTTCGCCAGCAAAGATAAACGAATCGCGTTTGTAACCGGTCACCCGGAGTACGATGCCCATACGCTGGCCAGTGAATATTTCCGGGATGTTGAAGCAGGTTTAAGTCCGAATGTACCGTACAACTATTTCCCGAAAAACGATCCGCAAAACAAACCTCGCGCGACCTGGCGCAGCCACGGTAATTTGCTGTTTACCAACTGGCTCAACTATTACGTCTACCAGATCACGCCATATGATCTGCGTCACATGAATCCAACGCTGGATTAATCTTCTGTAGCGCACGATCCTAAAGCGTTTCAGCATGTTGAAACAGGCACCTTCGGGTGCCTTTTTTATTTCTGAAATGCCGCTCATCTTGTAATTAAACTTTATTTTTATTGTTATCAATAAGTTAATTGATAATTAAATTAAAAATGGAAATTGTTTTTGATTTTGGAATTTAATTGAGTAGTCTTAGTTGTGCTGAACGAAAACCACACAACGATCCTTCGTTCGCATTGGGGATGTATTCGGATCAATGACGAGGAGCTGCATAATGAATCAACAGGCAACGACAACCGATGAACTGACCTTTACCAGGCCGCATGGTGAGCAGGAGAAGCAAATTCTGACCGCTGAAGCGGTAGAGTTTCTGACCGAACTGGTGACGCGTTTTACGCCAAAGCGTAACAAACTCCTCGCTGCTCGTATTCAGCAACAGCAGGATATTGATGACGGTAAGTTGCCTGATTTTATTTCGGAAACCGCTTCCATTCGTGAGGGTGACTGGAAAATTCGCGGCATTCCTGACGATTTACAGGATCGTCGCGTGGAAATCACCGGCCCGGTAGAACGTAAAATGGTGATTAACGCGCTGAATGCTAACGTGAAAGTGTTCATGGCCGACTTTGAGGATTCACTGGCGCCGGAGTGGAGCAAAGTGATTGATGGCCAGATCAACCTACGTGATGCGGTGAACGGCACCATCAGCTACACCAACGAAGCCGGGAAAATCTATCAACTCAAGCCGGACCCGGCGTTACTGATTTGTCGCGTACGCGGTTTACACCTGCCGGAAAAACATGTGACCTGGCGTGGCGAAGCCATTCCTGGCAGCCTGTTTGATTTCGCTCTCTACTTTTTCCACAACTATAAAGCGTTGCTGGCAAAAGGCAGCGGTCCGTATTTCTACCTGCCGAAAACTCAGGCCTGGCAGGAAGCCGCCTGGTGGAGCGAAGTCTTCAGCTATGCCGAAGACCGTTTTAATCTGCCGCGCGGCACCATCAAAGCCACCTTGCTGATTGAAACTCTGCCTGCCGTCTTCCAGATGGATGAGATCCTGCACGCGCTGCGTGACCATATTGTTGGTCTTAACTGCGGCCGCTGGGATTACATTTTCAGCTATATCAAAACACTGAAAAATCACCCGGATCGCGTCCTGCCGGACCGTCAGGTGGTGACGATGGATAAACCGTTCCTCAGCGCCTATTCACGGCTGTTGATCAAAACCTGCCACAAGCGCGGCGCATTTGCGATGGGCGGCATGGCGGCGTTTATCCCGAGCAAAGACGCCGAGCGCAACAATCAAGTGCTCAACAAAGTGAAAGCGGACAAAGCGCTGGAAGCCAATAACGGTCATGACGGCACCTGGATCGCGCATCCGGGGCTGGCGGACACCGCGATGACGGTCTTTAACGAGGCGCTGGGCGAAAACCAGAACCAGCTGTTTGTTACCCGTGATGAAGATGCGCCCATTACTGCCGAACAGCTGCTGGCGCCCTGCGAGGGCGATCGTACCGAAGAGGGGATGCGCGCCAATATTCGCGTGGCGGTGCAGTACATCGAAGCATGGATCTCCGGCAATGGCTGCGTACCGATTTATGGCCTGATGGAAGATGCGGCAACGGCTGAAATCTCCCGTACCTCTATCTGGCAATGGATTCATCACGAGAAAACCCTGAGCAACGGCAAACCCGTCACGAAAGCGCTATTCCGCCAGATGCTGGCCGAAGAGATGCTGGTGATCCAGGACGAGCTGGGAGAGCACCGCTTCAGCAGCGGGCGCTTTGATGAAGCCGCGCGCCTGATGGAACAGATCACTACCTCTGATGAACTGATCGATTTCTTGACCCTGCCAGGCTACCGCCTGCTGGCTTAACTCACCACATAACAATATGGAGCATCTGCACATGAAAACCCGTACCCAACAAATCGAAGAGTTACAGAAAGAATGGACGCAACCGCGCTGGGAAGGTATCCGTCGCCCGTATAGCGCGGAGGAAGTGGTGAAATTACGCGGCTCGGTCAACCCGGAATGTACGCTGGCGCAGCTTGGCGCGGCCAAAATGTGGCGTCTGCTGCATGGCGACGCGAAAAAAGGCTACATCAACAGCCTCGGCGCACTGACTGGCGGCCAGGCGTTGCAACAGGCGAAAGCGGGCATTGAGGCGGTCTATCTGTCCGGCTGGCAGGTGGCGGCGGACGCTAACTTGGCCTCCAGCATGTACCCGGATCAATCGCTGTACCCGGCAAACTCTGTTCCGGCGGTCGTGGATCGGATCAACAACACTTTCCGTCGTGCGGATCAGATCCAGTGGGCGTCCGGCATTGAGCCTGGCGATCCGCGCTTTGTCGATTACTTCCTGCCGATCGTTGCCGATGCGGAGGCCGGTTTTGGCGGCGTACTGAACGCGTTTGAACTGATGAAATCGATGATCGAAGCCGGTGCAGCGGCTGTTCACTTCGAAGATCAGCTTGCGTCGGTGAAGAAGTGCGGCCATATGGGCGGCAAAGTTCTGGTGCCGACGCAGGAAGCCATTCAGAAACTGGTGGCTGCGCGTCTGGCGGCTGACGTGATGGGCGTACCGACGTTGCTGATTGCCCGTACCGACGCGGATGCGGCAGATCTGATAACCTCCGACTGCGACGCGTACGACAGTGAATTTATTACCGGCGAACGCACCAGCGAAGGCTTCTTCCGCACGCGTGCCGGTATTGAGCAGGCGATCAGCCGTGGGCTGGCGTATGCGCCTTACGCAGACCTGGTGTGGTGCGAAACCTCCACGCCGGACCTTGAACTGGCGAAGCGCTTTGCCGATGCCATCCATGCGAAATACCCGGGTAAACTGCTGGCCTACAACTGCTCGCCGTCGTTCAACTGGCAGAAGAACCTGGACGATAAAACCATCGCCAGCTTCCAGCAGCAGCTGTCGGACATGGGCTACAAGTACCAGTTCATCACCCTGGCGGGCATCCACAGCATGTGGTTCAACATGTTCGACCTGGCACATTCCTATGCGCAGGGTGAAGGCATGCGCCACTACGTTGAGAAGGTTCAGCAGCCAGAATTTGCGGCGGCCAAAGACGGTTACACCTTCGTGTCCCATCAGCAGGAAGTGGGGACAGGCTACTTCGACAAAGTGACCACCATTATTCAGGGTGGCACCTCCTCAGTGACGGCATTAACGGGTTCTACTGAAGAATCGCAGTTCTGATTCATGCCGGATGGCGCTTACGCTGATCCGGCCTACCCCGAACCGTAGGCCGGATAAGGTGCTTGCTCCGCCATCCGGCAACCGATGAGGACAAACCATGTCGCGTGGCCTGGAATTACTGATTGCTCAAACCATCCTGCAAGGCTTTGACGCGCAGTATGGTCGATTTCTGGAAGTGACTTCCGGCGCGCAGCAGCGCTTTGAACAGGCCGACTGGCATGCCGTGCAGCAGGCGATGAAAAGCCGTATCCACCTCTACGATCATCACGTTGGTCTGGTGGTGGAACAGTTGCGCTGCATTACTGACGGCAAAAGCACCGATGCGGCCTTTTTACTGCGCGTCAAAGAGCATTACACCCGGCTGTTGCCGGATTACCCGCGCTTCGAGATTGCGGAGAGCTTTTTTAACTCCGTCTACTGTCGGTTATTTGACCACCGCTCGCTCACTCCCGAGCGGCTTTTTATCTTTAGCTCCCAGCCTGAACGCCGGTTTCGCACGATCCCGCGCCCGCTGGCGAAAGATTTCTTCCCCGATCACGGCTGGGAACCGCTGTTGACGCGTATTCTCAGCGATCTACCGCTGCGTTTGCCCTGGCAAAACAAAAGCCGTGATATTCATTACATCATTGCTCACCTGACGGAAGCGTTCGGAGCGGAGGCTTTGCACCGCAGCCATTTGCAGGTGGCGAATGAGCTGTTTTATCGCAATAAAGCCGCCTGGCTGGTGGGGAAGTTGCTGACCCCAGCCGGCACGTTGCCGTTTTTGCTGCCGATTCATCGCACCGATGAAGGCGAACTGTTTGTCGATACCTGCCTGACCACCACGGCTGAGGCTAGTATCGTGTTTGGTTTTGCCCGTTCCTACTTCATGGTGTACGCGCCGTTGCCCGCCGCGCTGGTTGAGTGGCTGCGTGAGATCCTGCCAGGTAAAACCACCGCCGAGCTGTACATGGCGATTGGCTGTCAGAAGCATGCGAAAACCGAGAGCTATCGCGAGTATTTACTGTATCTGGCGAACAGCGATGAGCAGTTTATTGAAGCGCCCGGTATTCGCGGCATGGTGATGCTGGTGTTTACGCTGCCGGGCTTTGACCGGGTGTTTAAGATCATCAAGGATACGTTTGCCCCACAAAAGGAGATGTCGGCCGCCCATGTGCGCGCCTGCTATCAACTCGTTAAAGAACACGATCGCGTCGGGCGGATGGCCGATACGCAGGAGTTCGAGAACTTTGTGCTGGAGAAGCGGCGAATCGCGCCAGCGCTGATGACGCTGTTGCGTCAGGAGGCGCCGGAGAAAATCATCGACCTTGGCGATCAGATAGTGATTCGCCATCTCTACATTGAGCGTCGTATGGTGCCGCTGAATATCTGGCTGGAGCAGGTGGAGGGCCAGCAACTGCGTGACGCGATTGAAGAGTACGGCAATGCGATTCGCCAGCTTGCCGCCGCCAACATTTTCCCCGGCGACATGCTGTTTAAAAACTTTGGCGTCACCCGCCACGGGCGCGTGGTGTTCTACGATTACGATGAAATTTGCTACATGACGGAAGTGAATTTCCGCGACATTCCGCAAGCGCGCTACCCGGAAGATGAGCTGGCCAGCGAGCCCTGGTACAGCGTTTCGCCAGGGGATGTTTTCCCGGAAGAGTTTCGCCACTGGCTGTGCGCTGACCCAAGAATTGGGCCGTTATTTGAGGAAATGCACGCCGACCTGTTCCGTGCCGACTACTGGCGGGCGTTACAGACGCGTATCCGCGAAGGACATGTGGAAGATGTTTACGCCTATCGGCGCAAACAGCGGTTTTGCTTCAGATTTGCGGCTTGACGCCCGGTGGCGCTGCGCTTACCGGGCCTACTCGTGACTGTAGGCTGGATAAGGCGCTTGCGCCGCCATCCGGCAAGCCTTGCTTATCTAAACCCGCCGTATGCCAGCGTGACTTCTTTCGCCGCTTTAATCACCATCGCGCCAAACTCGGTGACGCGATCGTCAGTGATGCGGGAAATCGGCCCGGAAATTGAGATCGCGGCAAACGGCTCGCGGTGCTCGTCGTAAATGCACGACGCAACGCAACGCAGGCCAAGCGCGTGCTCTTCATCATCAAAGGAATAACCGCGCTTGCGCGTCTGGGCGAGGTCGTCTTTCAGATGTACCGGCGACACCAGCGTGGCGTGGGTATAGGCATGCAGCCCTTTACGGTGCAGCAGGCCAGTCACCTGCTCTTCGCTGAGTTGCGCCAGAAACGCTTTCCCGGCGCCGGAAGCGTGCATTGGCAGTTTGCCGCCGATGGGCGCAGACATGCGCATCAGCTGTGTGCACTGTACCTGGTCGATAATAATCGCCTGGTGATCGCTCTGATCCAGCACCGCCAGATTGACCGTCTCGCCGGAGTCTTCCATCAGTTTGCGCAGGATAGGATGGACAATCGCCAGCAGATTACGGCTCTGCAAAAAACTGCTGCCGACGATAAACGCATGGGCGCCCACGGCCCAGTGGCCCAGCTCTCCCACCTGTCGCACAAAGCCCTGCTGCTGCATGGTGGTCAACAAACGGTGAGTCGTGGAGTTCGGCAGGCCCGCCTGCTGCGCCAGTTCGGTCAGCGCGACGCTGCCGTTGGATTCGGCAATCCACTCCAGCAGCTTCAGGCCACGGGTCAGCGACTGAACCTGCCCGGTTGCGGGCGCAGTGGCAGCGGCGGGTTTTCTACCGCGTTTCGCGGGGACAGGGGCAACCATGGCGGACTCCTTTTCTGTATCGTGGAAATCATTTTCGTTTTATTAAAATATAATGCAAGAATTCCTGCACTGATCGGAGGAGTGAAGCTGAACATGTCTCATGTTGCCCGTTGTTCTCTTTTCCGCCTGTCGTGTTTATGCCAGTATGGTTTGTTGGCCTTTTTTCGGTCCAGGTTGAGTGTTGTCGGGAGCAAGTCGTGAGCAGCAAAGTTGAACAACTGCGTGCGCAGTTAGATGAACGTATTCTGGTTCTGGATGGTGGCATGGGGACAATGATCCAGAGCTATCGCCTGAGTGAAGAGGATTTTCGCGGCGAGCGTTTTGCTGACTGGCCCTGCGATTTGAAAGGCAACAACGACCTGCTGGTACTCAGCAAGCCGGAGGTGATTACCGCGATTCATCACGCTTACTTTGAGGCGGGTGCGGATATCATCGAAACCAACACGTTTAACTCCACGACGATTGCGATGGCGGATTACCAGATGGAATCCCTGTCGGCGGAAATCAACTTTACCGCTGCGAAACTGGCCCGTGCCTGCGCCGATGAATGGACGGCGCGCACGCCGGAAAAACCGCGCTACGTTGCGGGCGTGCTTGGCCCAACCAACCGCACCGCATCCATCTCGCCGGACGTGAACGACCCGGCGTTTCGTAATATCTCCTTCGATCAGCTGGTCGCGGCCTATCGCGAATCCACCAAAGCGCTGGTGGAAGGTGGGTCAGACCTGATTCTGATTGAAACCGTCTTTGACACGCTGAATGCGAAAGCCGCCGTTTTTGCGGTGAAAGAAGAATTTGAAGCACTGGGCGTCGAGCTGCCGATTATGATCTCCGGCACGATTACCGATGCGTCCGGGCGCACGCTCTCCGGCCAGACTACCGAAGCGTTTTATAACTCGCTGCGCCACGCCGAAGCGCTCACCTTCGGTCTTAACTGCGCGCTGGGGCCGGATGAACTGCGCCAGTATGTGCAGGAACTGGCGCGCATTGCCGAATGCTATGTCACCGCGCACCCGAATGCCGGTCTGCCTAACGCCTTCGGCGAATACGATCTTGATGCTGATACGATGGCGAAGCAGATCCGCGAGTGGGCGGAGTCGGGCTTTCTCAACATTGTCGGCGGCTGCTGTGGGACGACGCCGGAACACATTGCCGCGATGAGCCGCGCGGTTGATGGTTTAGCGCCGCGTAAACTGCCCGATATTCCGGTTGCCTGTCGCCTCTCTGGCCTTGAGCCGTTGAATATTGGCGATGACAGCCTGTTTGTAAACGTGGGTGAGCGTACTAACGTTACCGGTTCCGCTAAATTTAAGCGGCTGATCAAAGAAGAGAAATACAGCGAAGCGCTGGATGTCGCCCGCCAGCAGGTGGAGAGCGGCGCGCAGATTATCGATATCAACATGGATGAGGGGATGCTCGACGCCGAAGTCGCGATGGTGCGCTTCCTCAACCTGATTGCCGGTGAGCCGGATATCGCCCGCGTACCGATCATGATCGACTCCTCAAAATGGGAGGTCATCGAAAAAGGGCTGAAATGCATTCAGGGTAAAGGCATCGTTAACTCCATTTCGATGAAAGAGGGCGTGGAAACCTTTATCCACCATGCGAAGCTGCTGCGTCGCTATGGTGCGGCGGTGGTGGTGATGGCCTTTGATGAACAAGGGCAGGCCGATACCCGCGCGCGTAAGATCGAGATTTGCCGCCGGGCGTACAACATTCTCACCAAAGAGGTGGGTTTCCCGCCGGAAGACATTATCTTTGACCCGAACATTTTTGCCGTAGCGACCGGTATCGACGAGCACAACAACTACGCGCAGGACTTTATCGGCGCCTGTGAAGATATCAAACGCGAACTGCCGCACGCGCTGATCTCCGGCGGCGTCTCTAACGTCTCCTTCTCGTTTCGCGGCAACGACCCGGTGCGCGAAGCGATTCATGCGGTGTTCCTCTACTACGCCATCCGTAACGGCATGGACATGGGGATCGTCAACGCCGGGCAACTGGCGATTTATGACGACCTGCCCGCCGAACTGCGCGACGCGGTGGAAGATGTGATCCTCAATCGCCGCGACGATAGCACCGAGCGTCTGCTGGCGCTGGCGGAAAAATACCGTGGCAGCAAAGCCGATGATTCAGCCAATGCGCAACAGGCGGAATGGCGCAGTTGGGAAGTGAAAAAACGCCTTGAGTATTCGCTGGTAAAAGGCATTACCGAGTTTATCGAACAGGATACCGAAGAAGCCCGTCAGCAGGCGACGCGTCCGATCGAGGTTATCGAAGGGCCGCTGATGGACGGTATGAACGTGGTGGGCGATCTGTTCGGCGAAGGCAAAATGTTCCTGCCGCAGGTGGTGAAATCGGCCCGCGTCATGAAGCAGGCGGTGGCGTATCTGGAACCGTTTATTGAAGCCAGCAAAGAGCAGGGCTCCAGCAACGGTAAAATGGTTATCGCCACCGTGAAGGGCGACGTGCATGACATTGGCAAAAACATTGTTGGTGTCGTTTTACAGTGCAACAACTATGAAATCATCGATCTTGGCGTTATGGTGCCGGCAGAAAAAATCCTCAAAACCGCAAAGGAAGTGAATGCGGATTTGATTGGTCTCTCCGGCCTGATTACCCCGTCGCTGGATGAAATGGTCAACGTGGCGAAGGAGATGGAACGTCAGGGCTTCACCATCCCGCTGCTGATTGGCGGCGCGACCACGTCCAAAGCGCACACGGCGGTGAAGATTGAGCAGAACTACAGCGGCCCGACGGTCTATGTCCAGAACGCCTCGCGTACCGTGGGCGTCGTGGCGGCGTTGCTGTCTGAAACCCAGCACGATGAGTTTGTCGCCCGTACCCGTAAAGAGTATGAAACCGTGCGCATCCAGCATGCGCGTAAGAAACCGCGCACGCCGCCGGTGACGCTGGCCGCCGCGCGTGATAATGACCTGGCATTTGACTGGGAAAGCTATACACCGCCTGTCGCTCATCGTCTGGGCGTGCAGGACGTTGAGGCCAGTATCGAAACGCTGCGCAACTACATCGACTGGACGCCGTTCTTTATGACCTGGTCGCTGGCCGGGAAATATCCGCGCATTCTCGAAGACGAGGTGGTGGGCGAAGAGGCGAAACGCCTGTTTAAAGACGCCAACGACATGCTGGATAAACTGAGTGCCGAGAAGACGCTCAATCCGCGTGGCGTGGTGGGGCTGTTCCCGGCAAACCGTGTGGGTGATGATATCGAAATTTACCGCGATGAGACGCGTACCCATGTGCTGGCGGTCAGCCATCATCTGCGTCAGCAAACGGAGAAGGTGGGTTTCGCCAACTATTGCCTGTCTGACTTTGTTGCGCCGAAACAGAGCGGCAAAGAGGATTACATCGGCGCCTTCGCCGTCACGGGCGGTCTGGAAGAGGATGCGCTGGCAGAGGCATTCGAGGCGCAGCATGATGATTACAACAAGATTATGGTCAAAGCGATCGCCGACCGTCTGGCGGAAGCCTTTGCGGAATACCTGCATGAGCGGGTGCGTAAAGTTTACTGGGGCTATGCGGCGAATGAGAACCTCAGCAACGAGGAGCTGATCCGCGAAAACTATCAGGGGATTCGTCCGGCGCCAGGCTATCCGGCCTGCCCGGAGCACACTGAGAAGGGTACCATCTGGCAACTGCTGGACGTGGAAAAACACACCGGCATGAAGCTGACCGAATCCTACGCCATGTGGCCGGGCGCTTCCGTTTCCGGTTGGTACTTCAGCCATCCTGACAGCAAGTACTACACCGTCGCGCAAATACAGCGCGATCAGGTGGAGGATTATGCGCAGCGTAAAGGAATGACGGTCGCGGAGGTGGAGCGCTGGTTGGCCTCCAACCTGGGCTATGATGCCGACTAGTTCATAAAACTGTCATTTTTCCTTACAACAAACAGGGTGCTCATCGGGCGCCCTGTCTCTTTATTGTTTTGAAACCCTTATACTGGAAGAAGGTTCACGGGGCTGCTTGCCGGATGGCGGCGTAAACGCCTATCCGGCCTATAAATATCCCCGTAAGCCGGATAAGCGCAGCGCTATCCGGTAAAAAGGCTGAACATCATAATAATGATAAGGAGTACCTGATTCTGTGTTAACTCTGCTACACCTGCTTTCTGCTGTTGCCCTGCTGGTGTGGGGCACCCATATTGTGCGTACCGGCGTGATGCGCGTTTTCGGCGCTCGTCTGCGTACCGTTCTCAGCCGCAGTGTTGAAAAGAAACCGCTCGCCTTCTGCGCGGGTATCGGCGTTACTGCGCTGGTGCAAAGCAGTAACGCCACGACTATGCTGGTGACGTCATTTGTCGCCCAGGATCTGGTCGCCCTGACGCCTGCACTGGTGATTGTGTTGGGGGCCGACGTGGGGACCGCGCTGATGGCGCGTATCCTTACCTTTGATTTGTCATGGTTATCGCCGCTGCTGATTTTCATCGGCGTTATCTTCTTTTTGGGGCGTAAGCAGTCACGCGCCGGACAACTGGGGCGAGTGGGGATCGGTCTTGGCCTGATACTGCTGGCGCTGGAGCTGATCGTGCAGGCGGTGACGCCGATTACTCAGGCGAATGGCGTACAGGTCATCTTCGCCTCGCTGACCGGCGACATCATGCTGGATGCACTGATTGGCGCCATGTTTGCCATCATCAGCTATTCCAGCCTGGCTGCCGTCCTGCTGACGGCCACGCTGACGGCGGCGGGCATCATATCGTTCCCGGTCGCGTTGTGCCTGGTCATCGGCGCCAACCTCGGTTCCGGCCTGCTGGCGATGCTCAACAACAGCGCAGCCAATGCCGCCGCTCGCCGCGTGGCGCTGGGCAGTCTGCTGTTTAAGCTGGTGGGCAGCCTGATTATCCTGCCGTTTGTCCATGTGCTGGCCGATACGATGGATGCGTTACCGCTGCCAAAATCCGAACTGGTTATCTACTTCCACGTTTTTTACAACCTGGCGCGGTGTCTGGTGATGATTCCGTTCGCCGAACCGATGGCGCGTTTCTGTAAACGTATTATCCGCGATGAACCGGAGCTGGATGCCCATCTGAAGCCTAAACATCTGGATGTCAGCGCGCTGGACACGCCAACGCTCGCGCTGGCCAATGCCGCCCGGGAAGCGCTGCGCATTGGTGATGCGATGGAGCAGATGATGGAAGGTCTGAAAAAGGTGATGCACGGCGAGCCGCGCGAAGAGAAAGAGCTGCGCAAGCTGGCGGATGATATCAACGTGCTTTACACCGCCATCAAACTCTATCTGGCGCGGATGCCGAAAGAGGAACTGGCGGAGGAAGAGTCGCGGCGCTGGGCGGAAATCATCGAGATGTCCCTGAACCTGGAGCAGGCCTCGGATATCGTCGAACGGATGGGCAGCGAGATTGCCGACAAGTCGCTGGCGGCGCGGCGGGCGTTTTCCATTGAAGGGCTGAAAGAGCTGGATGCGCTGTATGATCAGTTACTCAGCAACCTGCAACTGGCGATGTCGGTGTTTTTCTCCGGCGACGTCACCAGCGCCCGACGTTTGCGTCGTAGCAAACATCGTTTCCGTATTCTCAATCGTCGTTATTCACATGCGCATGTGGATCGCCTGCACCAGCAGAACGTACAGAGCATCGAAACCAGCTCATTGCATCTGGGACTGCTGGGCGATATGCAACGCCTGAATTCGCTGTTTTGTTCGGTGGCTTACAGCGTGCTGGAGCAGCCGGATGAAGACGACGAGCGGGATGACTATTGATTGCTGATTGCCGGATGGCGGCGTGAAATGCCTTATCCGGCCTACGTTATAAGCACTATCCTGTAGGCCTGATAAGCGTAGCGCCATCAGGCATTTTACATTCTACATGGCGACGATCAGAAGCGATGACCGGCTTCAAGAGGAACCGCTTCTTCACCCGCGTTGAACACATACGTCGTGTTCGGGCCGCCGAGCGTCGCCTGCCCCTTGCTCACCTGAATCCAGTTGCCTTCCGGCAGGCCAATCACCGTTAACTCTGGCGCGACCACCAGCAGCTCGCGAATACGCTGTTCGCGGGTTTCGCCTTTGTGGCCTTCCGGCAACGCGTTAGTGAAGTGCGGGTTAATCTGCAACGGGAACAGACCCAGCGCATCAAATCCTTGTGGGTCAACGATCGGCATATCGTTGGTGGTGCGAATAGTCGGACAGGCAAGGTTCGCGCCCGCGCTCCAGCCGATATACAACGCGCCACGCTTAACGGCAGCCACGATGGGCGCCAGCAGCCCACGTTCACGGCTCTCTTTTAGCAACTGGAAAGTGTTCCCACCGCCGACAATCACCACTTCCGCATCGGCAATCGCTGCGACCGGATCGGCGACGCTATGAATACCGGTCACTGAAACGCCGAGCGGCGCAAGGACTGCGGCGGTTTTCGCTGTGTAGTCGTCCCAGGTTTGCGTGACGCCAGCAAACGGGAGAAACACCGCTGAACGGCGGCCATGCAGTTGTTCCGCCACCAGCGGCAGCGCGTGTTCCAGCCAGGCTTTTCCCGGCAGAGTGGAGTTACTCAATAACAGCAGTTCCATGACATCTCCAGTAATCAAAAAGTAAAAACATCCGTGATGCTACCACCGCTCATCTTACCGCTTGCTGATGTGGCTCACGATGTGGTTATCGATATTCTGGAACGCGTCTCGCAGGGGGATTTCGTGATGTCATCGACTTTATGAGCAGCGGTGAGCCGCACTCCTGTCATTCGACGCTTTTTCCCTGACCGCAAGGTGCGGTATATTTCGCTTTTACAGGAGAATTTATGCTGCCCGACTCATCTGTCCGATTAAATAAATACATCAGTGAAAGCGGAATTTGCTCGCGTCGCGAGGCGGATCGCTACATTGAACAAGGGAATGTCTTCATTAATGGCAAACGCGCCACCATTGGCGATCAGGTGATGCATGGCGACGTGGTGAAGGTGAATGGTCGGTTGATTGAGCCGCGCGAAGCGGAAGATCTGGTCTTTATCGCGCTGAACAAGCCAGTAGGGATTGTCAGTACCACGGAAGACAGCGAACGCGATAACATCGTGGATTTCGTGAACCACAGCAAACGTATTTTCCCGATTGGCCGCCTGGATAAAGACTCCCAGGGGCTTATCTTTCTTACCAATCACGGCGATCTGGTTAACAAAATCCTCCGTGCCGGTAACGATCACGAGAAAGAGTATCTGGTCACGGTTGATAAGCCGGTGACGGATGACTTTATTCGCGGTATGGGCGCGGGCGTCCCGATCCTCGGCACGGTGACCAAAAAGTGCAAGGTGAAGAAGGAAGCGCCGTTTGTTTTCCGTATTACCCTGATTCAAGGGCTGAACCGCCAGATCCGCCGCATGTGCGAGCACTTTGGCTATGAAGTGACGAAACTCGAACGCACGCGCATTATGAACGTGAGTTTATCCGGTCTGCCGCCCGGCGAGTGGCGGGATCTGACGGATGACGAACTCATCGCTCTGTTTAAGCTGATCGAAAACTCTTCATCAGAAGCCAAACCGACGTCGAAGGCGAAAGCGAAGCCGAAAACGGCGGGCATTAAGCGTCCGGTGGTGAAAATCGAAAAAACCAATGAGAAAGCGCGCCCGGCGTCAAACGGAAAACGCTTTACCTCGCCGGGGCGGAAGAAGAAAGGGCGTTAACGTCTGCCGCGCGTCGGCGTATTGGCCGACCAGGAAAACGACGCCTCAGTATCTGGTTTATAAGCCTGCTTTTTCTTCAACTGGCGGGCTTTTTTGGCCTCTGCTTCGCGCAGCGCCATTAACTTATCAATGTACTCCTTTTTCACGCTGTTGGTTTCCGCATTCGTGAGCGGACGGCCATGTGCAATGCGCGCGCGATCGAGCAGCGTTTTCAGTTCACGCTGCTCGCGCTCGGTCATCTCTTTTTGGGTGATGCGTGGGAGTGCCATAAATGTACCCTCGGTCAGTCAGATAACCCAGTGTACGGCAAAGTGCAGAGGCTGTGTAGGCCGGATAAGGCGTTAGCCACCACCCGGCGACGTGCACGGATTGCGCCTGATGGCGCTACGCTTATCAGGTCTACACCTTCACCCTATCACGCGGCTTCTCGGCAATCGGCTTGCCTGACCAGTAACCGGCCAGCAGTGAGCCGGAGAGGTTATGCCAGACCGAGAACAGCGCGCCGGGGAGCGCGGCCAGCGGAGAGAAGTAAATTTTACCGAGCGCCGCCGCAAGGCCGGAGTTCTGCATTCCAACTTCAATCGCCAGCGTGCGGCAGGTGGACTCATCAAAGCCAAACAGGCGACCGCCCCAGTAACCGCCGAGCAGACCAATGGTGTTGTGCAGGATCACCGCCACAATCACCACAAAACCAACGGATGCGATATGCGAGGCGGAACCGGCCACCACTGCGCTGATGATCGCCAGAATGCACACCATTGAGAACGCAGGCAGATAAGGCTCCACGGTTTTTACCACGCGAGGAAACAGGTGGTGAATGACCAGCCCAAGCGCGATTGGAACCACGACGATCTGTAAAATGCTGAGCAGCATCCCCATCACATCCACCTGAATATGCGCATCCACATACAGGCGCGTCAGCAGCGGTGTCGCGACCACGCCAACCAGCGTGGAAACCGATGAGATAGTAACCGAAAGCGCCACATCCCCTTTCGCCAGATAGATCATGACGTTAGATGCCGTTCCGCTGGCGACGCTGCCCACCAGTACCATCCCGGCAGAGAGGTCCGGCGGCATGTTAAACAGTATCGCCAGTAGCCAGGCGGCGAGCGGCATCACCAGATAATGCAGGAAAATACCGGCAGCGACAGGCGCCGGGCGGGAAAGCACGCGTTTAAAGTCGTCGAGCTTAAGGTGTACGCCCATGCCGAACATAATCAGCATCAGCAGCGTGGTCACCCACGAGCCAATGGGGGTGAAGGTCGATGGCGTGTAATACGCAATAACAGAGAGCAGCAGCGCCCACAACGGGAACAGCCGGGTGATAACGGATAACATAATAAATTCCTTGCAGTATTGTCGTGTTGTTTAGTTATAAAAAAGCCGGGTTCGAGCCCGGCTATAGGTATTATTTATCGCGTGAGGAAATTTTATTCAAACAAATTATGATGAAGCTTCTGCACGACCTGTTCCGCTTCGGTGCCAGGCACCAGGAAACAGAGGTTATGGCTGGATGCGCCATAGCAAATCATGCGGATGTTGAACGGTTCCAGTACGCCGAACACTTCTTTACCGACGCCGCAGGCTTTAGACAGATCGTTGCCAATCAGCGCGACCAGCGCGAGATTTTCTTCCACTTCTACCCGGCATAGCGCGGAAAGCTCCATCAGCAAAGACTGTGTCAGCAGCGTGTCGCCCGTTGAAGTGGAACCGGTGGTATCCAGCGTCAGCGCCACGCTCACTTCCGAGGTGGTGATTAAATCTACGGAGATATTGTGCCGCGCCAGAATGCCGAACACTTCCGCCAGGAAACCACGCGAATGCAGCATATTCAGGCTGTGCAGCGTTAACAGCGTCTGTTTGCGACGCAGCGCCAGCGCGCGGAAGAGCGGTGGGTTTTGGGTTTTATTACATACCAGCGTCCCGCCCGCTTTTGGATCTTTACTGGAGCCGACGAAAACCGGGATATCGCTGCGTACGGCGGGCAGCAGCGTTGCAGGATGCAGCACCTTCGCGCCAAAGGTCGCCATTTCCGCCGCTTCTTCAAAGGCGATTTCATCGATACGCTGCGCGGCAGGCACCACGCGCGGGTCGGTGGTGTAGATGCCCGGCACATCCGTCCAGATATCGACGCGCGCCGCGTGCAGCGCTTCTGCAAGCAGCGCCGCCGTGTAGTCGCTGCCGCCGCGTCCCAGCGTCGTTGTGCGGCCTTTGCTTTCGCTGCCGATAAATCCCTGGGTGATGACCAGACCCTCTGCCAGGCGTGGGGCAAGCTGTAGCGTAGCCAGCTCCGACAGCGCTGCGATATCCGGTTCCGCGCGGCCAAAACGATCGCTGGTGCGCATCACCTTACGCACGTCAAACCACTGCGCCTGAATATTGCGCTCGCGCAGGATCTCCACAAACAGCAGGGTGGACATCAGCTCGCCGTGACTCACCAGCTCGTCGGTCAGAGCCATTGACGTCGCCAGTGAAGCCGCTTCGGCAAGCGTGGTAATGTTTTCCAGCAGACGCTCGATCTCTTCGCGGATAACGTTCGGGTAACGCAGACGCTCCAGAATATCGAACTGAATTTTACGGATGGCGTCGAGTTTTTCGAAGCGCTCTGGCGGTTCCAGCCCTTCTGCCAGCGCTACCAGCAGATTGGTGACGCCCGCAGAGGCGGAAAGCACCACTAAGCGTGCGTTAGCATCGGAAAGCACCACGTCGGCGCTACGGTTCATGGCGTCAAAATCGGCGACGCTGGTTCCGCCAAATTTGGCGACGACGAGCGGGGAAACAGCTGTTGTCATATCAACCTCGTGTCAGGGAATGAAAAAAGCGACCATGGCACAAGGGCAGAACAGAAACCGGTGCAGGCGCAAATACCGTATTTATAAATAAAATGTGTGGCTGGGACTGTCAACGCCGGGATTATGCGGATTTTTTATGCTGTCCTGGCCCTCAGTAACAGTGCTTATAACGACTATACCCGTCATACTTCAAGTTGCAGATGTGTTGGCTGCACTCAGAAACCCCAGTCACATAGTTATCTATGCTCCTGGGGATTTCTTCCCTTGCCGCCTTCCTGCAACTCGAATTATTTAGGGTATATACTTTTCGCTGCTTTTTATCCGCGTTTGATTCGCGTTCGGGCTAACGGCACTAAAACAATCACACTTTTTTGTGACTGGCGTTACAATCGATCTCAGTCACAATTCTCAAATCAGAAGAGTATTGCTAATGAAAAACATCAATCCGACGCAGACTTCTGCCTGGCAGGCACTACAAAAACACTACGACGACATGAAGGACGTTACTATCGCGGATCTTTTCGCGAAAGATAGCGACCGTTTTACCCGATTTTCCGCGACGTTTGACGATTTGATGCTGGTGGATTTCTCTAAAAACCGCATCACCGAAGAGACGCTGGCGAAATTGCAGGATCTGGCGAAAGAGACCGATCTGGCCGGTGCGATTAAGTCCATGTTCTCTGGCGAAAAAATCAACCGTACTGAAGACCGTGCCGTGCTGCACGTTGCGCTGCGTAACCGTAGCAATACTCCGATTATCGTTGACGGCAAAGATGTGATGCCGGAAGTGAATGCGGTGCTGGAGAAGATGAAAGCCTTCTCTGAAGCGATTATTTCAGGTCAATGGAAAGGTTACACCGGTAAAGCGATCACTGACGTGGTCAACATCGGTATCGGTGGTTCCGACCTGGGGCCGTTCATGGTGACTGAAGCGCTGCGCCCGTACAAAAACCATCTGAATATGCACTTTGTGTCTAACGTCGATGGCACCCACATCGCCGAAGTGCTGAAGAAAGTAAACCCGGAAACCACCCTGTTCCTGGTGGCGTCTAAAACCTTCACAACGCAGGAAACCATGACCAACGCCCACAGCGCGCGCGACTGGTTCCTGAGCACCGCGAATGATGAAAAACACGTCGCGAAACACTTTGCGGCGCTTTCCACCAATGCAAAAGCGGTGGGTGAGTTTGGGATCGACACCGCCAACATGTTCGAGTTCTGGGACTGGGTCGGCGGTCGTTACTCTCTGTGGTCGGCGATTGGCCTGTCTATCATCCTGTCTGTCGGCTTTGACAACTTCGTTGAACTGCTGTCCGGCGCGCATGCGATGGATAAACACTTCTCCACAACACCGGCTGAGAAAAACCTGCCGGTGCTGCTGGCGCTGATCGGTATCTGGTACAACAACTTCTTTGGCGCAGAAACCGAAGCGATTCTGCCGTACGACCAGTATATGCACCGTTTTGCGGCCTACTTCCAGCAGGGCAATATGGAGTCCAACGGCAAGTATGTTGACCGTAACGGCAATGCCGTAGACTACCAGACTGGCCCAATCATCTGGGGTGAACCGGGCACCAACGGCCAGCACGCGTTCTACCAGCTGATTCACCAGGGGACGAAGATGGTGCCTTGCGACTTTATCGCCCCGGCGATAACCCATAACCCGTTGTCCGATCACCATCAGAAACTGCTGTCTAACTTCTTCGCTCAGACCGAAGCGCTGGCGTTCGGCAAATCCCGCGAGGTGGTTGAGCAGGAATATCGCGATCAGGGGAAAGATCCGTCTCAGCTTGAGCATGTGGTGCCGTTCAAAGTGTTCGAAGGCAACCGCCCGACGAACTCCATCCTGCTGCGTGAAATCACGCCGTTTAGCCTGGGGGCGTTGATTGCGCTGTATGAGCACAAAATCTTCACTCAGGGCGCGATCCTGAACATCTTCACCTTCGACCAGTGGGGCGTTGAGCTGGGCAAACAGCTGGCTAACCGTATCCTGCCGGAACTGGGTGATGATAAAGCGATTTCCAGCCATGACAGTTCAACTAACGGTCTGATTAACCGTTATAAAGCATGGCGTGCCTGATGGCGTAACGCCCGGTGGCGCTACGCTTACCGGGCCTACAAACTGATGATGTAACGCCCGGTGGCGCCAGGCTTATCCGGCCTACAAACGGCGCGTCCTGTAGGCCGGATAAGGCGTTCCGCCGCCATCCGGCAGAAAAGTGATATATCTGTAATTAGAGCCGATATTATTATCGGCTTTTTTATAAGATAATTCCGGTTGTCTGTGCTATTCCGCAAAAATTTATATTGAGCTTAATCCTAAAATAATGAATAACCCGTAAGTTACTCGGTGTTATTTTCAGAGTATACGGATAATAAATATTGCATTGTTTTATTTTAATATAATGTTTTTAAAGGATATTTAATTATAATATAAGTGCCATTCCAGCCAAAAGTTTAATTATCCTAAAACCGCCTCGCTATTTAGACCTGTCGCAATCCACATGCTTTAGTTGTGTATACTCGATCCCGCCTGAATCGTTTTTCGGGTAAATCTCCATTCATTCAATGAAGGGATATTGTGATGAAAAAAGCTCTGTATGGCATTTTTGCCATATCTGCGCTTGCGGCGACTTCTGTCTGGGCCGCCCCCGTTCAGGTGGGTGAAGCAGCAGGGTCGGCGGCGACGTCGGTATCCGCGGGAAGTTCCTCCGCGACCAGCGTCAGCACCGTAAGCTCGGCGGTGGGCGTCGCTCTGGCGGCGACCGGCGGTGGCGATGGTTCTAATACCGGAACCACTACCACCACAACCACCAGTACCCAGTAACACCGGTACGTTTAATCATAACCACACTTCGGTGTGGTTATTTTAGCTTGCCTGAACCTGTGTGACTTCCTGGCCGGGGCCACCCGGCAATAATGCGGAGAAGAGTCGTGAAGCGACCTGGAATTATCATCATTTGCCTGCTGTTACAGGCTTGCTCAGCCACCACTAAAGGTCTGGGTAATTCGCTGTGGGACAGTCTGTTCGGTACGCCGGGCGTACAACTGACGGACGATGACATTCAAAACATGCCTTATGCCAGCCAGTACATGCAGCTCAATGGCGGGCCGCAGCTGTTTGTGGTGCTCGCTTTCGCAGAGAACGGGCAGCAGAAATGGGTGACGCAGGATCAGGCCACCATCGTGACCCAGCATGGTCGCCTGATTAAAACCCTGCTCGGCGGCGACAATCTGATCGGTGTGAACAATCTGGCGGCTGACCCATTGGCCAGACCGGCACAAATCGTAGATGGCGCAACGTGGACGCGCACGATGGGCTGGACGGAACATAAACAGGTGCGTTACGCCACCGCCCGCTCGGTCTTCAAATGGGATGGCGCTGACAGCATTAAAGTCGGTAGCGATGTAACCGCCGTTCGCGTACTGGATGAAGAGGTTACAACCGACCAGGCGCGCTGGCATAACCGCTACTGGATCGACAGCGAAGGGCAAATCCGCCAGTCGGAACAGTATCTGGGGGCGGACTACTTCCCGGTGAAAACCACGCTCATTAAGGCGGCAAAACAATGATGAAACAGACCATTGCAGCGCTGGCCCTGAGTTTGTGCGCTTCCTCATCTTTTGCCGCAGGCACCGTGAAGGTGTTTGCCGCAGGCAGCACTGAACCGAAGACGCTCACCGGCGCGGAACATCTGATCGATCTGGTCGGGCAGCCGAAACTGGCGAACAGCTGGTGGCCTGGCGCGGTTATCAGCGAAGAGCGGGCTACCGCCACGGCGCAGCGCCAGCAGCAGGAATTATTGGGCCGCCTGGCTGCGTTTGGCGCAGAGAAAAGCGGCGATGACGCCGCCGCAATCAATACGCTGCGCCAGCAGGTGCAGATGTTAAAAGTGACCGGCAGACAGCTCGTTAACCTTGACCCGGATACCGTACGCGTCAGCGAACGGGGCAATCCGCTGTTGCAGGGCCATTACACGCTGTGGGTCGGCGGGCAGCCGACGGATATCACGCTGTTTGGATTGGTTAGCCAGCCGGGTAAACGCCCCTTCAGCCCGGGGCGGGACGTGGCCAGCTACCTTGATGAGCAAAGCCTGCTCAGCGGGGCGGATCGCAGCTATGCGTGGGTTGTCTATCCCGACGGACGCACGCAGAAAGCGCCGGTCGCTTACTGGAACAAGCGTCACGTTGAGCCGATGCCAGGCAGCATCATTTTTGTCGGTCTTACGGATTCTCTATGGAGCAACACGCCGGATGCGCTTAACGCCGACATTCTTCGTACTCTGACGCAGCGGATACCCGAATAATGAAAAAAACACATCTGCTCAGCTTACTGGCGCTGGGCATCAGCGCAGCCTGCCATGCCGAAACATATCCGGCCCCCATTGGGCCGTCACAATCTGACTTCGGCGGCGTGGGGCTGCTGCAAACGCCAACGGCGCGAATGGCGCGGGAAGGGGAGATGAGCCTGAACTATCGTGATAACGATCAGTATCGCTACTACTCCGCGTCGATACAGTTGTTCCCGTGGCTGGAAACCACGCTGCGCTATACCGACGTGCGTACCAGACAATACAGCAGCGTGGAGTCGTTTTCCGGCAACCAGACCTACAAAGACAAAGCCTTCGACCTGAAACTGCGGTTATGGGAAGAGAGCTACTGGATGCCGCAGGTGGCGGTCGGCGCAAGGGATATCGGCGGGACGGGGCTGTTCGATGCGGAATACATCGTGGCGAACAAAGCCTGGGGGCCGTTTGATTTCTCGCTCGGTCTTGGCTGGGGTTATCTGGGCACCAGCGGCAACGTGAGCAATCCGTTTTGCTCATACAGCGATAAATTCTGTCACCGCGATAACAGTTATAAACAGGCCGGTTCCGTCAACGGCAGCGATATGTTCCATGGGCCAGCGTCGCTGTTTGGCGGGGTGGAGTATCAAACGCCCTGGCAGCCGCTGCGCCTGAAACTGGAGTATGAAGGCAACAATTATCAGCAGGATTTCGCGGGTAAGCTGGAGCAGAAGAGCAAGTTTAACGTCGGCGCCATTTACCGCGTCACCGATTGGGCCGACGTTAACCTCAGCTATGAACGCGGCAACACCTTTATGTTTGGCGTGACGCTGCGGACAAACTTCAACGATTTGCGCCCATCGTATAACGATAACGCGCGACCGAAATATCAGCCTGAGCCGCAGGACGCCATCCTGCAACACTCGGTCGTCGCTAACCAGTTGACGCTGCTGAAATACAACGCCGGACTGGCGGACCCTAAAATTCAGGTGAAAGGCGATACGCTGTACGTCACCGGCGAGCAGGTGAAATACCGTGATTCGCGGGAAGGGATCGAACGCGCGAATCGGATCGTCATGAACGATCTGCCAGAAGGGGTTCGCACGATCCGCGTGACGGAAAACCGTCTCAATATGCCGCAGGTCACCACGGAAACTGATGTCGCCAGCCTGAAACGCTATCTGGAAGGCGAACCATTAGGACACGAGACTCCACTGGCGCAAAAACGTGTGGAGCCGATCGTGCCGGAAACAACCGAGCAGGGTTGGTATATCGATAAATCGCGCTTTGATTTCCATATCGATCCGGTGTTGAACCAGTCTGTCGGCGGCCCGGAAAATTTCTATATGTACCAGCTTGGCGTGATGGGGACGGCGGATCTGTGGGTAACGGATCATCTGCTTACCACCGGCAGTCTGTTTGCCAATATCGCCAACAACTACGACAAATTTAACTACACCAACCCACCGAACGATTCGCATCTTCCGCGTGTGCGTACCCATGTGCGCGAATATGTGCAGAACGATATCTATGTGAATAACCTGCAAGCCAACTACTTCCAGTACCTCGGCAACGGTTTCTACGGCCAGGTTTACGGCGGTTATCTGTAGACCATGTACGGCGGCGCAGGGGCGGAAGTGCTGTATCGCCCGGTCGACAGCAACTGGGCGTTTGGTCTTGACGCTAACTACGTGAAACAGCGTGACTGGCGTAGCGCGCAGGATATGATGAAATTCACCGATTACAGCGTGAAAACCGGCCACTTGACCGCCTACTGGACGCCGTCGTTCGCGCAGGATGTGCTGGTGAAAGCGAGCGTCGGTCAATATCTGGCTGGCGACAAGGGCGGTACGCTGGAAATCGCGAAACGCTTTGACAGCGGCGTGGTGGTTGGCGGCTATGCCACTATCACCGATGTGTCGCCGGACGAGTACGGGGAAGGGGATTTCACCAAAGGCGTGTACGTGTCGGTACCGTTGGATCTCTTCTCGTCCAGCCCAACCCGCAGCCGCGCAGCGATTGGCTGGACGCCGCTGACGCGTGACGGCGGTCAGCAGCTTGGCCGGAAGTTTGGTCTGTACGATATGACCAGCGACCGCAACGTGAATTTCCGCTGATCGAGCCGTTTGCCAGCCGGATGGCGCTACGCTTATCCGGCCTACAAACCGCATCTATTGTAGGCCGGATAAGGCGTTTACGCCGCCATCCGGCAATTTACCACGCTTCCCGCGCCGATCACTGTGCCGTCGCTTTTCCCTTCTCTTTGAAACATGCCGTGACAGAGATAATTCTCCGCTGACCTTTGCTGCACAAAACATAAACAAAAAATATAGATCTCCGTCACATTTTTGCGTTATACAGGAACCTTGCTACTGAGAAAGAGGGTGCTGCTATGACGTCACTATCTCGTCCACGCGTGGAGTTTATCTCCACGATCCTACAGACCGTGCTGAATCTTGGGCTGTTAAGTCTGGGCTTGATCCTGGTCGTTTTCCTCGGTAAAGAGACCTTACATCTGGCGGATGTGCTGTTCGCGCCGGAGCAAACCAGCAAATACGAGCTGGTGGAAGGGTTAGTGGTCTACTTTCTCTACTTTGAGTTTATTGCGTTGATTGTGAAGTATTTCCAGTCAGGTTTTCATTTCCCGCTGCGCTACTTTGTCTATATCGGGATCACCGCGATTGTGCGGCTGATCATCGTCGATCATAAATCGCCGATGGATGTGCTGATCTACTCTGCGGCGATCCTGTTATTGGTGATCACCCTGTGGTTATGTAATTCGAAACGGTTAAAACGGGAATAAAAAAAGGCGCTCCGAGGAGCGCCGAAGAACAGTCACAAGTTGGGATAATATAAGTTGAGGGTTGCAGTGGCATTGCCCGTTTCCGGGCAGGTACATCAATGAAACTTAGCCTTTCACACCGCCTGCCGTCAGGCCGTTGACCAGCCAACGCTGGGCCAGCAGGAACACCAGCGTGATCGGGATGGCGGACAACACGGCAGCGGCGGCAAAATCGCCCCACAGATAGTTTTGCGGGTTGAGGTACTGCTGCATACCTACCGCCAGGGTATAGCTGTTTACATCACGCAGTAACAGCGAGGCGACAGGAACTTCAGTGATGGCGGCAATGAACGACAGAATAAAGACCACCGCCAGAATCGGCACCGAGAGCGGCAGCAGCACCAGGCGGAAAGCCTGCCACGGCGTCGCGCCATCCAGCGCCGCCGCTTCTTCCAGCGAACCGTCGATGGTTTCAAAATAGCCTTTAATCGTCCAGACGTGCAGCGCAATCCCGCCCAGGTAAGCGAAAATCACCCCGCCGTGGGTATTCAGACCGATAAACGGAATGTACTGGCCGAGACGGTCGAACAACGCGTACAACGCCACCAGTGACAGCACCGCCGGGAACATCTGGAAAATCAGCATCCCTTTGAGCAACGTCGCTTTGCCGGGAAAGCGCATACGGGCAAACGCGTAAGCGCAGGTCGTAGAGAGCGCCACGATGCCAATAGCGGTGATCGCCGCGACTTTGATCGAGTTCCACAGCCATAACAGAACCGGGAAGGGGGGCGGCGTGACACGGCCATCAGCGTGTTCCACGCTGAAGCCCAATGCCAGCCGCCAGTGCTCCCAGGAGATGCGTTCCGGGATCAGGCTCCCGGTTGCGAAGTTGCCTTCACGCAGCGAAATGGCGACGACCATCAGCAGCGGGAACATGATTGCCGCGATAAAAATCAGCAGCCCTAAGTGCGTGATGAAGAGACGCAGCTTTTGAGATTTGGGTTGAACCATTGCCATTGTTGTTATCTCCCTTAATCAAACTTCATACGTGTGGCTTTCAGGTTCACGATGGCCAGCGCGCCGACCAGCAGGAAGATCAGCGTGGCGATCGCGGCCGCCAGACCGAAGTCCTGGCCCCCGCCGCCTTCAAAGGCGATGCGGTAGGTGTAGCTCACGAGCAGGTCGGTATAACCGGCTGGCGTAGTGGTGCCGAGGCGGTCCGGGCCGCCGTTGGTCAGAAGCTGAATCAGTACGAAGTTGTTAAAGTTAAAGGCAAAGCTGGCGATCATCAGCGGCGTCAGCGGCTTAATCAGCAGCGGGAATGTAATCTTAAAGAAGTTCTGGAACGGGCCCGCGCCGTCCATTGCCGAGGCTTCGTACAGATCGTCTGGAATCGCTTTCAGCAGGCCCATGCAGAGGATCATCATGTACGGATAGCCCAGCCAGGTGTTGACGATAATGACCATCGTGCGGGCGGTGTTCGGGTCGCTGAACCAGGCCGGTTTGAGGCCAAACAGCGCGCTCAGCATCATGTTGATCTCACCAAAGCTCTGGTTGAACAAACCTTTGAAGATCAGAATCGAGATGAACGACGGCACCGCATACGGCAGAATCAGCAGCACGCGGTAAATCGCTTTACCTTTCAGCGCTTCCCACTGTACGAGGCAGGCCAGCACCATCCCAACCGCCACGGTCAGCAGCACGGTGAGAACTGAGAACACCACGGTCCAGACGAAGATCGCGAAGAACGGTTTCTGGATGCCCTCGTCAGTAAAGACGCGGGAGAAATTGTCCCAGCCGATGGTCACGGTGTAGCCTGGACTCAGTTTTTCGTCGCCCCAGTTGCCGTCCGCGTTGATGGCCTGATAGTAGCCAATATCGTTGTTTGGCCGATACGCCACGCCGCTCTGGTTATTTGTCAGCGTACCGTCGCTGGCGAGGGTATAGAGCGGCTGCGTGCCGGAAAACTGGCGCAGTGAGCTCATGATGACCTTGCTTTCATCGGGCAAAACGGCGGTAAGCTGGTTCAGCGCCTGACGATTTTGGGTGATGATGCGCAGGTTGGCGCGTTCACCGGCCGGCAGCGCGTCAGCCTCTTTCAGTTGCAGTTTTTGTTCGCCGCCGAATTTAAAGGCGTCGGAGAGATAATTCTTGCCGGTTTCGCCGTCGGTGAGGGCCAGTTGCCACTCGTCACCCGCCGGATACAGGCCAAAGTTATAGGTTTTGCCCGCCTGATAAGAACGATCCATCAGCACCTGCTGGGCGCGTTCAAAGGTGAGCTGGTTGGTGCTGCTGTAGTTGGTAAAGGCGATGGCGATAGTGCAGACCAGCGGGAACAGGACAAACAGCCCCATACCGGCCATGCCCGGATAAACATAGCGCCAGGCATAGGTTTTACGATTCGCGAAAATATACAGGCCAGCAGAGCTTAAAATCAGCGTCATGATGGCAAACAGGTACTCCCCTTGTGCGTACATTAAAACTACAAGGTAACCCACCAGCAGGCCCAGCAGACCAATCGCTGACCACTTCAGCGCGTCGCTTTGCCACCAATGTTTCTTTTTAATGACATCCATGGGGATCTTCCTCTACAACTTTGAAATCCTGTAGGTCAGCGTGCCTGATGGCGCTGCGTTTCTCCGGCCTACCTGTTCTGTAGGCCGGAGAAGGCATTGATGCCGCCAGCCGGCACACGACCTGAACATTACTTGGTGATACGGCCCTGCGCGTCTTTCAGCGCGGCGTCGACAGTCTGACGACCGCTGGCAGCGTTGATAACTGCCGTACGAACCGCATACCAGAAGGCTGACATCTGCGGAATGTTCGGCATGATTTCGCCTTTCTGGGCGTTATCCATCGTGGCGGCGATACGCGGATCTTTCGCTAACTGATCCTGGAAGGATTTCAGCGCAACCGCGCCCAGCGGTTTGTCCTTGTTCACGTCGTCCAGACCCTGATCGGTCAGCAGGTAGTTTTCGAGGAACTCTTTCGCCAGCTCTTTGTTCGGGCTGGCGGCGTTAATGCCCGCGCTCAGCACGCCAACGAACGGTTTAGACGGTTTGCCTTTGAATGTCGGCAGCAGTGTCACGCCGTAATTGATTTTGCTCTTGTCGATGTTTGACCACGCCCACGGACCGTTGATGGTCATCGCCGTTTCGCCTTTGTTAAAGGCGGCTTCCGCGATGGAGTAATCGGTATCGGCGTTCATGTGTTTGTTTTTGATCATATCGACCAGGAAGCCCAGACCGGCTTTCGCCCCTGCGCTGTCTACGCCGACATCTTTCACGTCATACTTACCGTTCTCAAACTTGAACGCGTAACCGCCATCGGCAGCAATCAGCGGCCAGGTGAAGTACGGTTCTTGCAGGTTGAACATCAGCGCGCTCTTACCTTTCGCCTTCAGCTCTTTATCCAGCGCCGGGATCTCTTCCCAGGTTTTCGGCGGGTTCGGAACGAGGTCTTTGTTGTAAATCAGGGACAGCGCTTCAACGGCGATCGGGTAGGCGATCAGCTTGCCGTTGTAACGCACCGCATCCCAGGTGAACGGATAGAGCTTGTCCTGGAACGCCTGGTCCGGGGTGATCTCAGCCAGCAGGCCAGACTGTGCGTAGCCGCCAAAACGGTCATGCGCCCAGAAGATGATGTCCGGGCCGTCACCGGTGGCCGCAACCTGAGGGAATTTCTCTTCCAGCTTGTCCGGGTGCTCAACGGTGACTTTAATGCCGGTGTCTTGTTCGAATTTTTTGCCCACTTCAGCGAGGCCGTTGTAGCCTTTGTCGCCGTTAATCCAGATAACCAGCTTACCTTCTTCAATCTTGGCGAGAGCCGAGGCGGAAAACATCATCGTCGTCAGTGCGGACAATGCGAGGATGCGTGCGCCAGTTTTGATTTTCATATCTCCCATCCTTTTTGGTGATGTGCTCGTGGATACACAGAGGTGGCTTAACGGTATCTAGTTTCTTTATACGACAACCTCTTTCCATCCTCCTTACCCCTACGCCCCACCCCTTCTTTATGTGATCTGTGTTGCATAAATGTGAGTAATGCGTGTTGGCGCACATAAAAACACCGCGATTTTTGCAGGTGACATCACGAAATTCCTCGGCGGGGCGCGGCCCGGGTCTCAGACGCTGCTCCCTCATCCTCCCGCCTCCTCCCCCATAAAAAAGCCGGGGGGTGGAGGATTTACGCAATCAAGGGATAACGCATAGTCAGGCCATCATGAATGTTGCTGTCGATGACAGGTTGTAACGAAGGGAGAAGGGCATGGCGAGCGTACAGCTGCGAAATGTAACGAAAGCCTGGGGTGACGTGGTGGTATCGAAAGATATCAATCTCGACATTCACGAAGGGGAATTCGTGGTGTTTGTCGGACCGTCAGGCTGCGGGAAATCGACCTTGCTGCGTATGATCGCCGGACTTGAAACCATCACCAGCGGAGATCTGTTCATTGGGGAAGCCCGTATGAACGACATCCCGCCCGCCGAACGCGGCGTGGGGATGGTCTTCCAGTCCTATGCGCTCTATCCCCACCTGTCCGTGGCAGAAAACATGTCTTTTGGTTTGAAGCTGGCGGGGGCCAAAAAAGAGGTGATGAATCAGCGTGTGAATCAGGTAGCTGAAGTGCTGCAACTGGCGCACCTGCTGGAGCGCAAGCCGAAAGCGCTCTCCGGCGGCCAGCGCCAGCGCGTGGCGATAGGCCGCACGCTGGTGGCGGAACCGCGCGTGTTCCTGCTTGATGAGCCGCTGTCTAACCTTGATGCCGCTCTGCGCGTGCAGATGCGTATCGAAATCTCCCGCCTGCATAAGCGTCTGGGCCGCACGATGATTTACGTCACCCACGATCAGGTCGAAGCGATGACGCTGGCCGACAAAATCGTGGTGCTGGATGCCGGCCGCGTGGCGCAGGTCGGTAAGCCGCTGGAGCTGTACCACTATCCGGCGGATCGCTTCGTCGCAGGTTTTATCGGTTCCCCGAAAATGAACTTCCTGCCGGTGAAAGTCACCGCGACCGCTATCGAGCAGGTGCAGGTTGAGCTGCCGAACCGCCAGAACGTCTGGCTGCCGGTAGAAAGCAACGGCGTTCAGGTCGGAGCAAATATGTCTTTAGGTATTCGTCCAGAGCATCTGCTGCCCAGCGACATCGCCGATGTCACCCTGGAAGGCGAGGTTCAGGTCGTCGAACAACTTGGTCACGAAACACAAATTCATATCCAGATCCCCGCCATTCGTCAAAACCTGGTTTACCGCCAGAACGACGTGGTGTTGGTAGAAGAGGGTGCCACATTCGCTATCGGTCTGCCGCCAGAGCGTTGCCATCTGTTCCGTGAAGATGGTTCCGCATGCCGTCGGCTGCATAAGGAGCCGGGCGTTTAAGGTCCCCATTAAAAAAACAAAACGCAAAACCATTCGAGGATGCATCAAGGCGGCAAGTGAAAAAACACCGCCAACAAAGAGGCAGTCCGAAGGGGGACGCGTTTAAAGAAAAGCAATGATCTCAGGAGATAGAATAATGATTACTCTGCGCAAACTTCCTCTGGCGGTTGCCGTCGCAGCAGGCGTTATGTCTGCTCAGGCAATGGCAGTGGATTTCCATGGTTATGCTCGTTCCGGTATCGGCTGGACGGGTAGTGGCGGCGAACAACAATGTTTCCAGGCAACTGGCGCTCAAAGTAAATACCGTCTTGGTAACGAATGTGAAACCTATGCGGAATTGAAACTGGGTCAGGAAGTGTGGAAAGAAGGCGACAAGAGCTTCTATTTCGACACTAACGTGGCCTACTCCGTAGCGCAACAGAATGACTGGGAAGCAACCGATCCGGCGTTCCGTGAAGCCAACGTGCAGGGTAAAAACCTGATTGACTGGCTGCCAGGCTCCACCATCTGGGCGGGTAAGCGCTTCTATCAGCGTCATGACGTTCACATGATCGACTTCTACTACTGGGATATTTCTGGTCCTGGTGCGGGTATCGAAAACATCGACCTGGGCTTCGGTAAACTGTCTCTGGCAGCGACCCGCTCTCAGGAAGCCGGTGGTTCCTACACCTTCAGCAGCCAGGATATTTACAACTCTTCTAAAGACACCGCCAACGACGTCTTCGACGTGCGTTTAGCCGGTCTGGAAACGAACCCGGATGGCGTGCTGGAACTGGGTGTCGACTATGGTCGCGCAAACACCACTGACGATTATCGCCTGGCTGACGGCGCATCTAAAGACGGCTGGATGTTCACTGCTGAACATACCCAGAGCATGCTGAAGGGCTACAACAAGTTTGTGGTTCAGTACGCCACTGACGCGATGACCACGCAGGGTAAAGGTATTCCTCAGGGTTCTTACGGCTCGACCTTTGATATCGGCGAAGGCGACGATCAGCTCCATTATGTCGATCGTTACGTCAATAACAACGGTAAGCTGTGGCGTATTCTGGACCACGGGGCGATCTCTCTGGGCGACCGTTGGGACCTGATGTACGTCGGTATGTTCCAGAAACAGGACCTGGATAACGATCTGGGTACTGACTGGTGGACCGTGGGCGTTCGTCCGATGTTCAAATGGACGCCGATCATGAGCACCCTGCTGGAAGTCGGTTACGACAACGTCAAATCTCAACAGACTGGCGATCGCAACAACCAGTACAAAATCACCCTGGCGCAACAATGGCAGGCTGGCGACAGCATCTGGTCCCGCCCGGCCATCCGTCTCTTCGCAACCTACGCGAAGTGGGATGAGAAATGGGGCTATATCAAAGATGGCGATAACACATTGCGTTATGCCGCATCGAATAACTCCGGCTTCAACACAACCAGCCGTGGCGACAACGATGAGTGGTCCTTCGGCGCCCAGATGGAAATCTGGTGGTAATACGTGACATAACGAGGGGGGCGCAAGTCCCCCGGTAACGAGATGCAGGCCGGATAAGGCGTAGCCGCTATCCGGCATTATCTGCACCGTTTCTCGCGGTTTAGCGCGCTATTGCCTGGCCACCGCTGAACCCGTGCTATCTGAGGTGATAACAATGAAAATGAAGAAAAGTCTCGTCGCCCTTTGTTTATCGGCAGGGTTGCTGGCAAGCGCACCAGGCATCAGCCTGGCGGATGTAAACTATGTTCCGCAAAACACCAGCGCAGCGCCTGCGATTCCGACCGCCGCACTACAACAACTCACCTGGACGCCTGTCGACCAGTCCAGTACGCAGTCCACACAGCTTTCCACCGGTGGTCAGCGGCTTGACGTCGCCGGTATTACAGGCCCGGTTGCCGCGTATAGCGTACCGGCGAACATCGGTGAGCTCACGCTGACATTGAGCAGCGAAGTTAACAAACAAACCAGCGTATTTGCACCGAACGTGCTGATTCTCGACCAGAACCTGACGCCTTCAGCGTTTTTTCCCAGCAGCTACTTTACCTACCAGGCCCCCGGCGTGATGAGCGCGGATCGTCTGGAAGGGGTGATGCGCCTGACGCCTGCGCTGGGCCAGCAGAAGCTGTACGTTCTGGTGTTTACCACCAATAACGATCTCCAGCAGACCACCACGCTGCTTGACCCGGCAAAAGCGTATGCGAAAGGCGTGGGTAATGCCGTCCCGGATATTCCCGATCCGATCGCGCGCCACACGACTGATGGCCTGCTGAAACTGAAAGTGAAAACCAACAGCAGCTCCAGCGTACTGGTTGGCCCGCTGTTTGGTTCTTCCGGTCCGGGACCTGTCACCGTCGGCAACACTGCGGCACCGGCGACCGCCTATACCGCACCAGCCGTTGCCGCGCCAGCGCCTGCCCCGGCGAAGAAAAGCGAGCCAATGCTGAACGACACGGAAAGCTACTTCAACAATGCGATTAAGGACGCGGTAGCGAAAGGTGACGTTGATAAAGCTCTGAAACTGCTTGATGAAGCCGAACGCCTGGGATCGACATCTGCCCGTTCCACGTTTATCAGCAGTGTAAAAGGCAAGGGGTAAGCGTCTCCCCACATTGCTGATTTTGCAACAACTGGTGCGTCTCCTGGCGCACCTTTTTTTTAGCATTCCATGCGAGTTGTTACACTTCTGTTGCGCAACCGATCACTTAATTATGTTTACGCCTCCCGTAATCTCTTTTCTGCGATACAATGCCTTTACGTTATGAAACGGAGAGTACGGCATGTCACACCCTGCGTTAACGCAACTGCGTGCGCTGCGCTATTTTAAAGAGATTCCTGCGCTGGATTCCCGGTTGCTCGACTGGTTACTTCTGGAAGATTCCATGACCAAACGTTTTGAGCAAGAAGGGAAACGGGTAAGCGTGACATTGCTTCGGGAAGCGTTTGTTGGTCCACATGAAGTGGCTGAAGAGGTGGCGCTGCTACCGGTCGAATCCCGCTACTGGTTACGTGAAATTTTGTTATGTGCAGACGGCGAACCATGGCTTGCCGGGCGTACCGTCGTGCCTGAATCAACGTTGTGCGGCCCTGAGCTGGCCTTACAAAATCTGGGAAAAACGCCGTTAGGGCGCTACCTGTTTACATCATCAACGTTGACCCGAGATTTTATTGAGATTGGTCGTGATGCCGCACTGTGGGGGCGTCGTTCCCGCCTGCGTCTGAGCGGTAAGCCGCTGATGCTTACCGAGCTGTTTTTGCCCGCATCACCGTTGTATTAAGAGGAAAACAAAATGGAGTGGAGTCTGACGCAGAATAAGCTGTTGGCGTTTCACCGCCTGATGCGTACGGATAAGCCAATCGGTGCCTTACTGCTGCTCTGGCCGACATTATGGGCGCTGTGGGTAGCGACGCCGGGAGTGCCGCAACTGTGGATTCTGGCGGTGTTTGTCGCCGGGGTCTGGTTAATGCGCGCCGCCGGTTGCGTGGTCAACGATTATGCCGATCGTAAGTTTGATGGACATGTGAAACGCACGGCCAACCGACCGTTGCCCAGCGGGGCGGTCACGGAGAAAGAGGCGCGCACGCTGTTTGTCGTACTGGTAGCGCTCTCCTTCCTGCTGGTGTTAACGCTGAATACGATGACCATTCTGCTGTCGATTGCGGCGCTGGCGCTGGCGTGGGTCTATCCCTTCATGAAGCGTTACACCCATTTGCCGCAGGTTGTGCTGGGCGCGGCGTTCGGCTGGTCTATTCCTATGGCGTTTGCGGCGGTGAGTGAGTCCGTGCCGCTGAGCTGCTGGCTGATGTTCCTGGCCAATATCCTCTGGGCGGTGGCCTACGACACGCAGTATGCGATGGTTGACCGGGACGACGATCTGAAAATCGGCATTAAATCGACGGCCATTCTGTTCGGGCGACATGACAAACTTATTATCGGGATTTTGCAGATTGCGGTGCTGGCGCTAATGGCGCTGATTGGCTGGCTGAACGGGCTGGGCTGGGGGTATTACTGGTCGGTGCTGGTGGCCGGCGCGCTGTTTGTGTATCAGCAGAAACTGATTGTCGGGCGCGAACGTGAAGCCTGTTTTAAAGCGTTTATGAACAATAACTACGTCGGCCTGGTGCTGTTTTTAGGGCTGGCGATGAGTTACGTTGGCTGAAAAAAAGCCCGGTAGCGCTTACCGGGCCTACATAACATATTGCGCAGAATGTAGGCCGGGTAGGGCGAAGCCGCCACCCGGCTTTTTATTGTCACTCGCCCTGCGTTGCGCTCTCAATGGTCAGACGCACATCCGACGTGATCAAATCGGCCAACATCTGATACACCTTCATCGTCTGCTCAGGCTCGGCGTCTCCGGTATCGCTGATGTATTTCTCATCACGCAGAGTCAGCACCAGAGAACTGAACACCGCTTTATCGAAGAACTCCGGCGCGTTAATGCCGTGCAGAACGGAAAGACGTTGCGCGACCGTGCGGCTCTCTTTTTCCAGCGTACCACGGTTGATCGACGGATTCGCGCTCAACAGCCAGAAGGTGATGGCATAGCGTTGCAGCGTTTCGCGCGCGCCAGCCGCCAGCAGTTGCAGCGTGCGAGAATGTGCCGGATTGATATGCAGCTCATCGTTCTGTACGGCGATCAGCCCCTGACGTTGCATCTCACTGCTCAGCGCGTCAATCACGCTGGCAAGCTCATCGTGTTCCCAGCGCAGGAACAGTTCCGCTTTCAGCATCGGATAGAGCACGTCAACATGCTGCATCAGCGCGTCACGCGAGATGTGGCGGTGCTGGGTAATGATGGCCGCCATCAGGGAAGGCAGAACCAGCATATGCGCGATGTTGTTGCGATAGTAAGTCATCAACACGGCCTGCTCGCGCGGCAGAATGATGATATCGCCGATGGTGTCTTTCTCGACCTCAAACTTGTTCATCTGCAAGGCGTGGTCGATCAGTTCACTGGCGCTCTGCGCAGGAACCGTAGAATCCGCCGCGTACGGCACGTTGCGCAGCAGACTCAGATAGCAGTCGAGCTGTTCAGTCAGTTGCTCACGGGTCAGAGAGCGCTGGCGGGAAGCCAGCAGCGCGGTGCAGCACAGGTTCATGGCGTTGGCGGCACCGGCGTTGTTAATGCGCACCATCAGATCGGCGGCAATGTTATTCACCGTCGGCGTCAGCCAGGCCGGGCGGATAGACTCGATAGGATCGATGGATTCACGCCACTCCGGCACATGCTGGTTGAGGTAAGTCATCAATGGCATCGGTTCGCCAAAGTTGACGTAGCCCTGGCCCAGATTACGCAGTTTGCTTAAACCGCGCAGCATCTGCGGCAGGCTCTCTTTCTCTTTCGTCGCGCCACGCAACTCTTTGGCGTAAGTGCCCACTTCCATCACATGCTCATAGCCGATGTAGATCGGCACCAGCGTGATAGGACGCGTGCCGCCGCGCAACATCGCCTGAATGGTCATCGACAGCGTGCCGGTTTTCGGGTCGAGCAGACGACCGGTACGCGATCGACCGCCTTCGACGAAATATTCGACTGAGTAACCACGGCTGAACAGCTCGCCCAGGTATTCACGGAAAACGGTGGAGTAGAGCTTGTTGCCCTTGAAGGTACGACGAATAAAGAACGCGCCCAGACGGCGGAAAATCGGACCCGCCGGCCAGAAGTTCAGGTTGATGCCCGCAGCGATATGCGGCGGCACCAGCCCCTGGTGATACAGCACGTAGGAAAGCAGCATATAGTCCATATGGCTGCGGTGGCAGGGCACATAGACAATTTCATGCCCGTCGTGCGCCAACTGACGAACGCGCTCGGCGTTATGGACGTTAATCCCCTGATAAAGACGGTTCCAGGTAAAGCCCAGAATACGGTCGGTCAGACGGATCATCTCGTAGGAGAAGTTGGCGGCAATCTCTTCCATCAGCGCAATGGCGTTTTGCTGCGCCTTTTCATGGGAGATTTTTTTGCTGCGCGCTTCATCTTCCACGGCGCGAGCGATGGCTTTTGAAGCCAGCAGCTTGTTAAACAGATCCTGACGGGCTGGCAGACGCGGCCCGACCGCCGCCAGACGTTGACGGGCGAAGTGCATACGCGCCACGCGCGCCAGTTTCTGCGCTATTGTCTTGTCAGTGCCGTGTTCGTCAGCCATCCGACGCAAAGACACGGACGGCGAGAAACGAACAAAGCTGTCGCGTCCCAGCCAGGAGACGGCAAAGAATTTCTGCACGCCGTTCAGCATACGTAAAGGCGGGTTCTCTTCTCCTTTTTCGCGCCCCGGAGAGCGGCCAAACATCACCGATACCGGCACCATTTGCACATCCAGATCGGGATTGCTGCGGTGGAGATCGAGATAGTTGTGGAAAAGCTTAATGGACTCTTCTTTTGGCGTGTAATAGGTGAAGACACGCGGCCCGCCGTGAATAAAGACATAACGCGGCAGCAGCGTTCCGTCGATCTCCAGCGGCTCCAGCGGGTCGGGAAGATCGTGCGCCAGACACTGGGCGCGCAGCGTCAGCAGGTCTGCTTTGGAGTTGTACGGCAATACGTACATAATAGGGCGCGATGTATCAAGCCCCAACTCCGGGGCAGGATCTGCCGGAATAGACTTGCTTTTTACCAGCACGCTTAATGGTAAATTCAGTAATTTGTAGTAAATTCGTGGCCAGCCGGACATAAACGATGTAAAGCCTCTGGTTAATAATGCAAATGCGCAGCAAGGATATCAGAAAGTCTGGTGAATTTCTGGTGTATCCCGTCATACTTCGCGCTGCGTTGCCGTCGCCCGAATCATACGGGCCAACGATATAATTTCATTGACGCTAATAATGCAAAAAGGTTCTTTTAATGGCCAATAATACCACTGGATTCACCCGAATCATTAAAGCCGCAGGCTATTCCTGGAAAGGTTTTCGCGCCGCATGGGTCAACGAAGCGGCGTTTCGCCAGGAAAGCATCGCCGTGCTGGCAGGTGTGCTGATTGCCTGCTGGCTGGATGTGGATGCCATTACTCGCGTATTGCTGATTGGTTCCGTGATGCTGGTGATGATTGTTGAAATCCTTAACAGCGCCATTGAAGCTGTTGTTGACCGTATTGGCTCTGAATACCATGAACTCTCCGGCCGCGCGAAGGACATGGGGTCTGCGGCGGTGCTGCTGTCTATTTTCGTCGCGCTGATGACCTGGGGTCTCCTGCTATGGTCACATTTCCGCTAAGGTTTTTTCGATAAAGATTCCATAACGGTATAAAACTCCTGTTTTCTGCGCAGTTTATGGTTCCAAAATCACCTTTAGCTGTATATACTCACAGCATAACTGTATATACACCCAGGGGGCGGAATGAAAGCGTTAACGGCCAGGCAGCAAGAGGTGTTTGATCTCATTCGGGATCACATCAGCCAGACAGGTATGCCACCAACGCGTGCGGAGATCGCGCAGCGTTTGGGGTTCCGTTCCCCAAACGCCGCTGAAGAACACCTGAAAGCGCTGGCGCGTAAAGGGGTGATTGAAATTGTTTCCGGCGCATCGCGCGGTATTCGCCTGCTTCTGGACGAAGAAGAAGGGTTGCCGCTGGTCGGTCGTGTCGCCGCCGGTGAACCGCTGCTGGCGCAGCAGCATATCGAAGGCCATTATCAGGTCGATCCCTCGCTGTTTAAACCCAATGCTGATTTTCTGCTGCGTGTTAGCGGCATGTCGATGAAAGATATCGGAATTATGGACGGCGATCTGCTGGCAGTGCATAAAACTCAGGATGTCCGTAACGGCCAGGTGGTTGTGGCGCGTATTGACGATGAAGTCACGGTAAAACGCCTGAAAAAACAGGGCAATAAAGTTGAACTTTTGCCAGAAAATAGCGAATTTAAACCGATTGTGGTTGACCTGCGTGAGCAGAGCTTCACCATCGAAGGACTGGCGGTAGGCGTTATCCGTAACGGTGAATGGTTGTAATCAGGTGCCGGCACAACGCCTGATGGCGCTGCGCTTATCAGGCCTACAAATATCCCCGTAGGCCGGATAAGGCATTTATGCCGCCATCCGGCGATTAATCGATTGGTTTATTTGACTTTTTCTCAGGCTCATCTGCATGCCTTTCTTCACATCCTCTGATAAAGCACTCTGGCGCCTCGCCTTACCCATGATTTTTTCCAACATCACCGTCCCCTTACTGGGTCTGGTGGATACGGCTGTTATTGGTCATCTCGATAGCCCCGTCTACTTGGGTGGTGTTGCCATTGGCGCAACCGCAACCAGCTTCCTTTTCATGCTGTTGCTCTTCTTACGCATGAGCACTACCGGGTTAACGGCGCAGGCCTTTGGCGCGAAAAATCCGCAAGCGCTGGCGAGAGCGTTGGTGCAACCACTCATCCTGGCGCTGAGCGCGGGGGCGCTGATTGCGCTGCTGCGCACGCCGATTATCGATCTGGCATTGCATATCGTTGGCGGTAGCGAAGCGGTGCTGGAGCAGGCAAGACGCTTTCTGGCGATCCGCTGGCTGAGCGCCCCGGCATCTCTGGCGAATCTGGTTTTGCTTGGTTGGCTGCTTGGCGTTCAGTACGCCCGTGCACCGGTTATACTGCTGATTGTCGGGAATATCCTGAACATCGTTCTCGACCTGTGGCTGGTTATGGGGCTGCACATGAACGTGCAGGGGGCTGCGCTGGCGACGGTCATCGCCGAATATGCCACGCTGTTAATTGGTCTGCTGATGGTACGCAAAGTCCTTCATCTGCGCGGTGTCTCTCCCGGTATGTTGAAACAGGCCTGGCGCGGGAACTTCCGTCGTTTGCTGGCGCTTAATCGCGACATCATGCTGCGTTCGCTGCTGCTGCAACTCTGTTTTGGCGCAATCACGGTACTGGGCGCCCGTATGGGAAGCGATATCATTGCGGTGAATGCCGTTCTTATGACGTTGCTGACTTTTACTGCCTATGCGCTGGACGGCTTCGCCTATGCGGTAGAAGCCCATTCGGGTCAGGCTTATGGCGCGCGGGACGGCAGCCAGCTACTGGACGTATGGCGGGCGGCGTGTCGCCAGTCGGGAATTGTGGCGCTGCTGTTTGCGCTGGTTTATGCGCTGGCGGGTGAGTACATCATCGCACTGCTGACTTCGCTGCCGCAGATTCAGCTTCTGGCCGATCGCTATCTTATCTGGCAGGTGGTTCTGCCGCTGGTGGGCGTCTGGTGCTATTTGCTGGACGGTATGTTTATCGGGGCGACGCGGGCGGCTGAAATGCGTAACAGCATGGCTGTCGCCGCAGCCGGGTTTGCGCTCACCCTACTGACGATACCGCTGCTGGGGAACCACGGACTGTGGCTTGCGCTAACCGTTTTTCTGGCGCTTCGTGGGCTTTCTCTGGCATTTATCTGGCGGCGACACTGGCGAAAAGGGACCTGGTTTGCCTGAGTCCGGTGGTTAAAAACTCTGAATTAAAAAATGAAGGCCGAATCACTGACTACAATTAATCTCACGTTCAGCAGAAAACGTAATGCGTTTGAGCGACGTTCTCCCGCTATTCACAACCGAACGATGAGGACTTGATGATGAATAAAGACGAAATCGGCGGCAACTGGAAACAGTTTAAAGGTAAAGTGAAAGAGCAATGGGGCAAACTGACCGATGACGATATGACAGTCATCGAAGGTAAGCGTGATCAACTGGTGGGTAAAGTCCAGGAACGCTATGGTTACGCAAAAGATGAGGCGGAAAAAGAAGTGAAAGAATGGGAAAACCGTAACGACTACCGCTGGTAATCAACTTCTCCTGCCCGTGAGTACAAGGACGTACTCCCCTCTGTTCAACGTACTTGCTTTGGGCGGCGTCTGCGGATTAGCCGCCCGATTTATTTAACGTGGTTTCTTCTTCACCAGAATAGAATGGTCGTGCTGGCACTCACCGGGGTGGCGACAGGCTTCGACTTCCACACACGCCGGGCATAACCCGTGTGCTTCAATCACGTTATGGCGCAGAGCGAACCCCATTTTTGCCGCCAGCGTATGCATAATGTCTTCCACGCCTTCAGCACACTCCTCTTTTACCACACCACAACGGTCGCAGATAAACATAGCCGAGCTATGGGTCGGCTGATCGAACAGGTGACAGAGCACGTAGCTGTTGGTGGATTCGACCTTGTGAACAAAACCCTGCTCAAGCAGAAAATCGAGCGCACGACACCGTCGGCGGTTTGGCCTGCGGCTCCGTTTCACGCAGCAGATCCAGCAGGTCATAGGCGCTGATCGCGCCTTCCTGTAGGCTCATCAGACGCAACACTTCGAGGCGCTGGGGTGTCAGCCGCACATTGCGTTGCGCACAGAGTTTTTCAGCTTGCGCTAAAAGCTCTTGCGTGGTGGTCTTTTCCATGTGGCACCTCGGATTGCGTGAAAGGTTAATCTTCTACTTTACCATGTTCTGCGTAAAACGCCGAGAAGCAGCTCATAACACAGCTCTGGTTGCTACACATAACCGTTTTATGCAAAAAGCAATACCTGCACGGTGGCGCGTCTGTCACTGGTTTCTGTAAGTGGGTAAATTGAACCGGGAGGAATAGTCCATAAAGTCACTGGACTTTCACCCGTGGTATTATTTTCTATCATTGAACGGTTATCTATTAACGCTAATCGTATTATTAAAATTGCTCAGTAAAATTACCATGAGACTTAAGTGAGGGCCTTTTATAAGCGTTCACCTATGAAAATTTTATGATATTCATGTTCAGTATGCTTTAAGGGTATTTATTGTTCTGCTTTTTATTTGTAACATTATTATTCTTAAATCGTGGTGGCAATACGTTATTTTTTGACGATGCACAAAATATTACTGTCCCCAGAGAATTACTCTCATAAAAGTGGTGTAATAAATCAGGGGCACAAATGGGTGATATTATTTATGTAACCATTGAGGGTGAGCATCAGGGGGATATTTCCTCTGGTTGTGGAACCACAACTTCAGTGGGGAATCGTTGGCAGCAGGGACATGAAGATGAAATTTTCGTTTTTAGCCTTACGCAGGGGATATCAAACACTGGAATGGGGGTGAAGCATCAGGGGCTGTCCTTTAGCAAAGTAATTGACAGGGCGTCACCGTTACTGACAAATGCGATCAATAATAATGAAAATCTTAAAATGCGCTTTGATATTTATCGGATCAATAGATTTGGCCGGTGGGAGAAGTATTATGTCATTAAACTGAGAGGGGCAAGATTAAATCGGCTGGTATCTGAATCACGGCAAAATAGTTTGGATTATGAATATATTTCGCTGGATTATGATTATATTCATTGTCAGCATCTTCTCGCTGGTACTGAATTCGATTACCTTGTTACGCCTGAACGATATAATCAGCTCTTTCCAGTGGCGCAGGTTATATCTCCTCCCCCGGAGCCGGAGAAACGAAAGGTTACGCTGGTGCTGGGGATCTTCTTCGATGGTACGGGCAATAACGCGGTCAATACGCGAAATATGCTGGCGGCTTGTACCGCGCAGCATTTTGACATTGATAACCCTGATGCGGAAAGAATTCTCCAAAAGAGTGCTTCCGAAAAAATGGGGCTGAGTGGTACAGAGGCAACCAGCTACTACGGATACTATACAAATATACACTGGCTAAATGAATTGTATTTGCAACGATTTCCAGCTGACGGGAAATATATTCAACATGCCGTATATATTGAGGGCATAGGTACGCAGGCTGGTGAAGCGGACAGCATGATCGGCTTAGGGCTTGGCACGTCTGATTACGGTGTAATCGCTAAAACTGACGATGCGGTAGCGCAACTGGCTGAAGCAATAAAGGCCACAATACGTATATTGGAGGGCAAACTTATTATTGAGAACTTGCTGTTTGATATTTTCGGCTTCAGTCGCGGTGCGGCGGCGGCCCGTCATTTTGCGAATCGCGTACAGTCAGAAGACGGCGCAATTGTGAATGCCATTAATGCTGGCATGGTAAAGCAGGTCTACACGGGGAAACCTGCAGGAAAGACCCGCTTTATGGGTATTTTTGATACCGTCACGGCCGTTGGAACTCCCTTTAATGGTCTGAATCCGCACAGCGCTGATACGGGCGACGTCAATATTCATTTGCGGCCCGGCGTGGCGCAAAAAGTTTTCCATATCACCGCTCAGCATGAATGTCGCTATAACTTTGCGCTTAACAGCGTGGCACCTGCCTGGCCGGAGATAACCTTACCCGGAGTGCATTCCGACATTGGCGGCGGTTACCTGCCTAAGACGCGTGAGGATCTGTTTCTTACCCGCCCACAGGTGGACACTTTACCATTAAATCAGCCTGATGAACGTTCCGGCGCTTACCGGAAGACCATGGCACAACTACCGGTTCTGGAAGCCTCTCCTGCTATCGCACCGATTATTCGTACTAATGAAATCACCCCTGAAGTTTGGTCAGACGACTACGCCGCTACTGACCGTTATGGTCAGATGCAAAAGCGCAGCTTTGCCGCACTGACTCTGCGCCAGCGTATTGTCCGAAATGACTGGTCGAAGGTAATTCTGTGGGTGATGGTCGATGCGGCGAAGGAGGCGGGAGTGATGTTTGAACCCCTTGAGAACAAAAAAGATATTCAGATTCCAGGTGAGCTTCTCACTTTCTATGAACATGCAACAAGGATAGGTAAATTCGCGCGTTTGAGACAGCCAGCAATCGGTTTTTCCGGGCAAGACATCGAAATTATCGCCAAAACCTATATCCACTGTTCAGCAAACTGGAATGCCGTCGCCGTAAGTAAAACGGGTAAACCACAAGGCGGGGTTTCTGCTTCTGAAACGATCGGCTTCGTTAACCGGCCTGACGCAGGATGGCTCAGAACAGTTTACAACATGGACGGGAAACAATGATGAACGCACGATGGTTACATATTCTGGCAGTCCTGCTGGCGCTGGCGGGGTGCAGTCACCCGCAGACGTATCCCTTACAGTCGAAGCAGGCTGCCAGCGGCGACTGGTCTTTACCCTACGGGAAATGGAGTTTTTCTTTTATCACTCCCTGGCGACTTCCAGCACGGGTGAGGCAGGCTCGGGTGATTGATACAGACGGGTATCTCTATACTTTTAACACGGTTGACCATACGGACAAAGATCCGGATTCAGTTAACAAATGGAAGACAAATCTCCATCGGGGAGGGGTGACTTTTAATAAAGTTAATAAACCACCACAGTATATGATCTTCTGTTGGGATTCGTTCATTGACCATCAGACCTACGAAACCCGCGTGATGTTTTCTCCTGCCATATGGCAGAGGATGAAGACCCCAGCAGACCATACTGATCGTTCAGGAGATCCTTTCTGGTACAACAATATTCTGTTCGGCCTTGCGCCTGGTGGCAAGGTCAGGATCTGGTTCCCTGATGTGGGCGATTATCCTGCCATCCCCGTAACGCCCCGGAAAATCCACACCCTGTCGGGTAATGAACTGACGATCTGTAAGGAGGGGGCAAACAGCGACTTTCTGCGCGAATACCGTTATTCCAGCGATACAGAAGCGTTTATCAAAGGAAAAACCTACCCCTACGGGGAGTGGTAATAACGTGGATGGGAAACAATGATGAACACACGAACAGTTATGATTCAGGCATTATTTCTCATGGCATCTTTTTAACCTCAATGTGCCATCTGCGTGCGGGTGTTTCTCTATGCTATAGTAGGCCATATCTCATTCCATTCTCCTCTGTAGGCTCCCATTTTTAGGGGGCTGTCAGAGGTACCGAGAATGCAAAAATACGTTAAAAAGTTTAAAAATGCATCAAAATAAAGAGTCACAAAACACGTTGCAAACCAACGTGATGCCAGAGAAGTTAGCCCTGTATCCTGCTCATCGTTTTTCTATCGCGCCGATGCTCGACTGGACGGACAGACATTGTCGCTACTTCCTGCGTCTGCTGTCTCGCCAGACGTTGCTCTATACCGAGATGGTAACTACCGGGGCGATCATTCATGGTAAAGGCGACTATCTGGCATACAGCGAGGAAGAGCATCCGGTGGCGTTGCAGCTTGGCGGCAGCGATCCGTCGGCGCTGGCGCAATGCGCGAAACTGGCGCAGGCGCGAGGATATGACGAAATTAACCTTAACGTAGGCTGCCCGTCTGACCGCGTACAAAACGGCATGTTTGGCGCCTGTCTGATGGGAAATGCGCAACTGGTGGCGGATTGCGTGAAGGCGATGCGGGACGTAGTGTCGATCCCGGTAACGGTCAAAACCCGTATCGGTATTGACGATCAGGATAGCTACGAATTTCTCTGTGACTTCATCAATACGGTCGCCGGTAAAGGCGAATGCGAGATGTTTATTATCCACGCGCGCAAGGCCTGGCTCTCCGGGCTCAGCCCGAAGGAAAACCGCGAGATCCCGCCGCTGGATTACCCGCGCGTTTACCAGTTAAAGCGTGACTTCCCGCATCTGACCATGTCCATCAACGGCGGTATTACGTCGTTGGAAGAGGCGAAAGCGCATCTGGAGCATATGGATGGCGTGATGATCGGGCGCGAAGCCTATCAAAACCCGGGCATTCTGGCCTCCGTTGACCGTGAGATCTTTGGCGCGACCACGGCGGATGCCGATCCTGTGGCTGTCGTTCGCGCCATGTATCCGTACATTGAGCGTGAACTGAGCCAGGGGACATACCTCGGGCATATTACCCGTCATATGCTGGGGCTGTTTCAGGGGATTCCTGGCGCGCGCCAGTGGCGCCGTTATCTGAGCGAAAATGCCCATAAAGCAGGCGCCGACATTGACGTGCTGGAACATGCGCTGAAACGGGTGGCGGATAAGCGTTAAGTTCTCACTAAAAGTTAGTCAATTTCACCACGCCCTGCGCACAGTCGCGGGGCGTTTTGTTTGCAAATCAATAGATTAATTTTGGCATGTTTCTTGTAATGGTCTGAATATGTCGGCCCGCAAAGCGCTACGCCACCGGGCATTCCATATTCAGGGGGAATCATGCTGGAACTACTTTTTGTGATGGGCTTTTTTATCATGCTGATGGCCACCGGCGTGTCATTGTTGGGGATTCTGGCTGCGCTGATGGTGGCGACCGCCGTGATGTTCCTGGGCGGGATGTTTGCGTTGGTGATCAAACTGCTGCCGTGGTTGCTGTTGGCTGTTGCCGTGGTGTGGGTCATCAAAGCGGTAAAAACGCCAAAAATCCCACAGTATCAGCGCAATAACCGTCGGTTTTACTAAGGTACTGTGCAGAGGATCACAACCTGTAACTTTCTTCTTAGAAGCAAATAGGAATTGATTATCAAATCTGTCACTATTGCGCGGCTAATGAATTCATCGAGCTGTACCCTACATACAGCCGAACTAAAAAAGAAAGGGCTTCCCGTGTGGAAGCCCTAATTCTTTTCCCCGTCATACTACGGAATGAGCAGGCTCGATCCCTGCGTTGCCCGGCTTTCCAGCACCTCATGCGCGCGCTGCGCATCTTTCAACGCGTATTTCTGATTCTCCGCGACCTCGACTTTTATCACGCCGCTGGCAATCAGTGAAAACAGCTCGTTGCTGGCTTCGGTCAATTCATCGCGACTGGTGATGTAACCCTGGAGAGAAGGGCGAGTGACGTACAGCGAGCCTTTTTGGTTCAGGATGCCTAAGTTAACGCCGGTCACCGGGCCGGAAGCGTTACCAAAACTCACCATCAGCCCCCGGCGTTGAAGGCAATCCAGCGACGCTTCCCAGGTATCTTTCCCGACTGAATCGTAAACCACCCGTACTTTTTTGCCGCCGGTAATCTCTTTCACCCGTTCAGCGATATTTTCTTCACGATAGTTAATCACTTTCCATGCGCCAGCCTGTAAGGCAATTTGCGCTTTCTGCGCGCTGCCTACCGTGCCAATAAGTTTCGCGCCCAACGCTTTAGCCCACTGGCAGGCGATAAGGCCCACGCCCCCGGCGGCGGCATGGAACAAAAACGGTTCGTCGGGTTTAACCTCATAGGTTTTGCGCAGCAGATAAAAGACCGTTAACCCTTTCAGAAAAGAGGCGGCAGCCTGCTCGAAAGAGATCGCTTTAGGGAGAATGGCGGCCTTATCGGCGGGAACATTGTGTACCGAACTGTAAGCCCCGAGCGCAGACTGGGCATAAACGACGCGGTCGCCCGCTTTAATATGTTTAACGTTGCTGCCGACTTTACTCACCACGCCCGCCGCTTCGGTGCCCAACCCGCTGGGCAGGGATGGCGGTGGATAGAGCCCACTGCGAATATAGGTATCAATGTAGTTGATGCCAATCGCTTTATTTTCGACCTGGATTTCGTTTTCCGCCGGGTCTACAGGGGTAAAGTCCACTGCTTTCAGGACGTCAGGGCCACCGTGCTTGTGAAATTCAATTCGTGTTGCCATGCTTCCTCCAGAACGTATCGTAAGGGTCCACTTATATGGTAAAGTTTCGACCCATTCTTTATCTCGGTAACTCCATTCACTATGGCAGGAAATAAACCCTTCAACAAACAACAGACTGATGCGCGTGACCGTGATTTGCAGGTTGACGGGCTGAAAGTGCCGCCGCACTCGATTGAAGCGGAACAGTCGGTGTTGGGCGGTTTAATGCTGGATAACGAACGCTGGGACGATGTCGCCGAACGCGTAGTGGCGGATGACTTTTATACCCGGCCGCACCGGCATATTTTTACCGAAATGCACCGTTTGCAGGAGATGGGGAAACCCATTGACCTGATCACGCTGGCGGAGTCGCTGGAAATTCAGGGGCAACTGGACAGCGTTGGCGGTTTTGCTTACCTGGCGGAGTTATCCAAAAATACGCCAAGTGCGGCGAACATCAGCGCTTATGCGGATATTGTCCGCGAACGTGCCGTTGTTCGCGATATGATTTCCGTCGCCCATGAAATTGCCGACGCGGGTTACGATCCGCAGGGGCGCAACAGCGACGAGCTGCTGGATCTCGCGGAATCTCGCGTTTTCCAGATTGCGGAAAACCGCGCCAATAAAGACGAAGGCCCGAAAAGCATCGATCAAATCCTCGATGCGACCGTGGCGCGCATTGAAACCCTTTTCCAGCAGCCGCATGACGGTGTGACAGGGGTCGATACCGGTTATCAGGACTTAAACAAAAAAACCGCCGGTTTGCAGCGCTCGGATCTGATCATCGTTGCGGCGCGTCCGTCGATGGGTAAAACGACATTTGCGATGAACCTCTGCGAAAACGCCGCGATGTTGCAGGAGAAACCGGTACTGATCTTCAGTCTGGAGATGCCCGGCGAACAGATTATGATGCGTATGCTGGCGTCGCTGTCGCGCGTGGACCAGACGCGCATTCGTACGGGTCAACTGGATGACGAAGACTGGGCGCGTATTTCCGGTACGATGGGCATCCTGCTGGAGAAGCGCAATATGTATATTGACGATTCATCCGGCCTGACGCCGACGGAAGTTCGTTCGCGCGCCCGTCGTATCTACCGTGAACATGGCGGGTTAAGCCTGATCATGATCGACTACCTGCAACTGATGCGCGTACCGTCGCTCTCCGATAACCGTACGCTGGAAATCGCGGAAATCTCCCGCTCGCTGAAAGCGCTGGCAAAAGAGCTACAGGTGCCGGTGGTGGCGCTGTCGCAGCTTAACCGCTCTCTGGAACAACGCGCTGATAAACGCCCGGTCAACTCGGATCTGCGTGAATCCGGCTCCATCGAGCAGGATGCCGACTTGATCATGTTTATCTATCGTGACGAGGTTTATCACGAAAACAGCGACTTAAAAGGCATCGCAGAAATTATTATTGGTAAACAACGTAACGGCCCAATCGGTACGGTACGTCTGACGTTTAACGGGCAATGGTCGCGTTTCGATAACTATGCGGGACCGCAATACGACGACGAGTAAATCTCCTTCATCATTCACGCCGCAGATGCGTTGACTGCGCCCGCTTACCCCTTCGGGGACAGCGCGTTTTGTCCTGCAACGCGAATGATTTTGGCGATTCTTTTTATAAGGAATTCAAATGCAAGCGGCAACTGTAGTCATTAACCGCCGCGCTCTGCGACACAATCTGCAACGTCTGCGTGAACTGGCGCCTGCCAGCAAGCTGGTTGCGGTCGTGAAAGCGAACGCTTACGGACACGGTCTTCTGGAGACCGCGCGAACGCTCCCTGATGCCGACGCTTTCGGCGTCGCCCGCCTTGAAGAAGCCCTGCGCCTGCGGACGGGCGGGATCACGCAGCCCATTCTGTTGCTGGAAGGTTTTTTTGAAGCCACCGATCTGCCAGTCATCTCTGCACAGCATCTGCATACCGCCGTGCATAACGAAGAACAGCTTGCCGCGCTGGAAGCCGCCGGGCTGGATGAACCGGTAACGGTGTGGATGAAACTGGATACGGGAATGCATCGTCTGGGCGTGCGTCCTGAAAAAGCCGAAGCGTTTTATCAACGGCTTACGCAGTGTAAAAACGTGCGCCAGCCGGTAAATATCGTCAGCCATTTCGCCCGCGCCGATGAGCCAGAATGCGGTGCGACCGAGCAGCAACTCGATATTTTTAATACCTTCTGCGAAGGTAAACCGGGGCAACGTTCCATCGCCGCTTCCGGCGGCATCCTGCTGTGGCCACAGTCTCATTTTGACTGGGCGCGACCGGGCATCATCCTCTACGGCGTCTCGCCGCTGGAAAATCAGTCCACTGGCGAAGATTTTGGCTGTCAGCCGGTCATGTCGCTAATCTCCAGCCTCATTGCCGTTCGCGAGCATAAAGCGGGCGAACCGGTGGGCTACGGCGGCACATGGATCAGCGAGCGCGATACGTGTCTGGGCGTGGTTGCTATGGGCTATGGCGATGGTTATCCGCGTGCGGCGCCATCCGGTACGCCGGTGCTGGTTAACGGTCGGGAAGTGACGATTGTCGGTCGCGTGGCGATGGACATGATCTGCGTCGATTTAGGCCCTCAGGCGCAGGACAAAGCAGGCGATCCGGTCATTTTGTGGGGTGAAGGTCTGCCCGTTGAGCGCATTGCGGAAATGACAAAAGTGAGTGCTTACGAACTTATCACGCGCCTGACATCAAGGGTTGCGATGAAGTATATCGATTAAATACGTGCCGGGTGGCGTATTGATCCCAGGCCGGATAAGGCGGATACCCCGCCATCCGGCGATATTCACATCAACATCCTCTCGATCTTCTCTCGCTTCCGGTTTATTGTGTTTTAACCCCCTGCCTGTAAACCTGGAGAACCACAGCGTGTTTCAAAAAGTTGACGCCTACGCTGGCGACCCGATTCTTTCGCTTATGGAGCGTTTCAAAGAGGATTCGCGTAGCGACAAAGTGAATCTCAGCATCGGTCTGTATTACAACGAAGAGGGCATCATTCCTCAGCTTAAAGCCGTTGCCGAAGCGGAAGCCCGGATTAATGCACAGCCGCACGGCGCGTCGCTGTACCTGCCAATGGAAGGTCTCAATACCTATCGCCATACCATTGCGCCGTTGCTGTTTGGCGCCGATCATCCGGTTCTTCAGCAGCAACGCGTGGCGACAATTCAGACGCTGGGCGGTTCCGGCGCGCTGAAGGTAGGGGCGGATTTCCTGAAGCGTTATTTTCCTGAATCCGCCGTGTGGGTCAGTGACCCGACCTGGGAAAACCACATCGCAATTTTTGAAGGCGCTGGTTTCGAAGTAAGTACTTACCCCTGGTATGACAACGCCACTAACGGCGTACGTTTCAACGACTTGCTGGCGACCCTCAACACCTTGCCTGCCCGCAGCATTGTGCTGCTGCATCCGTGCTGCCATAACCCGACCGGTGCTGATTTAACCCATTCGCAGTGGGATGCGGTTATTGAGATCCTGAAAGCGCGCGAGTTGATTCCGTTCCTCGACATTGCCTATCAGGGATTTGGCGCCGGTATGGAAGATGATGCCTACGCGATTCGCGCCATTGCCAGCGCCGGATTGCCCGCGCTGGTCAGTAACTCTTTCTCGAAGATCTTCTCGCTGTATGGCGAACGTGTGGGCGGGCTTTCGGTGGTCTGTGAAGACGCTGAGGCCGCAGGCCGCGTGTTGGGTCAGCTCAAAGCCACCGTGCGCCGTAACTACTCCAGCCCGCCGAATTTTGGCGCGCAGGTGGTTGCCGCCGTACTGAACGATGAGGCGCTAAAAGCCAGCTGGCTGGCGGAAGTGGAAGCAATGCGTACGCGTATCCTGGCGATGCGTCAGGAACTGGTGAATGTCCTGAACGCCGAGATACCGGGCCGTAACTTTGATTATCTGCTGCAACAGCGCGGCATGTTCAGCTATACCGGCCTGAGCGCTGCACAGGTGGACCGTCTGCGTGATGAGTTCGGCGTCTACCTGATCGCCAGCGGACGCATGTGCGTGGCGGGTCTGAATTCCGGCAATGTCCAGCGCGTGGCGAAGGCGTTTGCTGCGGTGATGTAAGTGATTGTGTTGCCGGATGGCGGCGTTGCCTTATCCGCCTACAAAGCAGCCCGTAGGCCCGGTAAGCGGTAGCGCCACCGGGCGACCTGCCGGATGGCGGCGTTGCCTTATCCGGCCTACAAAGCAACTCGTAGGCCCGGTAAGCGGTAGCGCTGCCCCCTCCATTCATATGTGATCATCCTCTTTTTCTGTAACAAAACCGCAGAAAATTCTTCCTTTCACCTGCCGCTGGGGTTATGGTCAGAGAGTTTTTTGACCAGTCAATATAATTAAAAATCATAACTAACTGACTATTTAGGGAAAAATATGCGCAAGATAACCCTGGCCTTGAGCGCCTTTTGTTTACTTTTCACGTTAAATAATTCAGCAATCGCCCTGGCGTCCTCGCCGTCGCCGCTAAATCCTGGCACCAATGTTGCGAAACTCGCCGAGCAGTCTCCCATCCACTGGGTTTCTGTCGCGCAGATCGAAAATAGCCTGGCGGGTCGTCCTCCCATTGCTGTCGGGTTTGATATTGATGACACCGTGCTGTTTTCCAGCCCTGGCTTCTGGCGCGGCAAAAAAGTCTATTCGCCAGAAAGCGAGGATTATCTGAAAAATCCGGCATTCTGGGAGAAGATGAACAACGGCTGGGATGAGTTCAGCATTCCGAAAGAGGTGGCGCGTCTGCTTATTGATATGCACGTCCGGCGTGGCGACAGCATCTTTTTTGTCACGGGGCGGAGCCAGACGAAAACCGAAACCGTCTCGAAAACGCTGGCTGATGATTTCCACATTCCCGCAGCCAATATGAATCCTGTGATTTTTGCAGGCGACAAGCCGGGCCAGAACACCAAAACGCAGTGGCTACAGGAGAAAAATATCCGCATCTTCTACGGCGACTCCGACAATGACATTACGGCAGCCCGTGACGCGGGCATTCGTGGCATCCGCATCCTGCGCGCCTCCAACTCTACCTATAAACCGTTGCCGCAGGCCGGCGCGTTTGGGGAAGAGGTGATTGTGAACTCGGAATATTAAAACCGGCGGAACCTTTTGCCCCAGGACTGATAAAACGCATTAGCGTCGCCATCAGGCAATAAGCGGCACGGGTGCCGGATGGCGGTGCAGGCACCTTATCCGGCCTACAGTGGCATCATCCGGCAAGATTCTCAATCGCTGTTTTTTTGAACAAAATTGAGCTGCTGGCTTTTACCTTTGGCGGACTTGCTGCAAACTGAGTAAGAGACGTTCTCAGTGGGGCAATATGCTTAAAAGGGGAATAAGAAGATGACCAATTCGGAGTTACTGCAATATTGCATGGCAAAAACAGGCGCGGAACAGAGCGTTCACAGTGACTGGAAAGCCACACAAATCAAGGTTGAAGATGTGCTTTTTGCCATGGTGAAAGAGGTGGAAAATCGCCCGGCGGTATCTTTGAAAACCAGCCCTGAACTGGCGGAGTTGCTGCGCCAGCAACACAGCGATGTGCGACCAAGCCGACATCTTAATAAAGCGCACTGGAGCACCGTCTACCTGGACGGTTCGCTACCGGATTCGCAAATCTATTATCTGGTGGATGCCTCTTATCAACTGGCGGTAAGTACCCTGCCGGAGGACAAGCGTAAGCTGTTGGTGCAGCCGTGAGCCGTTTTGCCGGATGCGGCGCAAGCGCCTTATCGAGCCTACAAACTATTACGCATATTCTGTAGGCCCGATAAGCGCAGCGCCATCGGGCATTATTACAGCATTGGCTTGAGGAAACGGGCAGTATGTGACGCTTCACACTCTGCGACCGTCTCCGGCGTCCCGGAAACAAGAATTTCGCCGCCGCCGCTGCCGCCTTCCGGGCCGAGATCGACAATCCAGTCCGCCGTCTTAATGACGTCCAGGTTGTGCTCAATCACCACAATGGTGTTGCCCTGGTCGCGCAACTGGTGCAGCACGTCCAGCAGTTGCTGAATATCGGCAAAATGCAGACCGGTGGTCGGTTCATCCAGAATGTACAGCGTCTGCCCGGTGCCGCGTTTCGACAATTCACGCGCCAGCTTCACGCGCTGTGCTTCACCGCCAGAGAGCGTGGTGGCGGACTGACCGAGACGGATGTAGGTCAGTCCCACGTCCATCAACGTTTGCAGCTTACGCGCCAGCGCCGGAACGGCGTCAAAGAATTCGCGCGCTTCTTCGATGGTCATATCCAGCACTTCGTGGATAGTCTTGCCCTTGTACTTAATCTCCAGCGTTTCGCGGTTATAGCGCTTGCCTTTGCACTGGTCGCACGGTACGTAAATATCCGGCAGGAAGTGCATTTCAACCTTGATGACGCCGTCGCCCTGACAGGCTTCGCAGCGCCCGCCGCGCACGTTAAAGCTGAAACGTCCCGGCGTATAGCCGCGTGAGCGTGATTCCGGCACGCCAGCGAACAGCTCACGTACGGGCGTAAACACGCCGGTATACGTTGCCGGGTTAGAGCGCGGCGTACGGCCAATTGGACTCTGGTCGATGTCGATGACTTTGTCGAAATGCTCCAGCCCCTGAATATCACGATACGGCGCAGGTTCCGCAATGGTCGCCCCGTTTAACTGGCGCTGGGCAATCGGGAACAGCGTGTCGTTGATAAGCGTGGACTTACCCGACCCGGATACGCCGGTAATACAGGTAAACAGGCCAACCGGCAGCGTCAGGGTGACGTCTTTCAGGTTGTTGCCGCGCGCGCCGGTCAGCTTCAGCACTTTCTCCGGGTTCGCGGGAACGCGCTGTTTCGGCACTTCAATCTTGCGTTTGCCGCTCATGTACTGGCCGGTGAGGGATTCCGGCACCGCCATAATCGCCTCCAGCGGCCCTTCGGCCACGACCTGACCGCCGTGTACGCCAGCGCCGGGGCCGATATCGATCACATGGTCGGCGGCGCGGATGGCGTCTTCGTCATGCTCCACCACAATCACGGTATTGCCGAGATTACGCAGGTGAATCAGCGTTCCCAGCAAACGTTCGTTATCGCGCTGATGGAGACCGATAGACGGTTCATCCAGCACATACATCACGCCTACCAGCCCCGCGCCAATCTGGCTGGCCAGACGGATACGCTGGGCTTCGCCGCCGGACAAGGTCTCTGCCGAGCGGGACAGCGTCAGGTAGTTGAGGCCGACGTTTACCAGGAACTTGAGGCGGTCGCCAATCTCCTTGAGGATCTTCTCCGCAATCTTTGCTCGCTGGCCTGCGAGCTTGAGATTGTTGAAGAAGTCCATCGCATGGCCGATGCTCATGTCGGAGATCGCAGGCAGCGGAGTATTCTCGACGAAGACATGACGTGCTTCACGGCGCAGACGCGTGCCTTCACAACTGGCGCACGGACGGTTGCTGATGAATTTAGCTAACTCTTCACGTACCGCGCTGGACTCCGTCTCTTTGTAACGGCGCTCCATGTTGTGCAGCACGCCTTCGAACGGATGGCGACGCACGGAGGTGTCGCCACGATCGTTGATGTATTTGAACTCGATGCTCTCTTTGCCGGAACCGTACAGAACGACTTTATGCACATTCTGACTCAGACTTCCCCACGGCGCTTCCACGTCGAACTTATAGTGTTCCGCCAGCGATTTCAGCATCTGGAAATAATAGAAGTTACGGCGATCCCAGCCGCGAATCGCGCCGCCAGCCAGAGAAAGCTCCGGGTTCTGGATCACGCGATCGGGATCGAAATATTGCTGTACGCCGAGGCCGTCACAGGTCGGGCAGGCTCCCGCCGGGTTGTTGAACGAGAACAGACGCGGTTCCAGCTCGCGCATACTGTAGCCGCAAATTGGGCAGGCGAAGTTGGCGGAGAAGAGCAGCTCTTCCGCTTTCGTATCGTCCATATCCGCGACGATCGCGGTGCCGCCGGAGAGTTCCAGCGCGGTTTCAAAAGATTCCGCCAGGCGCTGGGACAGATCGCTACGGACTTTGAAACGATCGATCACGACCTCAATGGTGTGTTTCTTTTGCAGCTCCAGCTTCGGCGGATCGGAGAGATCGCAGACCTCGCCATCAATACGGGCGCGGATGTAGCCCTGGCTGGCCAGGTTTTCCAGCGTTTTGGCGTGCTCGCCTTTGCGCTCTTTAATAATGGGCGCCAGCAGCATCAGGCGTTTGCCTTCCGGCTGAGACAGCACGTTATCCACCATCTGGCTGACGGTTTGCGCCGCCAGCGGGACGTCATGATCCGGGCAGCGCGGTTCACCCACGCGGGCGAACAGCAGACGCAGATAGTCATGTATTTCGGTAATTGTACCTACCGTAGAGCGCGGGTTATGGGATGTCGATTTCTGCTCAATTGAGATAGCGGGCGACAGCCCCTCAATATGGTCGACATCTGGTTTTTCCATCAAAGACAGAAACTGACGCGCATATGCGGAAAGGGATTCAACGTAACGACGCTGCCCTTCGGCATACAAGGTGTCAAAAGCGAGCGAGGATTTGCCAGAACCCGAAAGCCCGGTGACGACAATCAGTTTGTCGCGCGGGATGACGAGGTTGATGTTTTTGAGATTATGGGTGCGGGCGCCCCGAACTTCGATCTTATCCATTCACCTTTCCCGGATTAAAACGCTTTTTCCCGGCCGCATGGCGCTACCGGCGATCACAAACGGTTAATTATGACACAACTCAACCTGAATGGATATACAGTATTGGAATGCAAAACACAGGCTACTGTGTAACAATGTCCGCCCAAGGTTGTTTACTGGAATCAGCCTCGCATCGTAGTAAAAACGCTATTGGTAATGCTACAATCGCGCGTTTACACTTATTCAGAAACGTTTTTCAGGAGACTCGATCATGGCCAGCAGAGGCGTAAACAAGGTGATTCTCGTCGGTAATCTGGGCCAGGACCCGGAAGTACGCTACATGCCAAATGGTGGCGCAGTTGCCAACATTACGCTGGCTACTTCCGAATCCTGGCGTGATAAGCAGACCGGTGAGATGAAAGAGCAGACGGAATGGCACCGCGTTGTGCTGTTCGGCAAACTGGCGGAAGTGGCCAGCGAATATCTGCGTAAAGGTTCTCAGGTTTACATTGAAGGTCAGCTGCGTACCCGTAAATGGACCGATCAGTCCGGTCAGGACAAATACACCACTGAAGTGGTGGTCAACGTTGGCGGCACCATGCAGATGCTGGGTGGCCGTCAGGGCGGCGGCGCTCCGGCTGGCGGCAATATGGGCGGCGGTCAGCAGCAGGGCGGTTGGGGTCAGCCTCAGCAACCGCAGGGCGGTAACCAGTTCAGCGGCGGCGCGCAGTCCCGTCCGCAGCAACAATCCGCTCCGGCACCGTCTAACGAACCGCCAATGGATTTCGACGACGACATCCCGTTCTGATGAATTAAAAAAGCTCCCTTCACGGGAGCTTTTTTTGGCTGAAATAGCGTGCAATTAAATAGCAGGCTTGTCAGTTTTGTCACCGGACGTAAATATATCTACAGACTTTATGGGTTATTTCCTTTCTTGCTTATGATCAAAAAAGACAGGGTATTATTGATTATTATTCCCCCGTTATTTTGGTCGAATGAATGCTGAATCTTGCCAGGTCTTTTCAGGGATATGTGATTGGCCTGTCAGCTAACTTAAGGAAATCATCATGAATAAAGTTATTTTAATGCCCGTTGATATTCTGGCGATGGATCTCTCTGACAAAGCCATTGCCTATGCTGATCATATGGTGGACAAAGAAAACGGCGTGATCCATCTGCTGCATGTGTTCCCTAAACTGGGTACCTCCCCAATGCGTGGTTTTGCCTCGGATATCAGAAAATACGAGGAATACATGACGAATGACGCGCAAGAAAAAATGCTTAACCTTGCGAGAAAATTCAAAACGCCGCTGGAGAATATTCGTTTTGAAGTCCGTCATGGCAATATTCGTGATGAAGTAAATAACGCGGTAGAAGCGCATAACGCCGAGATGATTATCATCGGTTCGCGCAAGCCGGGTATTGCAACGCATTTGCTCGGTTCGGCTGCGGCGAATATTTTGCGATACGCGAAAATTCCGGTGATGGTCATTCGTTAATCTGCCATGCCCGGTGGCGCTTTGCTTACCGGGCCTACAAAATGCCTCCCCCATCGGCAAAAAAAAGCCTCCGCTACGGGAGGCTTTTTGCTTCGCGGTGAACCGCCGGCTATTTCCGGCGGAATTTACGGGTGAGCGGTTTCTCTATCTCCACAATGCAGAACAGCACTGCGCCGATAGCGAAGGTTATGCCCCAGTAACGCAGCGGCAGCGCTTCTGTGCCAAACAGCATCTGCATGAAAGGCATATAGATAATCGCCATTTGTAACAGCAACAGAATGCCGCTGACCATCCAGATGCCTTTATTCATCAGCAGCCCGCGTCCCAGCGAGAAACCATCCGAAACCCGACAGTTGAGCATATATACCCACTGTGCGGTGACCAGCGTCTGCAACAGCACGGTACGGATAAACTCCGGGCTGTGGCCGCGAGGCTGCAACCAGGCTTCCAGCGCAAAGGCGCAGGCCGCAATTAATGTTCCGACAAAACCGACGCGCCAGATAGCAAAGGCATCCATGACGTTCTCATTACTCTGGCGTGGCGGGCGTCGCATGATGTTGCGCTCACCGGCTTCAAATGCCAGCCCGAACGACAGCGTGGCGGAGGTCGCCATGTTCATCCACAGAATCAGTACCGGCGTGAGCGGGATCAGGTTCCCAGCCAACAGGGCAATGATGATCAGCAGACCCTGTGCCAGGTTGGTGGGCATGATGAACAGAATCGTTTTCTTCAGGTTGTCGTAAACGCGACGCCCCTCCTGCACGGCGCTGGCGATGGTGGCGAAGTTGTCGTCCGTCAGTACCATGTCCGCGGCTTCTTTTGTCACTTCCGTGCCTTTGATGCCCATCGCGATGCCGACGTCCGCCTGCTTCAGCGCGGGAGCGTCGTTGACTCCGTCGCCGGTCATACCGACAATCTCGCCTTTGTTTTGCAGCGCCTTCACCAGACGCAGTTTATGTTCAGGGCTGGTGCGGGCAAAGATGTCGTAAGTGACAGCAGCTTCGGCTAATGCCGCATCGTCCATCTGCTCCAGTTCGTAGCCCGTTACCGCGTGGGTGCTGTTATGAATCCCCAGCATGCCGCCGATACTCATGGCCGTTTGCGGGTGATCGCCGGTGATCATCTTCACGCGAATCCCCGCCTGCTGGCAGGCCTGGATTGCGTCAATGGCCTCTGGACGCGGCGGGTCCATCATACCTGCGATGCCCAGGAAGATCAGGCCGTCATTCAGGCACTCATGGGTGAGAGAGGCGGCTTCTGCACGCCCTGGCTTCCAGGCTGCCGCAACCATGCGCAGACCTTCTTTAGCATAGCGCGCGATCTCCGCTTCCCAGTGATTTTGCGTAAAGGCTTCAGTACCGGTAGCGGTCTGCTGTAGCTGGCACAGTTTAAACAACACATCTGGCGCGCCGGTCACCAGTACGCGCTCTTCATTTCCAATGCGATGGTGCGTCGCCATGTATTTGTACTGCGAATCGAACGGGATTTTGCTGCGCAGTTCAGTTTCAATGGCGGGAAGGCGTGCTTTTGCCGCCAGCACTTTTAAGGCTCCTTCCGTTGGCCCGCCGGTGATGCCCCAGTGACCGTTTTCGTCCTGAATCAATTGGCTGTCATTACACAGGTCGATAGTGCGAAGGTAGTTCTCCAGCAGGCTGCCGGGCAGGATCTCTACCGCAGCGTCGCTCTCCTCAGTATGGATCTCGCCCATTGGCTCATAACTGTTGCCCTGAACGCGGTAATTTTTGTCCGCCGTAATAATGGCTTTTACCGTCATCTCATTCATGGTCAGGGTGCCCGTTTTATCGGAACAGATCACGGACATCGCACCCAGCGTCTCGACCGTTGGCAGCTTGCGGATAATGGCGCGTTTGCGGGCCATCGTCTGTACGCCGAGCGACAGAATAATTGAGATGATCGCGGGCAGCCCTTCCGGTACGGCCGCGACGGCAAGGCTAATCAGAGAAAGCAGCAGTTCGCCCATCGGCATATCGCGCAGCAGCAGGCTGAACACAAATAGTCCTGCCATCATGGCGACGATAATGGCGAAAATGGCTTTGCCGAGTTTATCCATCTGAACCAGCAGCGGGGTACGGTGCTTCTCAATGCCCGTCATCATCTGGTTGATGTGGCCGAGTTCAGTCTCTTCACCGGTGGCGATAACCACGCCCAGCCCGGCGCCTGCGCTGATGGTGGTGCCGGAGAACAGCTGATTTTTACGATCGCCTAACGGCAGTTCGCCGGTAAGGGTGTCGGCTGTTTTATCGACAACGGTGGACTCGCCCGTCAGGATGGCCTCTTCAACCCGCAGGTTATGGGCTTCCATAACGCGAAGATCTGCCGGGATGCGATCGCCTGCGCGCAGCACGACGATATCGCCCACCACCAGTTCGGTTGTGGGGACGGTTTCATGTTGACCGTTGCGGATAGCGACCGCTGAGTTCGACAGCATATTGCGGATGCTTTTCAGCGACTTTTCCGCGTTATTTTCCTGAATGTGGCCAATCAGCGCGTTGATAATGGCAACACCCAAAATGACGGCCGTATCCACCCAATGACCCATGACCGCAGTCAGCACCGCCGCAGCGATCAGGACATAAATCAGAACATCGTGGAAATGCGCCAGGAAACGTAGCCATGCCGGTTTGCCTGTTTTTTCTGGCAGCGCGTTAGGCCCATGCTGCGCGAGGCGCGCGCTGGCTTCATTTTGCGTCAGCCCGGAAGGCTGACTCTGCTTTTTTTCAAGTACCTCGTTAACAGATTGCTGGTACGGTTTTTTTTCAACGCATGGCGCAGAATGGAGACGATTTTTATTCGGCATTCTGGTCAATTTAAAATTCCTCGAAGTATAAAATGCATAATGTTTTGAATCGCGCTTATACTATTAAAATAAAGAGTCTGAATTATTGACATTAATCAATGGCGTTTCGTTAAAGATTATTTTATCTTGATGGTTAGATAACGCTTGTAGCGTATATTTTCAGTGTTTTGATGGAAGTGTAAATTTAGTAAAGGAGGTAATTATGTTAGGAATATATAGCGGTAGGCGATTGATGTTACTGGTTATTTTTGCAATCATCATCGCGGTAATTAGCGGGATTTCAACCTACGCTTTCGTTAAATATCTGGGTTGAAAAACACTAAATATAGTGTTCCTTACATAACTTTTAAATATTTAAGGTTAATGACAGAGAATAAAAATAAAGGGCATAAGAATATATTTTTGATGAGCAGTCTGACAGGATGAACAGACTGCTCTGGACAGGTAAAAATATGGCTAGCAGACTAACGAATAATACACATTGGTTTTCCTGTTAGCGGTTCAGGGTGAATTTCCGCATCAACCTGAAATACCTTGCGTAATAATTCTGGTTGCATCACATCAACAGGTTGCCCTTGCGCAATCACATTCCCCTGCGCCAGCACGACAAGATGATCGCAATAGCGACTTGCCTGATTCAGATCGTGCAGTACCGTCACGACCGTTTTCCCCGCCTGTTTTAGCATCTGCATGAGCGCCATCAACTCCACCTGATGATTAATGTCGAGCCAGGTGGTGGGTTCATCCAGTAATACAATGGGCGTATCCTGCGCTAACACCATCGCCAGAAACACGCGCTGCCGCTGACCGCCGGACAGCTCCGTCAGCCGCCTTTCTGCCAGCGCGTCAGTGTGCGTCTGCGCCATTGCCCGGTTGACATGCTGATGGTCGTCGCGAGAAAGCCGCCCCCACAGCGGCAGCCACGGGCTGCGGCCATAGCTGACCAGTTCCCGCACGGTGATCCCTTCCGGCGTCATGTGCTGTTGCGGCAGTAGCGCCAGGTGACGCGAAAGCGCGCGGGGTGAGAATGCCGACAGCGGCTTACCCGCAATGTGCAAGGTGCCGGATTGCGGTATGAGCAGGCGGGCAAGGCATTTCAGCAGCGTCGATTTGCCGCAGCCATTAGGCCCCAGTAATGCGGTGATCTGCCCGGCGGGTAGCGTAACCGACAGGCCGTCAAGAATGCGTTTATCACCGTATCCGGCAGTCAGGTTTTCACATCTGATATCCATTTAGCGCATCCTCACAAGCAACCAGATAAACCACGGCGCGCCGATAATGGCGGTGAGCATGCCTGCCGGAAGCTCCGTGGGAGGGTTAATGATCCTTGCCAGCAAATCGGCCAGCGTTAAGACAAATGCGCCGATTAGCGCAGCGCCGGGCAGCAGCCAGTGATGGCGCCCTCCCAGCAGGCGTCGGGTCAGGTGGGGCACGACCAGGCTGACGAAAGCTATCGGCCCGCAAACTGCCACGCTGGTGGCTGCCAGCGCGACGGCGAGGAGCAATCCCAGGCGCTGTGCCCGCCTGACCGGGACGCCGAGCGTGCTGGCGCGATCATCGCCCAGCGCCAGCAGATCCAGATCGCGGCAAAACCAGGCGCTGAGTGGAATAAGCGCCAGCATTATCGGCAGCGCCACATACACAAACGACCAGCCGCGTCCCCATAAACTGCCGGTCAGCCACAGCAGCGCGTTGTTAACGTCCTGCGGGCGGGAGAGCATCAGGTAATCCGTCAGGCTGGCCCAGGTTGCCGACAACGCCACGCCGATTAACGCCAGGCGCAGGGGGGAGGAGCGACCCGCAATCGCACGCAGTAAGATCAGCGCACAAAGCCCGCCCACAAATGCCAGCAGCGGCAGCCAGACGACCGACAGCGATGGCAGCAGCATGAGTGCGCTTACTGTTGCCAGACTGGCGGCATGGTTCACCCCTAAAATATCCGGCGAGGCCAGCGGATTACGCACGATGCCTTGCACCAGTACGCCGGAAATCGCCAGGGCGGCGCCGACGAATATCGCCAGCAGCAGTCTCGGCAGACGATACTGGGTCAGAACATAGTGGTGCTCGTGACCGGTATGCCAGCCATCGATCAGCGCGGACCAGGGCAGGGGAACCACGCCCAGACGCAATGACAGCAGCGCGGTGATACTCAGCAGGAGCAACGTGATGAGCAGAATAAAGGCTTTCATCCACGCCTCCTTGCCAGCCAGACAAAACACGGCGCGCCAATCAGCGCCAGCACTGCGCCTGCCGGAAGCTCGCCCGGCCAGGCCAGTGCTCGCGCCAGAATATCCGCCAGCAGCATAAACGTTGCGCCCATCAGCAGGCTCATCGGCAGCAACTTACGCTGGTCGTGACCTGACCACGCCCTGGCCAGATGCGGCATTAACAGGCCGATAAACGCCACCGGCCCCGCCACGCTGACGCAGGCGCCGACCAGCACCAGCACGCCGATATTGACGGTAAGCCGCAGCCGAAACAGGTTTACGCCGAGTGTGTGTGCGGCGACATCGCTGACGTTGAGCAGATTAAGGGCGTTCGCCAGCAGCAGCATGACGGGAATAATCACCAGAACAAAAGGAAAGAGCTGCCAGAACTCGGCCCAGCGCACATGGGCAATACCGCCCGCCAGCCATGAAAAAATGCCGTAAGCGTGGTCTTCCGCCAATAACAGCGTGATGCGGGTCAGCGCCATACACAGCGCGGAGAGCGCGATTCCGGCGAGAATCAGTTTGTTGCGGTCGGGCTCCTGTCGCCAGCCGCCGCCAGCCAGCATCACCAGAAGCCAGGCGAGGCCTCCGCCTGCGGCGGCGATAAACGCGATGGAATACCCGCTGAGCAACATGGGGCTGAATGCGCTGGTTAACGCTATCGCCAGTGCCGCACCGCTGTTAATGCCGGTCAGAGAAGGGGAGGCTAGCGGGTTATGGGTCAGGGTTTGCAGCAATGTTCCCGCCAGGGCAAGGCTGGCGCCAATCAGCAATGCCACCAGGCTGCGCGGCAGACGTAAATTACGCACCAACGCCTCCGAAAGCGGAGGCGTTGAAGAAGGAAACAGGGCATGCAGAGCACTGACGGGTGAAATCGGGATCGCCGAGTAGCAGAACAGGCTCAGCCAGAACGCTGCCAGGAGCGCCAGTACGGGCGCTCCCCAAATGATCAATGTCCTCATTGCGTGGTATCAGGCGTCTGGTGATGAAAGATTTTCACCGTATCGCCGGCAATGCGTTCCGCAGCGAAAATCCCGCGCATCCGCGCCCAGCTATTGCTATCGACAGCGGCAACCTGGTGGTGTTGCGACGCCTGGAGCATGGACCATAACGTATCCTGCTGCCAGCGTTTAACGATGCTCTCCTGGCGGTAGTGCGCGACAATCAGCCACTGCGGATCGAGCGCCAGTAGCCGCTCCAGATTAATCGTGGTCATTGGCGCAGAGTTGATTGCCTCCGGCACGCGCAGACCCAGCGCAGCGAGCACGCCGCCCGTATACGATTCGCGGCTGTGCAGATTAAACTGCTGTTCGCGTGAGGTGCCGAATACCACGCTGGCCCCTTTCGGCAAGTGGGCGGCAAACGCGCGCATACGTTCCCGATGCAACGTCAGCCGTTTTTGCATTTCAGCATGTTTACCTGATACTTTCCCGATGATCGCGGCGGATTGCAGATTTTCAGCGTACGTTTCATTACGGGATTTGAGCAACAACACGGGGGCGATCTCTTGCAGCGCGGCGTAAATCCCTGCGTGGCGGCTGCTGTCAGCGATAATCAGGTCAGGTTTTAGCGCGCCGATCGCCTCAAGGCTCGGCTGAGCGCGGGTGCCGACGGACTGCCATTGCCCGATAATCTGACGCACTTCCGGCAGCAGACGCGTGGGATCGTTGTCATCGGCGATCCCCACCGGACTGACGTTCACCGCCGCCAGCGCATCGGCAAACGACAGTTCCAGTACGACAATCCGTTGCGGCGTTTTATTCAGGGTAAAGGCGCCGTGTTCATCCTGCACCGTCACGGCAAAAACCGGCGCTGCCAGGACGATCAGGCTGAAAAAATAAACGCGAATAAAAGCAAACATAGTCAACTCCGGTTACCGGATGGCGCTGCGCTTACCTGGCCTACGTCACTCTGTAGGCCGGGTAAGGCATTTACGCCGCCACCCGGCAACAAATGAACAATCAGAACTTCAGTGACCCTTGCAGGTACAGCGTTCGCGGCTGTCCGGCATAGATGCCTTTGTTGTTGTCGTCATACGAGCGGGTGTAATACTCGTGGTCGAAGATATTCTTTACGCCAAACGCGAGGTTCAGGTTGGCCATCTCGGGGCCGAAGTCATACGCCACGCGCGCGCCCCACAACATGTAACCCGGAATACGCCCGGTGCTGCCGTCCGCGCTCTCTTTCACAGTATTGGCGTTGTCGGCAAACTGGCTGGACTGGAAATCGCTGTTCAGGTTGAACGTCCAGTTGCCGGGTTTGTAATCCACGCCCAGCGTCCCTTTATGCTTCGGTGAGAACGGCACCTGATTGCCGTAAGTGTCGCCTTTTTCGCGAATTTCGGCGTTAACGTACGCGTAGTTAGCGTAAACGGCGACATTTTCCAGCGTGGGCGTCATATCGCCGAGATCGTAACGTACCTGCGTTTCCAGCCCGGTATGACGGGTTTTGCCACGGGCGGTGACCGTATCGTTAGTCTGGTTGGAGTCGTACTGATTATTAAAGTTAATCAGGAACAGCCCCATTTCCGCCGTCAGCGCGCCGTTGTCGAATCGGGTTCCGACTTCCCAGGTTCGCGCTTTTTCCGGTTCCACATTGCCGCTTTGCACAGCCTTGCCAATTTGACTGTACTGTACGGTGCCGAACGAGCCTTCAGTGTTGGCATAAAGATTCCAGCTGTCAGTGAGGTGGTAGAGGACGTTAAGCGCCGGAAGCGGAGCGTTGTAGCTCACCTCTTCGTGCGTACCTTTAACGTTGTTGTCCTGGTAGGATTCAATGTGCTCAAAACGCATACCTGGCGTAATGGTCCAGTTGCCGATATCAATTTTGTCATCGAGATACCAGGCGTGAGCTTCGGTTCCTGAACGCGTATCACGGTCATAAGGGCTGGATGTTGACGGCAACTGACCGCTGGTGGTTGCGGTGTAGTAGCGCATTTCATGCGTGGATTCATTGACATAGCGATAGCCTACGCCGACTTCATGCGCAGACGGGCCAATCATAAAGCTCTGGCTGTAGCGCGGTTCAATGCCGCGAACCCAGTAGTAGCGCGGTGAGAGCGTAATACGTTTCCCTTGCTCTAAATAACCGCTGCGCAGGGTGCGGGTGTAGAAACCCTGAATATTGAATTTGTGCTGGCTGTCGGGCTGGTATTGATATCCCAGACTGGCAAGCTGGCGGCGGCCCCAGAAGCTGTCATACGGGCGCGTGGACTGCCAGCGATTGGCGTCGTAGTCGGCGCGGGACAGGCCGCCGGGCATATCGGCGTGACCGTCATAGTATTGCAGCAGGCTATTGAAGGTGTGTACCTCGTCAGGCGCATATTTGCTTTTCAGCATCACGTCGTCGATACGGGTGTTGCTGTGTTCGCGCCAGTCGCTGCCGCGCGTGCCGGAGTAGAGCAGGGCCGTGCCGAAACCGTTATCCGCCGTTCCGCCTACCATCAGGTTGTGCGTCTCTTTTGGATTGTTTTGCGACGAGGTGGGGCTGAGTTGCCCTTCAACGCCGGCTTCAATACCGAAATCCTGCGGAATCGCGCGGGTCACGAAGTTCACCACGCCGCCCACGCTTTGCGGCCCATAGCGCACCGCGCCGCCGCCGCGCACCACGTCAACGGCATCCATATTGCCCAGAGAGACCGGCGCGAGCGACAGCTGCGGCTGACCGTATGGCGCAAAAGGTACGGGGATGCCGTCCATCAATACCGTCGAGCGGCTGGCCAGGCGTGGATTAAGACCGCGAATACCGAAGTTCATTGCCAGGTCATGGCTGCCGGTGCCGTTGTTTTCCGGGGCGTTGACGCCGGGGATACGGTTCAGCGCTTCGCGCATGGTCGTCGCGCCGGTTTTGGTGAAATCATCCCGACGGATAACGTCACGCGCGCCGGCATGTTCGAACACGTCGTTTTCCCGGGCTTCACCCAGCCAGTCGCCGACTACGGTCAACGAGTCCTCGCTGGCAACCGGGGCGGCTTCCAGCGTCCAGGTGTTATCGCCTAACGATTTTTCCTGTAGGCCGCTCCCCTTTAGCAGCGTGCGCAGGCCATCTTCAAGCGCGTAGTCGCCGTGCAGTCCGTCACTGTGTTTGCCCCGCGTGAGCGAAGCATCCACTGACATAATAATGCCGCTGCGGGCAGCGTATTGATTAAGTGCTTTGTCTAAGTCTCCGGCGGCAATATCGAACTGCGTGGCAAATGCAGGCAGTGAAGCCAGTCCGGCAAGCGGAAGCAGGCTTAAACGAATCGCCATCACCAGAGGTGCTGTGTTATGAAAGGCCATCACGTCTCCATCATCATTTCTTTATTTGTATTCAGTTATGAAGTCGAACGAGCGGGGCAAAAGGGACAATAAAAATGATAATTTTTTTCGTTATCGTTTAAATGGCGGGGGACAGCGTGACCCAGTAACGCGTAACAAACTGAATTTTCACAGGAAGTGTTTTCGCGATCGCATTCAGTACGGCATCGGTGTTGCCGAGCGGGAACGTCCCTGTCAGGCGTAATCCGGCAACGGCCGGGTCACAACGCAGTATGCCGTGCCGGTAGCGCGAGAGCGTGGCGATGACGTCGCCCAGAGGTTTGTCGCTGAAACTTAACACGCCTTGCGTCCAGCTTGCAGACTCGTCATTCAATGATGCGACGTCGCCAAACTGCGAGGCGCTGAAGCGCACCGTTTCACCTTGCTGAATAACCCGTTTTTGTTGCGGATCTCCGGCGAGAATCGCTTCGACGGCATGTTGTCGGACGCTAAGGACGGTTTCATCGCCGTCCTGGCGCACGGTAAATTCCGTACCCAATGCGGTGAGCTGGCCCTGGCGCGTCTGTACACGAAACGGGCGTTGCAGCGCGTCTTTACCGGTGGTAATGGCGATCTCGCCGTACCAGAGCTGGATCTGGCGCTGGCTACCGTCAAATCGCACGTTAACCGCGCTGTCGGTATTCAGTGAAAGCAACGTGCCATCCTCCAGCGTCTGCTGGCGAGTCTGCCCCCGGGCGGTACGATAATCAGCACGCAGACCTTCGCCCAACTCCGATCGCCAGAGCTGCCAACTGCCGCCCGCGCAGACCAGCAACAGCAACCCTTTCAGTACGTGGCGGCGCGTCAGGCGGCTGTCTTTCAGCGTGTGGCTGGCGAGTTTGCCGGGGACGCTGCTCATCTGGCAGCGCAGGTTTTCGACCTGCTGCCAGGCCCATTGATTATCCTGATCTTGTTCATACCACTGCTGCCAGCGCGCTTCCTGCTGGGGGCTTACGCGCTCCCCGCTTAAAACGGCATACCAGTGTGAGGCTGAACGTAGCGCCTGGCGGCGGGCATCGGTGAGGGAGGTTTTCACAGGCCATGCTCCAGGCGGAACAGCAGGCAGTGTTCCGTGGCTTTCGCGACGTACTTTTTCACCGAGCTGACGGAAACATTCAGACGTTGCGCGATGGCGCTGTAGGTCAGCCCGTCAAGCTGAGAAAGCAGGAAGGCCGTTCTCGCTTTGGCGCTCAACCCGTCCAGCATCCTGTCGACAAGTTGCAGCGTTTCGAGATGCGACTGCTTTTCTTCAGCGGAAGGCGCCAGCGTTTCGGGTAACTGCGCAAGCATCTCCAGATACGCTTTTTCCAGCGCATTGCGGCGGAAAAGGTCGATCATCACCCGTTTGGCGACGGTGCAGAGAAACGACTTTGGGTCGCGAATCGCCGTCAGAGATTCACCGTTAATAATACGCAGGAAGGTGTCCTGGGCGACGTCGTCGGCGTCGAACGCCGACTGTAACTTTCGCGCCAGCCAGTGCGTCAGCCAGCCGTGATGCGCGCGATACAGCGATTCAAACGTTAAAGGAGCGCACTGAACTGGAGTCGGCATAGCGGAAAAGTATCAAAAGTTAATCATCACGGCGGGGATGTTAATATGAGAATAGTTCTCATTACAATAAATGATACGGCGATTTTAGCGGGATAAAGGTTAACTGGCTGTTTTTGAGAGAATAAAAAAGCCTCCGGGCGGAGGCTTATATCAGCATCAGGTCAACACCATCGGCCACTCTGGCGGGGTATGGCTCATGGCTTCCACCATCACGGCTTCGATATTGTTCCAGATTGCGGAGACATCCATCAGAGTGATGCCGAGTAACCCGGTTGCAAACCAGCAGGCCGACACGACGCCAAGGCCGCTACTGATCACCGCGAGTCCGATATAGTCGGATTTACGAAAGCGAATATTGAGCGTGCTGGCTAAAAACATGAGCACAGCGCTCAGCAGTTGCCAGCGGAGAAGAACCACGCCAGTGGTTATGGTAGCCATGAAACATTTCCTCTGAGAATAGCAGGTGCCCTGGACAGCGCGGCGTTGCTCACGGAAGGCGTGGTACACTCTGGCTATCGACGGGCATAACATCGACACTGAATGAAACAACGTTTCTGTTTCATCATTTTTGTGAACTATATCACAATAAATTGTTTGTTAGCCAGTGCAGGGCACCCTTTTTTGTGCGCTTTATAACCACAAATTAAATATGGGTATCTGAAGGGGGCTATACCGGAAGATTATGGGGCTGGTTATTGAAGATGTATTTTTATTACCATTTTATTAGCGCCGGAAAATTAACCAGCCTGGAAATTTAACTTAATTTTTCTGCATTAATCGGAAAAAACCCTGGAAAATTCTTACTCCTTTTGGATTAGAATATTCCCTAATAAAAATAAGCATAACTTTAAGTTTGCCTTACGGGAAAATATTATCGTCATCCGTCAATATCAGACTTTTACCAGGAAAAGTCTGTTGCTAATGTCGCTTAATTCATGCAACGTAATCACCTGTTTGTTATAGCATCCGCCTTGATGATGACAGGCACAGACAATTCAGGGATACAGGGCCGAAATGAATCATAGCGCGCAACGAAAGTTGCTGAGATTCCTTGGAACAATCATGGTGGTATTACTCCCCGTGATGCTGGCGCTATGGTTTGCCCACATGCGGGCGGTGTCTGAAACCCGTAATCAACTGCACTCTTTTGCCGAGCTGGCATTAGAAAAAACGGAACTGGTTGTCCAGCAGGTGGAGCTGGCCCGCGACGCGATACAGCAGTATCAGGGAAAAGCCTGTACTCCTGCGCATCAAAAACGAATGCAGGATATTATTCGTGGTCGTTTGTATATCAGCGAGTTAATTTATGCGCAAGACGATCATTTTTTATGCTCTACGGTAATGGCGCCTGCCAGTCCTTATATTATCCCTGCCGCAGATTATAAACGAGAACCAGACGTTTCTATTTATTACTATCGTGATACGCCGTTCTTTGCTGGCTACAAAATGACGTATATGCAAAGAGGACACTATGTCGCGGTAATAAATCCGTTGTCTTACAGCGAGGTGATGTCAGACGATCCCACTCTGGCCTGGGGCGTATATGACACGGTGACGAACTCCTTTTTCTCCGTGAGCGAACAGGCAAACGTCGAGCAATTATTACCGTTGCTGCACCGTGATGAATCTACCTTTCAGCAAAATAATCGCTTCTATACCATTGCCCATTCAGAAAAACGTCCGATCGCGATAATTGTTTCCACTGATAACGCGCGTTTCTATCAGAACCTGTACCATCAGGCGACGTTAACGCTGCCGTTAGGCATTATCTGTAGCATCATTGTGTTATTGATGTGGTCGCGTACGCGCGAGGAATATCATTCACCGCGCCGTTTGTTGCAGCGAGCGATCGATAAACGTCAACTGCGTCTTTATTATCAGCCCATTATTGATATTCAAAATGAAAAATGCGTGGGGGCGGAGGCGCTATTGCGCTGGCCTGGTTTTGAAGGGCAGGTGATGAGCCCGGCAGAGTTTATCCCGCTGGCTGAAAAAGAGGGGATGATTGCACAGATTACCGATTACGTGGTGGAAGAAGTATTCAACGATCTGGGACATTTTCTCGCCTCGCAACCTCATCTTTATATCTCTATTAATCTCTCCGCTTCTGATTTCCACTCCTCCCGGCTTATCGCGTTAATTGCGGAGAAAGCCCGCCAGCATTCCGTTCTTGCGCAACAAATTAAGGTGGAAGTGACGGAGCGCGGCTTTATTGACGTGCCGAAAACCACGCCGGTTATTCAGGCATTTCGTCAGGCGGGTTTTGAAGTGGCGATTGATGATTTTGGAACAGGGTATTCAAACCTGCACAACCTGTATTCATTGAATGTCGATATTCTGAAGATTGATAAATCCTTTATCGATACGCTGACCACCAATAGCACCAGCCATCTGATCGCGGAACATATCATCGAAATGGCGCAAAGCTTACACCTGAAGGCCATTGCCGAAGGCGTGGAAACGGCAGATCAGGTGAACTGGCTGTTCAAGCGCGGCGTTCAGTATTGTCAGGGATGGTATTTTGCGAAGGCGATGCCGCCGCAGGCGTTTATTCAGTGGCTGCAACAGTCGCCCGCACTCCTGATGCAGCGCGGGCAGTAAGGTTACAGACGATGACGGTAGTCGCTGGGCGTGCGGTCAAACTCGCGGCGGAAGACGCGCGAAAATGTCTGTTGCGACACATATCCCAGATCCATCGCGATATCAAAAATGGGGCGCTCGGTCGTTCGTAGCTCTACGGCGGCCAGCAGGAGTCGGCGCTGACGAATATAGTCGCCCAGCGTCTGATGCATCACCGTGCGGAACATCCTCTGTAAATACCACTTCGAGTAACCTGATTTTTTTGCGACCACATCAATGTTCAGCGGTTGGTCGATATGTTCATCAATCCATTCAATAAGGGTCTGAATTATCTGCTGATGGGACATATTGCTGCCTCTTTCTCAGTGTTCGATTCGTCGTTTTGTCTGCGGGCGAGTATAATTCCTCAAGTTAACTTGAGGTAAAGCGATTTATGGAAAAGAAATTACCGCGTATAAAGTCCCTGCTGACGCCGGGTGAGGTGGCGAAACGTAGCGGTGTGGCGGTATCGGCGCTGCACTTTTATGAGAGCAAAGGGCTTATCAGCAGTGTCCGTAACAGCGGCAATCAGCGGCGATATAAGCGCGATGTGCTGCGCTATGTGGCGATCATCAAGATTGCTCAACGTATTGGCATTCCGCTGGCGACCATTGGCGAAGCGTTTGGCGTATTGCCTGAGGGGCATACGCTGAGCGCAAAGGAGTGGAAGCAGCTTTCTTCGCAATGGCGCGAGGAGCTGGACAGACGTATTCATACTCTGGTGGCGTTGCGTGATGAACTGGACGGCTGCATCGGCTGCGGCTGTTTGTCGCGTAGCGATTGCCCGCTGCGCAACCCAGGCGATCAGCTTGGCACGCAGGGAACAGGGGCGCGATTGCTGGAAGATGATTAAATGTCGTTTCGCCGGGACGCGCGTAGGCCGGATAAGCGAGCGCCATATCGCCGCGCATAAAACTAAAGCGCCGCAAGGGCGCTTTAGTTTGTTTCCGGTCTTTGTCTTTCGCTCTATCCCGTTGGTTCACGGGAGGGTTTCCCCCGACATCAACACCCCTCAGTCGAGCACGTGGTGGAGGTTCCGGTTTGTGTTGATACTGTAATTGTATGCCATGCCCGCCCGTTTGCCAGTGTATTGTCTGTTTTTTAGCCGAAATTTTTACGCCATCTCTCGCTCTTTTCTATAGTTAATTTGAATGAAAAACAGGAGACAGCCATGCTGACGGTGCATCATTTGAATCAATCTCGTTCCCAGCGCGTGCTCTGGGCGCTGGAGGAGCTGTCGCTGCCCTACCAGATTGTTCGCTACCAGCGTGAAAAAACCATGCTTGCGCCACCGGCGCTGAAAAAAATCCACCCGCTTGGAAAATCGCCCGTTATTGAAGATAACGGTGAGATCCTCGCCGAATCCGGCGCCATCCTGGAGTATTTGCAGGAAACCTATGACCACGCAGGGCAGTTTAAACCTGCCGATGCCCGGCAAAAACGGCAGTATCGGTTCTGGCTGCATTATGCGGAAGGCTCGTTAATGCCAATGCTGTTAATGAAACTGGTGTTTGTCAGCCTGGGTAAACCGCCGGTGCCATTTGGGTTACGCACGCTGGGCGGCATTCTGGGGCAGGGCGTGCAAAAAGCGTATCTCAACCCGCAACTGGAGACGCATGCGCGCTACATTGATGCGCATCTTGCCGCGCAGCCCTGGTTTGCCGGGGAACATATCAGCATGGCGGATATCCAGATGAGTTTTCCTCTGTTTGCGTTACTGAGCCGAGGCGGAATTAACGACCTGACGCACATTAGCGCCTGGAAGAAGCGCGTAGAGATGCGCCCGGCGTGGCAAAGGGCTATCCAGCAAGGCGGTCCTTTTGAGATCCCTGGCGGATAGACGGATGTGTCAGTCGTCCGCCCGAGAAAAAATGTTATCAGATTGCGCATTGACGATAACGTTTGCGCATCGACTGGCGATTTATTGAGCGTGATGAAAAGAAATAAGCAAAAAGCCGCAAAGTTTAGTTGAAAAGCCCCGTATTATCGCTGGATAATCGTTTGCTTTTTTTACTACCCGTTTTGTATGCGCGGAGTTAAACGTTTGCTTTTTTGCGACACCCCTTATTGTTGCAAACGTAGCACAAGGAGATGACGTTTCGCTGGCAGTGGATTGTCCACCACGCATACTCGACGAAAAATAAACTCTCAGGGGATGTTTTCTATGTCTACGCCTTCAGCGCGTACCGGCGGTTCACTCGACGCCTGGTTTAAAATTTCACACCGTGGAAGCACCGTCCGTCAGGAAGTGGTTGCCGGATTAACGACTTTCCTGGCGATGGTCTACTCCGTTATCGTGGTTCCGGGGATGCTGGGTAAAGCCGGATTCCCGCCTGCCGCCGTATTTGTGGCGACCTGCCTGGTGGCTGGCGTCGGTTCTATTGTTATGGGTCTGTGGGCGAACCTGCCGTTGGCTATCGGTTGCGCCATCTCGCTGACCGCCTTCACCGCGTTTAGCCTGGTGCTGGGTCAGCACATTAGCGTTCCGGTTGCGCTGGGTGCGGTATTCCTGATGGGCGTGCTGTTTACCATCATCTCGGCGACCGGTATCCGTAGCTGGATCCTGCGCAATCTGCCGCATGGCGTGGCGCACGGCACCGGCATCGGTATCGGCCTGTTCCTGTTGCTGATCGCCGCGAATGGCGTGGGTCTGGTGATTAAGAACCCGCTGGACGGTCTGCCGGTCGCGCTGGGTAACTTTGATTCTTTCCCGGTTATCATGTCGCTGATTGGTCTGGCGGTCATTATCGGCCTGGAAAAACTGAAGGTGCCGGGCGGCATTCTGCTGACCATTATTGGTATTTCGGTTGTGGGTTTGATCTTCGATCCATCCGTCCATTTCTCCGGCTTTTTTGCTATGCCGTCTTTAAGTGATGAACACGGCAACTCGCTGATTGGCAGCCTGGATATTATGGGCGCGCTGAACCCGATCGTCCTGCCGAGCGTGCTGGCGCTGGTGATGACCGCTGTTTTCGACGCCACCGGCACGATTCGCGCGGTCGCTGGCCAGGCGAACCTGCTGGATAAAGACGGGCAGATTATCGATGGCGGCAAAGCGCTGACCACCGACTCCCTGAGCAGCGTGTTCTCTGGTCTGGTTGGCGCAGCGCCTGCGGCGGTATACATTGAATCGGCGGCGGGTACGGCGGCAGGCGGTAAAACGGGTCTGACGGCGATCACCGTCGGCGTCCTGTTCCTGCTGATCCTGTTCCTCTCTCCGCTCTCTTATCTGGTTCCGGTCTACGCGACCGCGCCCGCGCTGATGTACGTCGGCCTGCTGATGCTGAGCAACGTGGCGAAAATCGACTTCGCTGACTTTGTGGATGCGATGGCGGGTCTGATCACGGCGGTGTTTATCGTCCTGACCTGCAACATCGTAACCGGCATTATGATTGGTTTTGCTACGCTGGTGATCGGCCGCATTGTGTCGGGCGAATGGCGTAAGCTGAACGTCGGCACCGTGGTGATTGCCGTAGCGCTGGTCGCCTTCTATGCGGGCGGCTGGGCTATCTGATTCCTGGCGTCCTCTAAAAACGGGTGGCTTTTGCCGCCCGTTTTTATTTTCAGGACACATCCCGTTGTCTTTTGCGTTACTCTGAGGAAGATAGAATTGAGGCACGACGCCTCACGTTTTAAAACATAAGAAATATCGCAAACAGGGAACGCATGGAAATCTTCTTCACAATACTCATCATGACCCTTGTGGTCTCGCTGTCGGGGGTATTTACTCGTGTATTGCCCTTCCAGCTTCCTTTACCCCTCATGCAAATCGCCATTGGCGCGCTGCTGGCATGGCCGACGTTTGGTTTGCATGTGGAATTTGACCCTGAACTGTTCCTGGTGCTGTTTATTCCGCCGCTGTTGTTCGCAGATGGCTGGAAAACGCCGACCCGGGAGTTTCTCGAACATGGGCGAGAGATTTTCGGCCTGGCGCTGGCGCTGGTGCTGGTCACGGTGGTCGGAATTGGCTTTATGATTTACTGGCTGGTGCCGGGTATTCCGCTGATACCGGCCTTCGCGCTGGCTGCCGTGCTGTCGCCGACCGATGCGGTTGCGCTTTCCGGCATTGTCGGCGAGGGGCGCATTCCGAAGAAAATTATGGGCATCCTGCAAGGCGAGGCGTTGATGAACGACGCGTCCGGCCTGGTGTCGTTGAAATTTGCCGTCGCAGTGGCGATGGGGACGATGGTGTTTACCGTCGGCGGGGCGACGGTGGAGTTCTTTAAAGTCGCAGTGGGCGGTATTCTGGCGGGCTTTGTCGTCAGTTGGTTATACGGTCGCTCCCTGCGTTTCCTGAGCCGTTGGGGCGGGGATGAGCCAGCGACGCAAATCGTCTTGCTGTTCCTGCTGCCGTTCGCCTCCTACCTGATTGCGGAACATATCGGCGTATCCGGCATTCTTGCCGCTGTGGCGGCCGGGATGACCATCACCCGCTCCGGCGTTATGCGTCGCGCGCCGCTGGCGATGCGTCTGCGCGCCAACAGCACCTGGGCGATGCTGGAGTTTGTCTTTAACGGCATGGTCTTTCTGCTGTTGGGTCTGCAACTGCCAGGGATTCTGGAGTCGTCGCTGGTGGCGGCGGAAGCCGATCCCAACGTTGAAACCTGGATGCTGTTCACCGATATCGTGCTGATTTATGCCGCGCTGATGCTGGTGCGCTTTGGCTGGCTGTGGACGATGAAGAACTTCAGTAATCGCTTCCTGAAGAAAAAGCCGATGGAGTTTGGCGCCTGGACGATGCGTGAAGTCCTCATCGCCTCCTTTGCGGGGGTACGCGGGGCGATTACGCTGGCCGGTGTGCTCTCTATCCCGCTATTGTTGCCGGATGGTAACGGCTTCCCGGCGCGCTATGAGCTGGTATTCCTTGCGGCGGGCGTGATTTTGTTCTCGCTGTTTGTGGGGGTCGTGATGCTGCCGATTCTGCTGCAACATCTGGAAGTGGGCGATCACTCACAGCAGCAGAAAGAGGAGCGAATCGCCCGCGCCGCCACGGCGGAAGTGGCGATTGTCGCGATTCAGAAGATGGAAGAGCGTCTGGCGGCGGATACCGAAGAGAACATCGATAACCAGTTGCTCACCGAGGTCAGCTCCCGCGTGATTGGTAACCTGCGTCGCCGCGCCGATGGGCGTAACGATGTGGAAAGCTCAATGCAGGAAGAGAACCTTGAACGGCGCTTCCGCCTGGCGGCGCTACGCTCGGAACGTGCAGAGTTGTACCACCTGCGCGCGACGCGTGAGATCAGTAACGAAACCCTGCAAAAACTGCTGCATGACCTGGATTTGCTGGAAGCATTGTTGATCGAGAATCAGTAAGCACCCGTATCGCCCGGTGGCGCTTTGCTTACCGGGCCTACAAAATGCATTCCCGTAGGCCGGATAAGGCGCTTGCGCCGCCATCCGGCGAGCGAGGCGTTATTCCTGCGTTAACCAGAACCCTTCGCAACACGTCAACCACGCCCTGGCGCTGTGGGACAAATAAACGCCTTCGCGCCAGATCATGCCCAACTGCCAGCGTAAATCACTCTCCAGCGGGAGCCAGCGCAGGGTTTGTTTATCCAGCCGTTGGCAAATCGGCTCCGGCAAAATCGCAATTCCGACGCCGGCCTGCACCATAGCGGCCAGGAAATCCCACTGACCGCTGCGTACCGCAATACGCGGCTTCACATCATGCTGCTTAAAAAGCCGCATCAACTGGCGATTCAACGCAAAATCTTCGTTGTAGATAAGCAGGGGATGCTCCGCCAGCGCTTCGGGGGAAATCGACTCGCACGCCATCCACTTACCAGAACGCGGCACCAGCACGCATAGCGGGTGGCTGAACAGCGGCAAGGTCGTCAGCCCGCTCTCTTCCTCCACCGGCAGCGCGGTCATCGCCACATCCAGCTCGCCGTTCATTACCGCCTGCTGTACCGTCAAGCCGCCAAATTCTGCAATCTTCAGTTCCACACCCGGATAACGCTGGCGAAACAGGCTAATCGGCCCGGCCATCAGCATGCCGACCATCGGCGGGATGCCAAGCCGCAGCAGCCCTTTATTGAGATGGTTGATATCGCCCAGCTCTGCTTCCAGCTGGCGAAATTCGGCGAGGATCGCCAGGCCGCGCTCGAACACCACGCGCCCGGTATCCGTCAGCAGCAGACGTCGCCCATCGCGGATCAGCAGCGTGCAATTAAGCTCATCTTCCAGATTCTTCAGCATCTTGCTGATGGTGGGCTGAGTGACAAATAACTTCTCCGCTGCGCGGGTGAAACTCTGCTGGCGCACCACCTCGACAAAATAACGCAGCGTTCTGATATCCATGATTATTCCTTAAGACTATGCCTGCAATGAGTTTAATTCATTTCAGTAGTGGACGGGCGCTCTCTATACTGGCGTTCCGTTTTATTTTTCAGGACATTCCCTCATGGCTGTGGCGATAAGCCGCGTTACGCCTGCTGTTATGCAACGACTCCAGATACCGGTTCAGGTACTGCTGTATGCAGGTTTATTTGTTTTTGCTCAATATCTTGTTTCATGGCTGCATCTGCCGCTTCCCGCCAATCTGGTTGGGATGGCGTTGATGCTGGCGCTGATTGTCTGTCGGGTGATCCCGCTTAACTGGGTTCGTGCGGGCGCACGCTGGCTACTGGCGGAAATGCTGCTGTTCTTTGTCCCCGCCGTGGTGGCGGTCGTTAACTATGCGCAACTGCTGTTGATGGACGGCTGGCGCATCTTCGCCGTGATTGCGATCAGCACGCTGATGGTGCTTGGCGCAACCGCATGGGTGGTGGATAACGTATACCGCTATGAGATGAGCAGGGTAAACCGTGAGTAATTTTCAGCTAAGCGTACTGTGCCTGGTCATCACGCTGGGGATCTATTTCGTCAATAAGCGGCTGTATCGTCGCTTTCGTAAGCTGCCGTTGATGCCGCTGGTGCTCACGCCCGCGCTGTTGGTATTGATACTGGTGTTTGGCCATATCTCCTGGCAGAACTACATTGGCGAATCGCACTGGCTGCTGTGGTTGTTAGGCCCGGCGACCATCGCGTTTGCCGTTCCGGTTTACGATAATCTCGCCATCATTAAACGCCACTGGATGTCGCTGACGGCGGGCGTGGTAACGGCAACCGTGGTGGCGGTCACCAGTTCCGTCTGGCTGGCGCGCCTGTTTACGCTGCCGGATGAGATTCAGCGCAGCCTGGCCGTGCGTTCCGTCACCACGCCATTTGCGCTGGCGGCGGCAGAGCCGCTGGGCGGTCAGCCGGATTTAGTGGCGCTCTTTGTGGTGGTGACCGGCGTGTTCGGGATGGCGGTTGGCGATGCGCTGTTTTTGCGCCTGTCTATTCGTGAAGGAATGGCAAAAGGGGCCGGGTTTGGCGCGGCATCACATGGGGCCGGTACGGCGCGTTCGTATGAACTGGGTCAGCAGGAGGGCGTCGTCGCCAGTCTGGTGATGATGCTGTCCGGTGTGATGATGGTGCTGGCGGCGCCGCTGGTCGCAAAAGTGATGTTCTGATGTTGTCCTCCGACCCGGGGGCCGGAGGAGTGCACTGAATTAATGCGCGCGGCCTTGCTCAACGCCGTACCCGGTCTGGGAACGGATGAACTGGGCGCGGAACTGCTCACGCTCGCGATTACCTTCCGCAGAATTATCGGTAGCGGAGAAGAACCAGATCCCGATAAAGGCAACGCTGATGGAGAACAGCGCCGGATACTCATACGGGAAGATGGCTTTTTCGTGGCCGAGGATTTGCACCCAAATCGTTGGGCCGAGAACCATCAGCACGACAGCCGTCACCAGACCTAACCAGCCGCCCATCATCGCGCCGCGCGTGGTCAGCTTCGACCAGTACATGGAGAGCAGGATGATTGGGAAGTTGCAGCTCGCCGCGATGGCAAACGCCAGGCCGACCATGAAGGCGATATTCTGGTTTTCAAACAGCACACCCAGAATGATGGCAATCACGCCCAGCACCAGTACGGTAATTTTCGATACCCGCAATTCTTCGCGTTCGGTCGCGCCTTTACGAAACACGTTCGCGTACAGGTCGTGAGATACCGCCGATGCGCCTGCCAGCGTCAGACCGGCCACGACCGCCAGGATCGTTGCGAAGGCTACCGCAGAGATAAAGCCGAGGAACAGGTTGCCGCCTACCGCGTTCGCCAGATGAACCGCCGCCATGTTGTTGCCGCCGATTAACGCGCCTGCGGCATCTTTATACTCCGGGTTCGCGCCGACCAGCATGATCGCGCCAAAGCCGATAATGAAGGTCAGGATGTAGAAATAACCCATAAAGCCAGTGGCGTAGAACACGCTCTTACGCGCTTCGCGGGCATCGCTGACGGTAAAGAAACGCATCAGAATGTGCGGTAAGCCTGCCGTACCGAACATCAGCCCCAGGCCTAATGACAGCGCGGAGATCGGGTCGTTGACCAGACCACCCGGGCTCATAATGGCTGAACCTTTCGGGTGTACCGCCATCGCTTCGGTGAACAGGTTGTTGAAGCTAAAGCCGACGTGCTTCATGACCATGAACGCCATAAAGCTGGCGCCGAACAGCAGCAGTACGGCTTTGATAATCTGTACCCATGTCGTTGCCAGCATGCCGCCGAACAGGACGTACATCATCATCAGAACGCCCACCAGCACCACCGCAATGTGGTAGTTCAGACCGAACAACAGCTCGATCAGTTTACCTGCCCCCACCATCTGGGCGATGAGGTAAAGCGCCACGACCACCAGCGAACCACAGGCAGACAGAATGCGGATCGGCCCCTGTTTCAGTCGGTAAGAGGCGACGTCGGCAAAGGTATAGCGACCCAGGTTACGCAAGCGCTCGGCGATCAGGAACAGAATGATAGGCCAGCCCACCAGGAAGCCAAGGGAGTAGATCAGCCCGTCGTAGCCGGAGGTGAACACCAGAGCGGAAATCCCGAGGAACGACGCGGCGGACATATAGTCGCCGGCGATCGCCAGCCCATTCTGGAAGCCGGTAATATTCCCGCCTGCCGTGTAATAGTCGCTGCGTGAACGAACGCGTTTAGAGGCCCAGTAGGTGATGCCGAGCGTAAACACCACGAAAATCAGGAACATGACGATTGCCTGCCAGTTGGTTGGCTGGCGTTCTACTGCACCGCTAATGGCATCCGCTGCGTTTGCAGCGAAGGGTAGTGTGGCGGCAAGCGCCGTCAGGACTCTCTTCATGATGCTTTAACCTCGTGCAGTACGGCTTTGTTAAGACGGTCGAATTCACCATTCGCCCGCCAGATGTAAATACCGGTCAGGATGAAGGAGATCAGAATGACGCCCACCCCAATTGGAATACCCCGGGTGACATTGGTGCCGGCGTGTAGCGGGGTGCCCAGCCAGCCCGGCGCGAAGGCGATCAGTAAAATAAAGCTGATATAAACCGCCAGCATGATGACCGACAGGATGGTGGCAAACCGTTGCCGTTTTTCGACTAACTCCCTGAAACGCGCACTGTCTTCTATCCGTTGATAAATATTGTCATTCATCACAGAGTCTCCAGAGATAAGGTAGGGGGATTTTTTTATTTTGCCGGATGGCGGCTGAAGCCTTATCGGGCCTACAAGCGATGTTGAACCTGTAGGCCCGATAAGCAGCGCGCCATCGGGCATTTCACGGTTAGGGTTATGAAGGCATTGCGATGGCCTGCTTCTCTTCGAGCAGTTTCTCGACCACGCCAGGATCGGCGAGAGTTGAGGTATCGCCCAGATTGCTGGTATCGCCCGCTGCGATTTTGCGCAAAATACGGCGCATGATTTTGCCGGAACGCGTTTTCGGCAGTGAGTCTGTCCAGTGCAGCACGTCCGGTGTTGCCAGCGGGCCAATTTCTTTACGTACCCAGTTGCGTACTTCGGTATACAGCTCCGGCGACGGATCTTCGCCGTGATTCAGCGTGACATAGGCGTAGATGGCCTGGCCTTTGATGTTGTGCGGAATACCGACCACCGCGGCTTCGGCAATCTTCGGATGCGACACCAGCGCGGATTCAATCTCCGCCGTGCCCAGACGATGGCCGGAAACGTTCAGTACGTCATCGACGCGCCCGGTGATCCAGTAGTAACCATCTTCATCACGACGCGCGCCGTCGCCGCTGAAATACATGTTTTTGAAGGTAGAGAAGTAGGTCTGCTCAAAACGCTCGTGATCGCCGAACAGGGTACGCGCCTGACCCGGCCAGGAGTCGGTAATCACCAGATTGCCTTCGGTCGCCCCTTCCTGCGGGTGGCCTTCGTTATCCACCAGCGCGGGCTGTACGCCAAAGAACGGACGCGTGGCGGAACCGGCTTTCAGTTCAGTCGCGCCGGGCAGCGGCGTGATCATGAATCCACCGGTTTCGGTCTGCCACCAGGTGTCCACTACCGGGCATTTTTCGTTACCGATCTTCTTCCAGTACCATTCCCACGCTTCCGGGTTGATTGGTTCGCCGACGGAACCGAGGATGCGCAGCGAAGAGCGATCGGTGCCTTCAATCGCCTTATCGCCTTCCGCCATCAGAGCGCGAATAGCGGTTGGGGCGGTGTAGAGAATAGTAACCTGGTGCTTATCCACCACCTGCGCCATCCGCGCTGGCGTCGGCCAGTTTGGCACGCCTTCAAACATCAGGGTGGTTGCGCCGCAGGCCAGCGGCCCATACAGCAGGTAGCTGTGCCCGGTCACCCAACCTACGTCTGCGGTGCACCAGTAGATATCGTCCGGGTGATAGTCAAAGACATACTTAAAGGTGGTGGCGGCATAGACCAGATAGCCGCCGGTGGTATGCAGCACGCCTTTTGGCTTGCCGGTTGAACCGGAGGTGTAGAGGATAAACAGTGGGTCTTCCGCATTCATCTCTTCCGGCTGATGGTCAGCGCTGGATTTCTCAATCACGTCGCTCCACCACAGATCGCGGCCTTCATGCCAGTCGACTTTCCCGCCAGTACGTTTTAAAACCACCACATGTTCAACGCTGTTCACATTCGGGTTTTTCAGCGCATCATCGACGTTCTTTTTCAGCGGGATGCCGCGTCCGGCACGCACACCTTCATCGGCGGTGATCACCAGACGTGAGCTGGAGTCGATGATTCGCCCGGCAACCGCTTCCGGCGAGAAGCCGCCGAAGATCACCGAATGCACCGCGCCAATGCGCGCGCAGGCCAGCATCGCCACCGCCGCCTCCGGCACCATCGGCATATAAATAGCCACGACGTCGCCTTTCTTAATGCCCAGCTCCAGCAGCGTATTGGCGAAACGACAAACATCGCGATGCAATTCGCGATATGAAATGTGTTTGCTCTGGGTGGCGTCATCGCCTTCCCAGATGATGGCGGTACGGTCGCCGTTTTCTTGCAGATGGCGGTCAAGGCAGTTTGCCGCCAGGTTCAGCGTGCCATCTTCATACCATTTAATCGACACGTTGCCGGGCGCAAAGGAGGTGTTCTTCACTTTTTTATACGGTGTAATCCAGTCGAGAATCTTTCCCTGTTCACCCCAAAAGGTATCTGGCTCGTTAATAGATTGTTGATATTTCGCCTCATACTGCTCCGGGTTTATCAGACAACGATCCGCAATGTTTGCGGGAATAGCGTGTTTATGTATTTGGCTCATGGCTTTTGTTCTCCTTGTAAGATGTTAATAATATGTCTCACAAAAGTTAAATGTAGGGGCTTTGGCAGTTTTGTTTAGTATTTGCGCGGCAGATCACGCAATAACGGAACTGTGCAAATAAACGGCAAAGTGATTTTTGAAGGAATCTCGCAAAAATGGATTAATACCCGCGATAACATGCAGTTACAGGCGAGTTGTTGAAAAAGTGATCCGCGTCGAATGCTAACGAAAGGAGTAGGTTTAAGGAGGGTGGTATAACTCTAAAGTGGTATTTTACATGCACTTACAATTGATTAAAGACAACATTTTTAATGTGGTTTTTTGTTACACATAGAGGGGAGCAATGTCATGACAGTATTCGTGCGGTTGCTGTTGTGGAAAAACAAAATAAAGAACCGCCATTGAAGGCAATGGCGCAATCTGGATGAGACCTCTATGGCAAGGACAATATTACGCGCACGCCGTTTCTTCAGCCTGATATTACCGTTTTTTTTCATTTCCTCTGTATACGCTGAACAAACGTCCGTTCCCGCAAAGACCGTCACCGTTGAAGCGAAGAATGAAACCTTCGCCCCTCAGCATCCCGATCAATATCTCTCATGGAAAGCGACGTCAGAACAGTCAACGCGTGAAGATGCGCTGGCAGAAGACCCACGTCTGGTGATCCTGTGGGCGGGATACCCCTTCTCGCGTGACTACAATAAGCCGCGCGGGCACGCTTATGCGGTTACCGATGTGCGTGAAACCCTGCGTACCGGCGCACCGAAAAATGCCGAAGATGGCCCATTGCCGATGGCCTGCTGGAGCTGTAAAAGCCCGGATGTGGCGCGTCTGATCCAGAAAGATGGCGAAGACGGCTACTTCCACGGTAAATGGGCGCGCGGCGGCCCGGAAATCGTCAATGCCCTGGGCTGCGCCGACTGCCATAACACCGCCTCAGACGATTTCGCCAAAGGCAAACCGGCGTTAACGCTCTCCCGTCCTTATGCCGAGCGCGCGATGGAAACCATCGGCAAACCGTTTGATAAAGCCAGTCGTTTTGACCAGCAATCTATGGTGTGCGGGCAGTGCCATGTGGAGTACTACTTTGACGGTAAAAACAAAGCCGTCAAATTCCCGTGGGATGAGGGAACAAAAGTCGAGGATATGGAGAAATATTACGACGCCATCGCCTTCTCTGACTGGACAAACCCGCTGTCGAAAACGCCAATGCTGAAAGCGCAGCACCCGGAATATGAAACCTGGAGCGTGGGCATTCACGGCAAGAACAACGTGACCTGTATTGATTGTCACATGCCGAAAGTGCAAAACGCCGAAGGCAAACTCTACACCGACCATAAGATTGGCAACCCGTTTGATAACTTCGCCCAGACCTGCGCCAACTGCCACACCCAGGATAAAGCCTCCCTGCAAAAAGTGGTTGCTGAGCGTAAACAGGCGATTCATGACCTGAAAATCAAGGTTGAAGATCAGTTAGTACACGCGCATTTCGAAGCGAAAGCCGCGTGGGATGCGGGCGCGACAGAAGCGGAAATGAAACCGATTCTGGACGATATCCGTCATGCGCAGTGGCGCTGGGATCTGGCGATTGCCTCGCACGGCATCCATATGCATGCCCCGGATGAAGGTCTGCGTATGCTGGGCGGCGCGATGGATAAAGCGGCGGATGCCCGTACCAAACTGGTGCGTCTGCTGGGCAGTAAAGGCATCACTCATGAAATCCCGCTGCCGGATATCTCCACCAAAGAGAAAGCCCAGAAAGCGATTGGTTTGAACATGCAGCAAATCAACGCCGAGAAGCAGGACTTCATCAAGACGGTGATTCCGCAATGGGAAGATCAGGCGCGTAAAAACGGTCTGTTAAGCCAATAACCCCACATTCCGCCTCGTAAGAGGCGGATAACTCAACGGAGTGAATATGAGCGTATTACGTTCGTTATTAACTGCTGGGGTGCTGGCGTCAGGTCTGTTCTGGAGCCTGTGTGGGATAACCGCTACCCCAACGCCGCAGGGCTCAGAGCAACGCTGGACGGTCACCCAGCAGCGTAATCCAGATGCTGCTTGTCTGGATTGCCACAAGCCGGATACCGAGGGTATGCACGGTAAGCACGCTTCTGTCGTTAACCCGAACAACAAGCTGCCGGTTACGTGCACCAACTGTCACGGTCAGCCATCGCCTAAACACCGCGAAGGGGTGAAAGATGTGATGCGCTTTAACGACCCGATGTATACGGTAGAGCAGCAGAACAGCGTCTGTATGTCCTGCCACCTGCCTGAGCAGCTGCAAAAAGCGTTCTGGCCGCATGATGTCCATGTGACCAAAGTGGCGTGCGCCAGCTGTCACTCGCTGCATCCACAGCAAGATACGATGCAGACGCTCAATGAGAAAGGACGGATTAAGATTTGCGTCGATTGCCACAGCGATCAGCGCACCAATCCGCACTTTAACCCGGCGTCCGTTCCCTTGCTTAAGGAGCATCCATGAGTTGCTCTCGTCGCCAGTTTATCACCCGCGTCGGCGCGCTGGTGGCGGTCAGCGGAACAGCAGGACGCGTGGTGGCGAAAACGTTGAATATCAACGGCGTGCGTTACGGCATGGTGCATGATGAGTCATTATGCATCGGCTGTACCGCCTGTATGGATGCCTGTCGGGAAGTGAACCAGGTGCCGGAGGGTGTGTCGCGTCTGACGATTATCCGCAGCGAGCCGCAGGGGACGTTTCCTGACGTGAAGTATCAATTCTTCCGTCATTCGTGCCAGCACTGCGACCATGCGCCCTGCGTTGACGTTTGCCCGACCGGGGCCTCATTCCGCGATGCCGCCAGCGGTATCGTTGATGTGAACCCGGATCTGTGCGTCGGCTGCCAGTATTGCATTGCGGCGTGTCCTTACCGCGTACGCTTTATCCATCCGGTCAGCAAGACGGCGGATAAGTGCGATTTCTGCCGGAAAACCAACCTGAAAGCGGGTAAGTTGCCCGCCTGCGTCGAGTCCTGCCCGACAAAGGCGCTGACGTTTGGCAACCTGGACGATCCCAACAGCGACATCTCTCGTCTGCTGCGGCAGAAAACCACCTACCGCTACAAGCTGGCGCTGGGTACGAAACCGAAGGTCTACCGCGTTCCCTTTAAATTTGGGGAGGTGAGCCAATGACGCACGCTTCTGCTTTCCATTTTGAATCGCTGGTGTGGGACTGGCCCATCGCCATCTATCTGTTTCTGATTGGTATTTCTGCCGGGTTAGTGACGCTGGCTATTTTGCTGCGCCGCATTCACCCGGAAGCGGGCGGGGCGGACAGCACGCTGCTGCGTACGACGCTGGTGGTGGGGCCGGGGGCAATTATTCTTGGTCTGCTGATCCTGATCTTTCACCTGACGCGTCCGTGGACCTTCTGGAAACTGATGTTCCACTACAGCTTCACGTCGGTGATGTCGATGGGCGTCATGCTGTTCCAGCTCTATATGGTGGTGCTGGTTCTGTGGCTGGCGAAAATCTTTGAAAAAGAGGTGCTTGCCCTGCAACAGCGCTGGTTGCCGCGTCTGGGGATGGTGCAAAAAGCGTTGACGTTGCTGACGCCGTTCCATCGCCTGCTTGAGACGGTAATGCTGGTGCTGGCGGTACTGCTGGGGGCGTATACCGGCTTCCTGCTGTCGGCGCTGAAGTCCTATCCGTTCCTTAATAACCCGATCCTGCCGGTGCTGTTCCTGTTCTCGGGGATCTCTTCCGGGGCGGCGGTGGCGCTGATTGCGATGGCCTTGCGTCATCGCAGCAATCCGCACAGCACTGAAGCGCATTTTGTGCATCGCATGGAAACGCCGGTCGTCTGGCTGGAAATCTTCCTGCTGGCGGCGTTCTTCGTTGGGCTGGCGTTGGGCGATGACGGTAAAATGCGCGCGCTGACTGCGGCGCTGGGCGGCGGATTCTGGACATGGTGGTTCTGGCTTGGCGTCGCGGGGCTGGGGCTGATTGTGCCAATGCTGCTGAAGCCCTGGGCGAATCGCAGTTCGACGTTTCACGGCGTGCTGGCGGTATGCGGCGCCAGCCTGACCGGTGTCCTGCTGCTGCGCTTTTTCATTCTTTATGCGGGACAGCTAACGGTCGCGTGAGCTTAGGCAGGGTGATCTCTGGACGTATTCCTTCCTGAAGCCGGTTTTCTGGCATTATTACTGAGTCTTGGGGTCAACGTGTTGACCCCACTTGCCACGCTGGTGGGGTTGCGCCAGCGCTGGCAGGGCATCAGACGTCTGGCGATAATCGGCGTCCTGGCGCAATTCGCGCTGTTATTACTGGCGTTCGCTATTCTGGTTTTCTGCTTTCTTACCAGCGATTTTTCGGTTGTCTACGTTGCACAGCATAGCTACAGCCTGCTGCCGTGGGGATTAAAACTGGCGGCGGTGTGGGGCGGTCATGAAGGATCGCTGCTGCTGTGGGTGCTGTTCCTTTCCGGCTGGAGCGCGCTGTTCGCCTGGCGGTGCAAAGGCGAGCGCGATGCGCTCTTTCCGCTAACGCTCTGTATTCTGTCGATGATGACCGCCCTGCTGCTGCTGTTTGTCGTGGTCTGGTCGGACCCGTTCGTGCGTATCTTTCCGCCCGCGATTGAGGGGCGCGATCTCAATCCGATGCTGCAACACCTGGGGCTGATTCTCCATCCACCGCTGCTTTATCTGGGCTATGGCGGCCTGATGGTCGCAGCGGGCGTTGCGCTGGCGTCATTGCTGCGCGGCGGCTTTAGCGCGGCCACTGCCTGGGTCTGCTGGCGCTGGGCGCTCCCCGGCTGGTGCGCGCTGACGCTGGGCATCATTCTCGGGTCGTGGTGGGCGTACTGCGAACTGGGCTGGGGCGGCTGGTGGTTCTGGGACCCGGTGGAAAACGCCTCTTTATTACCCTGGCTTTCCGCCAGCGCGCTACTGCACAGCCTGTTCGTTTCCCGCCGGCGCGGCATCTTCCGCCACTGGTCTTTGCTGCTGGCGATTCTGACGCTGATTTTATCCCTGCTGGGCACACTGATTGTGCGCTCCGGCATTCTGGTTTCTGTCCATGCCTTTGCGCTGGATAACGTGCGTGCGGTGCCGCTGTTCGCGCTGTTTACCGTGTTGAGCCTGGCGTCGCTCGGGTTGTACGCGTGGCGAGGCCAGCAAGTCCGCCAGAATGCGCGTTTTGGCAGTTGGTCGCGGGAGATGATGATTCTGGCCGCGCTGCTGCTTTTTAGCGCCGTGCTGCTGATTGTGCTTATCGGGACGCTCTATCCGATGATTTACGGCCTGTTCGGCTGGGGGCGCCTCTCCGTCGGCGCGCCCTATTTTAATCGCGCCACGCTGCCGTTTGGGCTGCTGATGCTGTTAGTTATCGTACTGGCGACAATCAGAAGCCGGAGAGTGTCTGTGCGCCGCCAGCTTCCGGCGCTGCTGGCGCACACCGGCGTACTGATTATCGCCGCCGGGATTATTTTCTCCAGCGGCAGTCGGCACGAGATCAGCCTTAATCTGCGCCCCGGAGAGCAGGTGGAACTGGCAGGCTACACGTTTCGTTTTGAACGTCTCGATCTGGAGGCGAAAGGCAATTACACCACCGAGAAAGCGCAGATCGCCATTGAGCAGGATAAACGGCACATCGGGCGCGTCACGCCAGAGCGGCGTTTTTACGCGGCGCGCCGTCAGCAGATGATGGAGCCGGGGATTCGCTGGAATCTGCTGCATGACTGGTATGCGGTAATGGGCGAAAAAACCGGGCAGGATCGCTATGCCATGCGTCTGTATGTCCAGACCGGCGTGCGCTGGATCTGGGGCGGAGGGCTGTTGATGATTGCAGGCGCGGCGCTCAGCGGCTGGCGTGGGAGGAAGCGTGATGAGTAAATTAATCAACGCGTTGCCGGATGGCGGCGTACGGGGTGCGCAACACATTGTAGGCCAGATAAGCGCAGCGCCATCCGGCAGAATAGGTTTACTCTTGGCTATCATTTTGTTTTTCATCACCTTCGCAACGTATGCCCAGGTTGTGGACACCTGGCGCTTTGAAAACGCGCAACAGCAGGAAAAATCACTATTTATTGCCAGCCAGCTGCGCTGCCCGCAATGCCAGAATCAAAACTTGCTGGAATCCAACGCGCCGGTAGCGGTCAGTATGCGCCATCAGGTCTATACCATGGTGGCGGAAGGTAAAAGCGAAGAGGAAATCACCGCCTGGATGACCGAACGCTACGGTGAGTTTGTCCTCTACAACCCGGCGCTAACCGGGCAAACGTTGCTGCTGTGGGCGCTGCCTTTCCTGCTGTTGCTGCTGGTGGGCGTGGCGCTGTGGCGAGTGATAGCGCGTCAGCGTAAAGAGGAGGGGGAGTGAATGAGTCTGCATCAGGTGAGCGTACTGCTGCTGCGTCACAGCCAGCGCCAGGCGCAGCAGGCGCTGGCGGGTCAGGACGCGGCGCAGCTACAACAGGAATTGCATCATGATTTGGCGGAGCCTGTGGCTTCGGACGCGCCGTCGCGCCCGCTGCCGGTGAAAGCGCTGCTGGCCGTTGCGATCGTCATGGTGATGGCTTGCGTCGGCGGCTATCTGGCGTCGTCAAAATGGCAGGCCGTTCGCCAGGAACAGCAGCGTCTGGCCGATCCGCTGCGGGCGTTTACCGATGAACCGACGGCGGAAAAGCAGTTACTGACGTTGCAGGCGGCGATTCGCGCAAACCCACAGGACAGCGCGCAGTGGGCGACGCTGGGCGAGTACTACCTCTGGCGTAATGCCTATGACAATGCTCTGCTGGCGTATCAGCAGGCGCTGCGCCTGCGGGGAGAGAACGCGGAGATCTATTCGGCGCTGGCGACGGTGCGCTATTACCAGTCCGGGCAGCATATGACGCCGGAAACGCGTGAAATGATCGATAAAGCGCTGGCGCTTGATGCTTCGGAAGTCACCGCGTTAATGCTGCTGGCCGCTGATGCGTTTATGCAGGCTGATTATGTGCAGGCCATCGCATTCTGGCAAAAATTACTGGATTTGAACTCGCCAAGGGTTAATCGCGTGCAACTCATTGACGCTATTAATATGGCGAAGTTGTTGCAGAATCGTCAGAAATAATTTTGTTTTTTTGTGATTTGTGTCGTTTTTGCTGTTTAAAAAGTAAGCGAATGAACGGTGGCGTTAAAATAATTCCAGAAAGGTATTATTCGTTTTTGAGGAAATAAAAATCTTTCCATAACAAATAGTTATTCATGATGATCGCGATAAACTCGCGTTATTATGCATAAAATCAGTTAGATGCCCTGTTCTGAAAGGGTTGCGCAGTATGCCATGCAAATGGTACTGATTATGCGCGTTAAAAAACTCCACAAACGAACGCAACACAATTCATACCCTTTCAGTATGTACTGTTCTCATCCTTTTTTGAATGCAGAACGGCGCTTCATTGAGGAAGTCTGTTGTTATGAAAAACTTGAAAATCAGCCTGGCCTGGCAGATTTTGCTGGCCATGGTGCTGGGTATTCTTCTGGGCAGTTATCTGCATTATCACAGCGACAGCCGCGAATGGCTGGTTGCCAACCTGCTGTCACCGGCGGGTGATATCTTTATCCATCTGATCAAAATGATCGTCGTTCCGATTGTTATTTCCACTCTGATTGTCGGTATTGCCGGTGTCGGCGATGCGAAACAGTTAGGGCGTATCGGTGCCAAAACCATTATCTATTTCGAAGTGATCACGACCGTCGCCATTATCCTCGGTATTACACTGGCGAACGTGTTTCAACCCGGTTCCGGGATTGATATGTCGCAACTGGCGACCGTGGATATTTCGAAATACCAAAGCACGACGGCGGAAGTACAAAGCCATGCGCACGGTTTGATGGGCACGATTTTGTCACTGGTTCCGACCAATATTGTCGCGTCGATGGCGAAGGGCGACATGCTGCCGATTATCTTCTTCTCGGTGCTGTTTGGCCTGGGTCTGTCTTCCCTGCCTGCGACTCACCGTGAACCGCTGGTCACCGTGTTCCGCTCCATCTCAGAAACCATGTTTAAAGTGACCCACATGGTGATGCGTTACGCGCCGGTCGGGGTGTTTGCGCTGATCGCCGTGACCGTGGCGAACTTTGGTTTTGCGTCGCTGTGGCCGCTGGCGAAACTGGTGCTGCTGGTACACTTCGCGATTCTGTTCTTCGCGCTGGTGGTGTTGGGCATCGTGGCGCGTCTGTGCGGTCTGAGCGTCTGGATTCTGATTCGTATCCTGAAAGATGAACTGATTCTGGCTTACTCCACGGCCAGCTCTGAGAGCGTGCTGCCGCGCATTATCGAGAAGATGGAGGCCTATGGCGCTCCGGCGTCGATCACCAGCTTTGTGGTGCCGACCGGGTACTCCTTCAACCTTGATGGCTCAACGCTGTACCAGAGTATTGCGGCGATCTTTATCGCGCAGCTGTACGGTATCGACCTGTCGCTGTGGCAGGAAATCATACTGGTGCTGACGCTGATGGTCACCTCGAAAGGGATTGCGGGCGTGCCGGGCGTTTCCTTCGTGGTGCTGCTGGCGACGCTGGGTAGCGTGGGCATTCCGCTGGAAGGGCTGGCGTTTATCGCCGGTGTTGACCGTATCCTCGATATGGCGCGTACCGCGCTGAACGTGGTGGGTAATGCGCTGGCGGTGCTGGTTATCGCCAAGTGGGAACACAAGTTTGACCGTAAGAAAGCGCTGGCGTATGAGCGCGAGGTATTGGGCAAATTTGATAAGACCGCGAATCAGTAATTCATGACAGATTGCCGGATGGCGCTACGCTTATCCGGCCTACGGGAAGCTGTGGTCTGTAGGCCGGATAAGGCGCTTGCGCCGCCATCCGGCAATATTACATTCACCCGTTGGTTAACTTATCAAACTCTTCGCAGCCGGTATCAAACCCTTCCGTACAGCTCAGATTCAACCAGTGCAGCGCCTTCTGTTTATTCTTCTCAATAAAGCCCTGTTCGCCGTTTAAGAACAACATTCCGGCCCAGTATTCGGAGTAGCCGGTACGGGAAATGGCGGAACTGCGTTTGAAATACCAGGTCGCCTTATCGTCATCGGCAGGAATGCCCACGCCGTTGGCATAAATCAGCCCGAGCAGCATCTGCGCATCGGCGGCAGAATCGCTCTCCAGGTTTTCTGAGGCGTTTTGCAGCAGTGAAATGGCTTTTGGATAATCAGGCGTCCCCGCCTGGGTGTTGACCAGAATGCGCGCCAGAGTGATTTCTCCGGCTTTGCTGCCCGCTTGTGCCGCCTTTTCGGCCAGCGTTTTAGCCTGCGGATAATCCAGACTGACGGGGTTGGTGATTTTGATTTGCGCCAGCAATGCGCAGGCATCCGCATCACCGTTGTCTGCGGCTTTTTGCGCCCAGTATTCCGCTTTGCTGAGATCGCCGGAACTGAACCAGGTATCGGCAAGAAAATACTGTGCGCGTCGGTCTCCGCCCTCCGCCGCCTTCAGATACTGGCTGCCAGGCTCAGTATCGGTGGCATGGGCAAAGAATGTCATTAAGAACATCAATGCAAGAAGTGGTTTCATTTTGAGTTTTATTTAGGGTACGGAGTAGACAGTATAAAGAGATCGTATGGATAAAAAAACAGCCTCCGGCGGAGGCTGTTGCAAGGAAAATGTCTGATGGCGATGCTCACGCATCTTATCAGGCCGACGGTGGAAACAGGTCGTAGGCCGGATAAGGCATTCTCATGCCGCCATCCGGCAGATTACCCCATTGCGCTTTCGCGCAGACGGGTTTTCAACTTGCTGTACTCATCAATCACATACTGCTCGGCGGCGCGCTGATCGGCGATCGGCTCGACGCGCACGGCGCAGTACTTGTACTCCGGCGTTTTGGTAATCGGGCTTAAGTTCTCCGTCACCAGCTCGTTACAGGCGCCAATCCACCACTGGTAGGTCATGTAAATCGCCCCTTTGTTCGGACGATCGCTGACCTGCGCACGGGTGATAATTTTGCCTTTACGTGAATGAACCCAGATCAGCGCTTCATCTTCAATGCCCAGACGCGCGGCGTCGGCCGTGTTGATTTGCGCATAGCCAGGCTCATCCGCCAGCGCCGCCAGCGCGGCACAGTTCCCGGTCATCGAGCGACATGAATAGTGGCCGACTTCACGCACCGTAGACAGCACCATCGGGTACTCTTCGGTGAGTTTGTCGATCGGCGCGACCCAGTCGCAGGTGAAGAACTGCGCCAGACCGTTCGGGGTGTCGAATTTCTCTTTGAAGAGATAAGACGTCCCCTGATCGGCATCCGACGTGTCGCGGCAAGGCCACTGAATGAAGCCCAGTTCGCCCATCTTCTCGTAAGTCGCCCCGTAAAAATCCGGGCACAGATGACGCAACTCATCCCAGATCTCCTGGGTGTTGTTGTAGTGCATCGGGTAGCCCATACGGGTGGCGATTTCGCTGATGATTTGCCAGTCCGTTTTCAGATCCCACTTCGGTTCAACGGCTTTAAAGAAGCGCTGGAAACCACGGTCAGCAGCGGTAAACACCCCTTCATGCTCGCCCCACGACGTAGACGGTAAGATAACATCCGCCGCCGACGCGGTTTTGGTCATAAAGATGTCCTGCACGATGACCAGTTCCAGGTCTTCAAACCCTTTGCGCACCGCAGAGAGTTCCGCATCGGTTTGCAGCGGATCTTCACCCATAATGTACGCCGCGCGAACTTCGCCATGCGCAGCACGGTGTGGCAGTTCGCTGATGCGATAGCCGGTATGCGCTGGCAGGCTTTCCACGCCCCAGGCTTTGGCGAATTTTTCGCGGTTAGCCGGGTCTTTCACGTACTGATAGCCCGGATAGGTATCCGGCAGCGCGCCCATGTCACATGCGCCCTGAACGTTGTTCTGGCCGCGAACCGGGTTTACGCCCACGCTTGGCTTACCGAGGTTGCCGGTCAGCATGGCGAGACTGGTCAGCGAACGCACGGTTTCCACGCCCTGATAGAACTGGGTCACGCCCATGCCCCACAGGATTGCGGCGCTTTTCGCTTCGGCGTACATACGCGCCGCCTTGCGAATATCGTGCGCGCTCACGCCGGTGATATCCTCAACGGATTCCGGCGTGTAGCCTTCGACAATCTTACGGTACTCTTCAAAGCCTTCAGTACGGGAGGCGACGAACGCCTGGTCGTACAGATTTTCTTCAATAATGACATGACCCATAGCGTTGAGCAGCGCGATATTCGAGCCGTTTCTCAACGCGATGTGGATGTCGGCAATGCGCGCGGTTTCAATTTTGCGCGGATCGCAGACGATAATTTTCGCGCCGTTGCGTTTAGCGTTAATCACATGATTCGCCACGATAGGGTGGGAATCCGCCGGGTTATAGCCGAAGATAAACACTAAATCGGTGTTATCAATTTCGTTAATCGCATTACTCATTGCGCCGTTACCGACCGACTGGTGCAGACCTGCAACCGATGGGCCGTGTCAGACGCGAGCGCAGCAGTCAACGTTATTGGTACCAATAACGGCGCGCGCGAATTTTTGCATTACATAGTTGGTTTCGTTACCTGTGCCGCGAGACGAACCGGTCGTCTGGATGGCGTCCGGGCCATACTTCGCTTTGATGGCGCTCAGGCGATCGGCGACGTAGTTCAGCGCTTCATCCCAGGAAACGGATTCCAGTTTGCCGCCACGCTGGCGACGGATCATAGGGGTTTTCAGGCGCGGGGTCAGGATCTGGGTATCGTTAATAAAATCCCAGCCATAGTAGCCCTTCAGACACAGAGTACCCTGATTGGTTTTCCCCTGCGCCGCCTCTGCCCGGACGATTTTGCCGTTATCGACCACCAGGTTGATTTTGCAACCTGATGCGCAATACGGGCAAACCGTGACGACTTTTTTCATCGGTCTCGCTCCAGTTAATCAAATCGCGCATACGCGCTGTCGGCCTCATTATGCATCTTTTATGCCATGTTTTTATTGGGGTCTTTCCCTGATATTACGGGTAAAATTTGGTCAAAACCCTGACGAAAAACAGGCTGTCGTCAGTTTTGACGTGACGAACAGGAAAAGCGGTGACGGCCCGGCAGTGTGACCAGGGTTATGTTTCCTGCATCTCCTGCTGCGCAATATCTGTCACTCCGGGCAGAATCAATCACACTCATCTGTAGGGGATGTGAAATGGGGAAGGGTGATGAAACCAGCCATACTGGTCGTGGATGATGACGCGGCGGTCTGCGCATTGTTGCAGGATGTCCTGAACGAGCACGTTTTTGCGGTGACGGTCTGCCATACCGGGCAGGCTGCGCTGGCGTGCGTCGAAACCCAGCCGGAGATTGCGCTGGTGTTGCTGGATATGATGCTGCCCGACACGAACGGTTTGATGGTGTTGCAGCAGGTACAGAAGATCAGGCCTACGCTGCCGGTGGTGATGCTCACGGGGCTGGGGAGCGAGTCGGATGTGGTGGTCGGACTGGAGATGGGCGCTGATGATTACATCAGCAAACCGTTTAACCCGCGCGTGGTGGTGGCGCGAATGAAAGCCGTACTCCGTCGGGTTGGCGTGCTGATCGCCGAAGGCGGAAGCGTGCAGACGTCCGGCCTCTCTTTCAATGGCTGGCATCTGGATACCGCGCGCTGTCAGTTGCACAATCCGCAGCAGCAGGCGGTGGATCTCACCCAGGGGGAATACAGTTTGCTGCTGGCGCTGGCGCAAAACGCCCGTCGGGTGCTCAGCCGTGAGCAGTTGCTGGAATTAACGCACAGCGACAGCGTCGAGGTGTTTGATCGCACCATTGATGTGTTGATTATGCGTCTGCGCCGCAAAATTGAAATCAATCCGCATCAGCCGACGTTGATCAAAACCCTGCGCGGCCTCGGGTATGTTTTTGCCGCCGATGTGCAGCACCACGATAAAGCCGCGTAATCAGGCGCAGTTGCCGGATGGCGGCGTAAACGCCTTATCCGGCCTACTGTAGGCCTGATAAGCGTAGCGCCATCAGGCGTACTGGCTACAAAAGCGTTCGCAACTCCTCAAGCGTTTTCGCGCCATCAATCGCATTGGCGCACAGCAGGCTGACCCGCGCGCAGGCGTGCGCCAGCTTAATGCTCTCGGCCAGCGGCCATACTTCGTGGCAGCCATACAAAAAACCGGCGCAGAACGCATCTCCCGCGCCAACGCTACCGACAATCTCCCTCTGCTCCAGCTTTTGCGATGGTATCCAGACGCCAGGCTGATCCGGCGTTTCGCCCCAGGCGCCTTCCGGGCAATGAATCACCACCCGCTGGCGGACGCCTGCATCCAGCAATTCGCGGGCGGCTGCGGCGATGTGCGGAATATGCGGTTCGCCGTTGGGCTGGCGGATCTCCAGGCCGCTGAACTCCCCGGCCTCCAGCTCGTTGATCACCAGATAATCCAGATGGCGTAGCGCGGGCAAAACCAGCGGCTGATAGCGCGGATCGCCTTTGCGAGACACCAGATCCAGCGAAGTCTCAAAGCCCTCCTCATGCATCTGCGCCATCAGCCGTGCGCTGCGGGTGCCGTAGTCATCATCCGGCATATCCAGACTGTCGAGCAGCAGCAGATAGCCCAGGTGGAAAATCTTCATCGAGGCATCAAGCTCATCGAACGCGGGCAGATCCAACAGACGGTTAGCGCCGGGGGAGTGGAAAAAGGTGCGCTGCCCGCTGGGATCGGTCATCACCTGCGACATCGACGTGGGGGCAAACGTGGTGCGCTGGACATGCTGGCGATTGACGTGATACTGCTCCAGCATCGCCATAATGTAGTCTCCGTCGGCGTCCTGGCCGATTAATCCCACAGCCTGCAACGGCAGTCCGGTGTGCATCTTTGCCAGCGTCAGCAGGACATTAAGCGGCGCGCCGCCCGTCGAACGTTCGCTATGGGTGATCTCCGCCAGCCAGCCGCGCTCCGGCCACTGTACGATTTGGTGCACATGGTCGACCAGCATATTGCCCGCCGCGATAATGCCTTTACGTTCCATCAGATCTGCCCCGCGCTGCCAAAAATGCGCATCTGTTCCGATACCGTATCGGTAATCGCTTCTTCAATGCCCAGCAGCAGTTCGGCGAACTCATCATACAGCGGCTGGCGGTTAGTCATCCGTGATTCCACCGCCGCCAGCGCAGCCTGCGACATACCGGTGTAGAAATTGATTTTGTGAATGCCCAGCGTAATGGCGCGACGAAAATCCTCATCGCTGATGCCGGAACCGCCGTGCAGCACCAGCGGTAGCGCCGTTTGCTGGCGAATGGCGTCCAGACGTGGGAAATCGAGTTTGGGCTCGCCTTTATATTTGCCGTGAGCGTTGCCGATGGCGACGGCCAGGGCATCAATACCGGTGCGGTCAACAAAATCGCGCGCCAGCTGCGGATCGGTAAACAGCGATTCGTCGGCATGACCATACAGCGCGCCGCCCTCATCGCCGCCAACCGCGCCAAGTTCCGCCTCTACCGACACGCCAACGGCGTGGCACATCTTCACTACTTCCCGGGTCTGGCGGATGTTTTCCTCATACTCCAGCGTGGAACCATCAAACATTACCGAGCTGAAGCCCAGACGTAACGCCCGCACTACGGATTCAAAATGCAGCCCGTGGTCGAGGTTAAGCACCACTGGAATATCGTGTCGGGCGGCTTCGAATTTTACCGCTTCGACCAGCGAGTCCAGCGAAACATACTTAAAATGGACCTCGGCAATGTTAATGATAAACGGCGAGCGTTCCTGCCTGGCGGCGGCGAACAGCGCGCGTAAAAAGTGGGAATCCAGAACGTTAAACGCCCCCAGCGCATAGCGATGCTTGCGGGCATGGTCGAGTCCATCGGCAAGAGAAATCAACGGCATAATGTGCTCCTTGTTCAGCAGAACAGGCGGTACTCGTTACACAACACCAGTTGCGCCGGTTCATCTTCTTCAATGTCGTTATAGCGGGCGATCGGCTGGAGAAAATGGTTGTCATGGTCATCGTCATTGACGGAAGAAACTTCGCCGACCAGCACGTCGCCAAACCCTTTTTCCGCCCAGAAGCTGTGATACAGGCCCGGCGTCAGGCAAATGCTTTCTCCTGGCGAAAGGCGCAGCTGGCTGCCTGCCGCATGGGTCTGTCGACAGCCGTCTATCACAATGGTGACGTCGGTATTGTCGGTCTGGTCCCGGGAGTCGGCGTTCCACAGCTCAACGATTAAATTACCGCCGCCGCGATTGATAATGTCTTCACGCTTGCGCCAGTGGAAATGCATCGGCGTAACCTGCGCGTCGCGCACATGCATGATTTTTTCCGCGTAGCATTTCTCATAAGGCATACCTTTGGGCGAGCCGTTGCGCAGGGTAAACAGCGTCAGTCCCTGAGCGGCAAAATCTGTCCCGCCGAATGCGGTAACATCCCAGCCGAGTCTGAGATCGAATATTTCGCTCCAGGCGGCATCAAGCTGACGCCATTGCGATGGGGCAAAGCTGGCGAAAGGCGGCAGGTGGACGTCATGCATGGAAAAGAATTGCCGCGTGTGGCCGAGAATTTCGTTTATTTCGGAGCGTTTCATTGAAAGAATTCTCCTTATTGTGATGTAGCCTTGTAGGCCGGATAAGGCATTTTTGCCGCCATCCGGCATGGGTTTACTGCCTGATGGCGCTGCGCTTATCGGGCCTACGCAGAGGCCGCTTTCCGTTATTTCACCGTCCAGCCCTTGTAGCTGCCGATGTTGTTTTTATCGATCATCGTCACCGGAATCAGCACAGGTTCACCAGGCGCCGGTTTGCCCTGTAGAATGTCATAGCCGATCTCCACCGCTTTTGCCGCCATCACCTGCGGATCTTGTGCGGGGGTCGCCACAAACAGGGAATTTTCACGCTTCAGCGCCTCTTCGCCATCGGGCGAACCATCCACACCGACGATAAAGAACTCATTGCGCTGTGCCTGTTTCGCCGCCAGATCGGCGCCGATCGCCGTCGGATCGTTGATCGCAAATACGCCGTCGATCTTCGGATTCGCAGCCAGCAGGGCGGTCATCACTTCCAGCCCGCCTTCGCGACTGCCTTTGGCATTCTGGTTCCAGGAGAGCACCTTGATATCCGGGTGGCGTTTGAACTCGGTCTGGCAGCCCTCGACACGGTTCTGCACGGCGGAAACCGGCGGCCCGTTGATGATCACCACATTGCCTTTGCCTTTCAGACGATCGGTAATGTATTTACAGGCCATTTCGCCCGCCTGGGTGTTATCAGAGGTGATGGTGGCGTCTGCGCCTTCGGCAGCCACGTCAACCGCGACCACCACGATCCCGGCGTCTTTCGCCCGTTTCACCGCCGGGCCGATCCCTTTTGAATCTGCGGCGTTAAGGATGATCATATCCACCTTCGCGGCAATAAAGTTGTCGATCTGCGAAACCTGCTGACCCAGATCGTAGCCGCTGGAGACCAGCGTCACTTTTACGCCATCACCGGCCAGTTTGCGTGCTTCCAGCTCCGCCCCTTTTGTTATCTGCACGAAGAACGGGTTGGCAAGATCGCCCACCGTCACGCCGATGGATTTCAGTTCTTTGGCCTGTACAAACGGCGATGCGGCCAGTAACGCGCCAGCACAGAGCGCGGTCACTAATGGTTTCAAACGCATACTCTTTTCCTCACGTAGGGTATTGTTGTTATAAGCCTGATGGCGCTGCGCTTATCCGGCCTGCGAACGGGTAGGCCTGCGCCGCCATCCGGCAAGTTTGTCTATGCACTTTGATGGTGTCGGGTACGGTATTTGTCGATCAGCACCGCTATGATGATCACCGCCCCTTTGATCACCAGTTGCCAGAAGTAAGAGACGCCCATCAGCGTCATGCCGTTATTCAGGGTGGCGATGATCAGCGCGCCTACCAGCGTGCCGGTGATCGTGCCGATCCCGCCGACAAAACTGGTGCCGCCGAGGATCACCGCCGCGATGGCGTCCAGCTCATACCCCATGCCTAAGTTGCCGTTGGCGCTGTAGAGACGCGAGGCGCTCATCACTCCGCCCAGCCCCGACAGCAGACCGCTCATGCCGTACACAAATAGCAGCACCAGCCACACTTTGATGCCGGTTAAACGCGCCGCCTGCATGTTGCCGCCCACGGCATAAATATGTACGCCCAGCGTGGTGCGGCGCAGAATGAACCAGCACAGCACGATCACCGCGAGGGCGATAACCACCAGCCACGGAATCGGGCCAAGATAGTTATTGCCAATCCACTCGAAGCTGATGTTGGAGTTGATCACCGTGGTGCCGTCCGCCAGCAGGTAGGCCGCGCCACGCAGCGCCGTATAGGTGCCGAGCGTGACAATAAAGGGCGGCAGCCCGGCGAAGGCCACCAGCGCGCCGTTAATCAGCCCCAGCCCCAGGCCGAGCATCAGCGCCGCCGGAATCGACAGCATGGCGAACTCCGGTATCAGAGAGACCACCATCGCCGCCACGGCGGTGGTGCCGAGAATCGACCCCACGGAGAGGTCGATGCCGCCGGTCAGAATGATGAACGTCATCCCCGCCGCCAGCACGATGTTGATCGACGCCTGGCGGGTGATGTTCAGCAGGTTGCTTTCAGTGAAAAAGTTAGGTGCGATAAAGCCAAATACCGCCACGATCAGCACTAAAATCGGTAAAATACCGACCGTTTGCATCAGATCGCTCATCAACATCTTTTTTGCGGAGGCGGACTTCGCCACCTGCTGGGGAGTGGTTGGGTTATTCATGATTTCACCGCCTCAAGGTGGGAGTCGTTTACGCCGGTCGCCAGCCGCATGATGTTTTCCTGTGTAATGTCCTGGCTGTGCAATTCCCCGGCAATGCTGCCTTCATGCATGACGTAGACGCGATCGCTCATGCCGACGATTTCCGGCAATTCACTGGAGATCATCAGGATCGCCACGCCCTTACGCGCCATTTCGTTCATGATGCGATAGATCTCGCTTTTCGCGCCGACATCCACGCCGCGCGTCGGTTCGTCCAGAATCAGAATGCGCGGGCCGATGGCGACCCAGCGTGAGATCAGAAGCTTTTGCTGGTTGCCGCCGGACAAACCTCCGGCGCGAACCTGGGCATGCGGCACGCGAATGTTGAGTAACTGAATGGCGTCATCGGAGATGCTTTGGGCTTTTTTACGGTTCAGCATCCCCCAGTTGGCGTCGCGCTCCAGCGTCGCCATCGTAATGTTCTCCGCCGCCGCCAGTTCTAAAAACAACCCCTGTTCTTTGCGGTTTTCGGTGAGGTAGCCAATACCGTGCTCAATGGCTTCACGCGGGGAGTGGATCACCACCGGCTCGCCATCCACCTCGATCATCCCGCCGGTGGCTTTACGCACGCCGAAAATCAGGTGCGCCAGTTCGGAGCGCCCGGCGCCGACCAGCCCGGCCAGGCCGACGATTTCGCCGGAACGTACCAGCAGGCTGCACGGCTGCACTTTACCGCCGTCGGTAAGGTGATGAACGTTCAGGCGCGGTTTACCGAGCGGGATGTCGCGTTCTTTGTTGAACAGGTCGCTTAACGGACGCCCGACCATCATGCGCACCAGTTCGGACGCGTTGAGTTTGTCGCGGGTGAGGCTGCCGACGTACTGTCCGTCGCGTAGGACGCTGACGCGATCGGACAGCTCATACACCTCCGCCATACGGTGGCTGATATAGATAACCGCCATCCCTTCATCGCGAAGGCGCATGATCAGCTCAAACAGACGGTGGGTTTCACGAGATGAGAGGGCGGCGGTAGGTTCATCCATCACCAGAATACGGCTGTTGCGATGCAGGGCGCGGGCGATCTCTACCTGCTGCTGTTCGGCGATGGTCAGCCGCATTACCCGATCGCTGGCTTTAAACTGCGCGCCGAGCCGGTCGATGACCTTTTGCGCCTGCAACACCATCTCTTTACGCTGCACGATGCCGCCGCGCGACAGTTCGCTGCCGAGGAAAATATTTTCGGCGACGGTAAGGTTAGGCGCAAGCTGCATCTCCTGATAAATCAGAGTGATGCCTGCGCTCAGGGCATCTTTCGGCCCACGAATATGAAAGGGCTGACCGTCGATCAGAATCTCGCCGCTGGTGGCGGTATACGCACCGGCGAGAATCTTCATCAGGGTGCTTTTACCGGCGCCGTTTTCGCCCATCAGCGCGTGGATTTCACCGGGGTATACCGTCAGATCGACCCCTTTCAGCGCGTAAAATTTGCCAAACGCTTTGGCAATATTGCGCATCTCCAGAACCGGTGTCCTGCTCATGGCGGATCTCCTGCGGGGTTAGCGATATCAGCACTCCATCACAGGAAAGTAAATGCAAAATGTCAGAAGCCGTTCATATTTGTCATATTGCGATTTTTCTTCATGGAGCGTGATATGCCGCAGCACAGACGTCACTTTTTCGCCAGTGCGCGCGGGCGACTGCTGTTTTTTAATCTGCTGGTAGTGGCGGTGACGCTGATGGTGAGCGGCGTGGCGGTGCTGGGTTTTCAGCATGCGAGTCAAATACAGGAGCAGGTGCAGCAGCAAACCGTCGATGACATGACCGGCAGTATGAACCTGGCGCGCGATACGGCGAACGTGGCGACGGCGGCGGTGCGGCTGTCGCAGGTGGTCGGTGCGCTGGAGTACAAGGGCGAAGCGGAGCGGTTGCAGGAGACTCAGCGGGCGCTCAGGCATTCACTCGAACAACTGGCGACCGCTCCGCTGGCGCAGCAGGAACCGGGGCTGGTGGCCCGCATTATTCAACGCAGCAACGAGTTGCAGACCAGCGTGGCGGGCATGTTGCAGCGCGGGCAGCGGCGGCATCTGGAACGTAATACGCTGCTGAGTTCGCTGTATCAGAATCAGAGTTACCTGCGGCATCTGCAACAGCTTGATGCGGCGCAGGATGCGGCGTTGTTCAGTCAAATGGATCGCCTGATTCGCGCCGCCATCGAAACGCCGACGCCGCGCGCCGTCATTAAACGGCTGGATGGCGTGATGCGCGCCCTGCCTGAGCAACATGCCGATCCGCTGGTGAACGTGATTCTGTCTGACTTTAACCAGGAGTTACGCAAACTTGAACCGCTCTCGGCGGCGCTGGAGCAAAGCGACCTGGCCATCAGCTGGTACATGTTCCACATCAAAGCGTTGGTGGCGATTTTAAACAGCGACATCAATCAGTATGCGGCGCAGGTGGCGATCATCTCAGAACAGCGGGTGGCGCAAAGCCATCAGGAATTGCGCTCCGGCGCGTTGTTTATCATGACCTTCGCCCTGCTGGCGGTGGTGATTACCGGCTTTGCCGGGTGGTATATCTACCGCAACCTCGGTTCTAACCTGACGGCGATTTCGCGCGCCATGACCCGGCTGGCGCACGGCGAATCGGATGTCAGCGTCCCCGCCTTGCAGCGGCGGGACGAGCTGGGGGAACTGGCGCGCGCGTTTAACGTTTTTGCCCGCAATACGGCGTCGCTGGAGCGCACCTCCCGCCTGCTGAAAGAAAAGACCTCCCAGATGGAGATCGACCGAACGGAGCGTCAGGGGCTGGAAGAGGCGCTGCTGCACAGCCAGAAACTGAAAGCGGTAGGGCAACTGACGGGCGGGCTGGCGCATGATTTTAACAATCTGCTGGCGGTGATTATCGGCAGCCTGGAGCTGGTCAGCCCCGACTCGCCGGATGCGCCGCGCATTACCCGCGCGCTGAAGGCCGCCGAGCGCGGGGCGCTGCTGACGCAACGCCTGCTGGCGTTCTCCCGTAAACAGTCGCTGCACCCGCACTCGGTGGAACTGAAAACGCTGCTGGAAAACCTGAGTGAACTGATGCGTCACTCGCTACCGGCCACGCTGACGCTGGAGATAGAAGCCCAGTCGCCCGCCTGGGCCGCATGGATAGACGTCAGTCAACTGGAGAACGCGATCATCAACCTGGTGATGAACGCCCGCGATGCGATGGAAGGGCAGACAGGGACGATCAAAATCCGCACCTGGAACCAGCGGGTTACGCGCAGTGACGGACGTCGTCAGGATATGGTGGCGCTGGAGGTGATCGATCACGGCTGCGGTATGTCGCAGGAGGTGAAGGCGCAGGTGTTCGAGCCGTTCTTCACCACCAAACAGACTGGCAGCGGCAGCGGGCTTGGGTTATCGATGGTTTACGGCTTTGTGCGCCAGTCAGGCGGCCGTGTCGAAATTGAGAGCGCGCCGGGGCAGGGGACGACGGTCAGATTGCAGCTTCCCCGCGCCATCGCGCCTGCGGTGGCAAACCTGGAGCCGGTTGCGGTGCAAAGTACCGCCAGCGACGAGAAACTGGTGCTGGTACTGGAAGATGAGGCGGATGTTCGTCAGACGTTGTGCGAGCAACTTCATCTGCTGGGGTATCTGACGCTGGAGGCCGCCAACGGCGAGCAGGCGATGCAGATGCTGGCGTCATCCGGCGAGATTGATGTTCTTATCAGCGACTTAATGCTGCCAGGCAGCCTGAGCGGCGTGGAGGTGATCAACCATGCCCGCAAGCATTATCCCCGCCTGACGCTGCTGCTTATCAGCGGGCAGGATTTACGCCCGGCGCATAACCCCGCGCTGCCGGATGTGGCGCTGCTGCGTAAACCGTTTACCCGGGCGCAGCTCGCGCAGGCACTGCGGGCGGCGCATGTGCAGGCATGATAAGCGTCGCGATATCACCGCGACGACAGAAAACGGCAGCGCGCCAGCGTTGCCGCGCCCTGCGCGCCGTTAAACGCGGAGGACGAGGCGGCAGTAAAACGTACGGCCTGATACGGCAACGGTCGGCGCAGGTATTTTTGGATCAGGGTAATTAATTGTTCGCGCGGGAAAGCCTGCATATCCATCACGCCACCACCCAAAATCACCGCATCGGGATCGAACAGATTTATGCTGGTGGCAATCGCGCGGGCGGCGCTTTCCAGCAGCGCCTGGACGAATGGCGCCTCTCCGGCGTGGACAAACAGTGCGTCCAGCGCGAAATCTCGTGGCTGTTGTTCGTACCAGCGTTTCAGCGCCAGCCCGGAACAGACCGTTTCGAGGCAACCTGGATTGCCGCAGGCACAGGTCTGCGCCATGTCGCCCTGGGGAATGTGCCCCAGTTCGCCCGCCACGCCATGCGCTCCAGTCCAGGGCGCGCCGTTCATCCACACCGCGAAGCCCATTCCCGTGCCGAGGTAGGCAGCCAGCACCTGCTGCTGTGTGAGATGGTTTTCCACGACGTCATACGACAGCTGTAAGTTCACGTCGCGGGAAAACGCGACCGGGCAGCCCAGCGCATCCTCCAGTTTTCCCGCGAGGTCATGCACTTCTTCAGGTTGCAGCGGCAAATTGGGTGTCGAAATGATGGTGCGGTTGTCTTTGCCGACCAGCGCCGGAAACCCCATCACCAGACCACGGCAGCGCGCCTCGTAGCGTGCGATCTGTTCGCTAATCATCTGCGCAATACCGGCCACCACGCCGGGCGCGATCACCTCCGCCGTACGCTGTTTCTCACAGTGCAGAGTCTCACCGGTTGCCGTTTGCAGGCAAAAACGGATATGGGTTGCCCCCATATCCACACCCGCCACAACGCTATGCTGTTTTTGCATGAGGCAGTACCTCGTTTTTCGCCGTCAGGATCTGCGTCGTCATCACTTGCCATGCGTCGTCGATATTCTCCGCGTGGTTAAACAGCCCGGAGGTGCCGACGATAAAGACATCCGCGCCTGCCGCCATTAATTTTTTGTAGGTGGCCTGATTGCAGGAGCCATCCACTTCAATTTCGTAATGCAGCCCTTCACGCTCGCGCCAGGCTTTCAGCTCGGCGATTTTATCCAGCATTTCCGGGATGAACGGCTGCCCGGCAAAGCCGGGATCGACGGTCATCACCGTCACTTTATCAGCCTTATGGATATAGTATTTCATCGCCTCAACCGGTGTTTCCGGGTTGAGAATCAGGCCCACTTTCATACCGTGGCGGCGGATTTCGTCAATCAGACGGAATGCCTGACCGTTGATGGTTTCCGGGTGCAGTGTGATGAAATCCGCACCGGCGCGCGCCAGTTGACCAATATAGTCCTGCGGACGCGTCACCATCAGATGACAATCAAGAGGTTTGCTCGCCAGTTTCTTGACCTGGCTGACGAAGAAGGGGGATAGCGTCAGATTCGGCACAAAGTGGCCGTCCATAATATCAATATGAAAATAGTCTGCATGGCTGTCGATAAATTCGATCTGTTCTTTAAACTTCAGCAGATCCATACACATTAAAGAGGGAGAGATTTTCATGATCCATTCCTTACTTACTGATAAGACGGTCAAGGGCGACAGCCGCGATAATTAATCCGCCCATCACCACCAGTTGGTAATAGGTTTGTACCTGCAAAATATTCAGACCGTTGTTGATGGTGCCGATGATTAAGCCGCCAATCACCACCGAGAAGATGCGCCCCTTGCCGCCGAAGAAGCTGGTGCCGCCAATGATGGCGCTGGCGATGGCGTAGGTTTCAAAACCCATTCCGGCTAAGGGTTCTGCGGCGCCGAGTCGCGCAGTAGAAACCACGCCCGCCAGTCCCGCGCAAATGCCGGAGATGATAAACACCACCAGGATGTGAAACTTCACGTCAATCCCGGAATAGAACGCCGAGTTTTTGTTGCCGCCGAGCGCGTAGATGTTGCGCCCAAGCCGCATCCGAGTAGTGAGGAACCAGAGGATCACCGCGACAATCAGCGAGAAGATGACCGGCACGGGAACACCTAACACGCTGGCGGCGAAGAAGTTCACGAAGTCGAATGAGAAGCCGTATACCGAGTTGGCGTCGGAAATCACCAGCGTGATACCACGGAAAATCGCGTTAGTACCAAGGGTGATAATGAACGGATGCAGGCCGGTCCAGTTCACCAGGCAGCCGTTAATCGCTCCCAGCGCACCGCCGACCAGCACGCCGCCAATCAGCGCCGCAAAGAACGGATCGACGCCTGCCAGCATCAGTTTGGCCGTCACCATCCCGGACAGCGCCAGAATCGCCCCGACGGACAGGTCGATACCGGCGACCAGGATGGCAAAAAATTCACCCATGCCGATCAGCACCGTTACCGAACTCTGAACAAAAATCTGGGTGATGTTGTTGGTGGTCAGAAAATATTCTGACGACAGCGAACCGAAGATGGCGACGATAATCGCCAGGATGAAGAAGGTGCCGTATTTATCCCAGAACAGCGCAAAGTTGAACGGTTTCTTCCCGTTCACGTCACCTTTTACTCTTGTGGTAATGCCCATGCCATAATCTCCTCTTCGCTCATGTCATCGCGATTGGTCAGGATTTGCGTCAGTCGTCCTTCGCAGAACACGGCGATGCGGTCGCAGACGGCGATAATTTCAGGAAGTTCAGATGACACCATCAGGATGACTTTTCCGTCGTCCGCCAGCTGGCGCATCACTTTATAAATTTCGGCTTTTGCACCGACGTCGATACCACGGGTCGGCTCGTCGAAAATGATCACCTCCGGGCTACAGCACAACCATTTGGAAATCAGCACCTTCTGCTGGTTTCCGCCGGAGAGTTCGGTGATGTTCTGGTTAACGGAATGACACTTCAGCGCCAGCAGTTCGCGCTGCGCTTCGGCGGTACGCTGCTCGTCGCCTTCGTGGAACAGGCCCATCGCCCCCTTAAAGCCGCCGCTTTTCAGGCTGCGGCCGATCGCCATGTTCTGGGCGATAGAGAAATTGGGGAAGAAGCCGTTATCCCGGCGGCTTTCGGTGATGTAAGCCATCCCTTTTTTCACCGCATCCAGGGGTGAGCGCGGGGAGATGGTTTTCCCGTTCAGACGGATCTCGCCGCTTGCGCGTTTATCGACGCCGAACAGGCAATCCATCAGCTCGGTGCGCCCGGAGCCGACCAGTCCGGCGAAGCCTAAAATTTCTCCCCGGCTGACGCTAAAGGAGATATCGCGAACCTTTTTCTTGTCGCGGCTGGTGACGTTTTTCACCTCGAATACCGTATCGCGCTCGATGTTGCCGGTGCTCTCTTTCATGGCGTTAAAGCGGTTTTGCAGTTCGCGGCCAACCATCAGGCGGACGATATCGTCGTTGCTGACGTCGCTCACCATCCCGCTGCAAACGCTGCTGCCGTCTTTCATCACCGTATAGCGGTCGCAGATGCGGCGAATTTCCGCCAGCTTATGCGAGATGTAGACGATGGCGGTGCCCTCTTTGCGTAGCTGGTTCATGATCAGAAACAGGTAGTCCACCTCTTTATTGGTGAGCGAGGAGGTGGGTTCGTCCATGATGATCACTTTGGCGTTGAGCATCAGCGTCTTGGCGATTTCCAGCATTTGCTTATGGCTGATGGATAAATTCGCCACCTTTTCGTCTAAATCGACTTTTAAACCGACGCGCAGCAACATCATGGCGGCCCGTACGCGCATCTCTTTCCAGTCAATAATATTGACGCCACAGACTTTTTTCGTCAGATGACGACCAATATATAAATTCTCCAGCACGGTTAATTCATCAATCACGCTGAGTTCCTGATAAATAATGCCAATGCCGAGTTGTGCCGCTAATTTATGATCCAGCTTGTCGTAATTAACGTTATTAATAGTAATGGTGCCTTTGGTCGGTTCATGTATTCCCGACAGAACCTTCATCAACGTTGATTTACCGGCGCCATTTTCTCCTAATAATGCGTGTATTTCATAAGGATAAACCGTTAAATCAACCGATTTTAATGCGTGAACCGGACCAAAGGATTTGCCGATCCCCGCCATCGAGATATATGGCGTGACCATAATTAACCTCTTTTACACTTCATCCTTCAAGCTGCCTCTTTGTTGACTGCCTTCGCTCACCCCAGTCACTTACTTATGTAAGCTCCTGGGGATTTACTCAGTTGCCGCCTCGATGCATCTCGAATGATTTTGTGTAAGAAAAATATTGACTAAATCAGTGCCATTGCCTGATGGCGCTACGCTTATCAGGCCTACGTTCGCGTCGCCATCCGGCAGATTTACGGACTTACTTTGCGACCAGGATGGAGTCGACCAGCTTAAATTCCGGCGCTTTATCCAGCGGGATCACGTTGCCTGATTTCGCGGCATCCACCATCAGCCTGAGCCCTGTCGCGCCGATATCCGCAGGGTTCTGAGCGATGGTCGCCGTCATCTGTCCGGCCTCCACCATTTTGCGGGCTTCCGGGATACCGTCTGTACCCACTACCAGCACTTTTCCGCTTTTCCCAGCGTTAGCCACGGCCTGGGCGACGCCCATCGCCATGGTGTCGTTAGCGCAATAAATCGCTTTGATATTCGGGTTGCGTTGCAGCACGTTGGTGGCAACGTCTAACGCTTTGATTCGGTCCCAGTCTGCGGGTTGGCTGGCGACCAACTTGATTTGGCTTGCCTTTTTGAAAGCCTCGGTTGCGCCATTGCGGCGCGCCTCGCCGGAGGCGTTACCGGCTTTACCTTCAATAATGGCGACTTCACCGCCCTCGGCGCCCAGTTTCTCAATAATGAACTCCGCGCCTTTGGCGCCCACGGCGACGTTATCGGTGGTGACAAACCCTTCGACGTTACCGCCCGCTTTTTTCAGGTTATCCATATCGATTTTTTCATCGAGATTGACCAGATAAATCCCTTTCTTCCACGCGCGGGCGACGGGCATCACCAGGTTTACTGAGGATAATGGCGCAAAGGCGATACCTTTGTAATTTTTATTGCTGAGATCTTCGAATAGCTGCAACTGAGACTGAAAGTCGCCTTCCGAAGGCGAGGCAAAAATATCGACGCTGACACCCAGCGTTTTTGCTTCATCTTCAATACCTTTTTTCATATCCACCCAGAATGGATTGGATAATGTTTTTAATACTACGGCATATTCGGCGGCGGCAAATGCGCTGGTGGACAACATTAAGCCCATAGCCGCACCGCTGAAATATTTCAGATATTTATTCATAGCAGTATTCTCAGTGTAGGGTGTTGCTCCCGAAAATGAGAGCAACGAGCATTTTATTTCAGCGCGCCTGGTGAAAAGAAATCAACAATTGCGCCAGTTTTTTGCATATTAATGGTTGCCTGTTCGATATTCAGTTGGGCGACGGAAACAAAAAATGCATCCAGTAGAGTGAGTTGTAATATGCGTGCGGAAGCATTGCGCCCTAATAACGGTGTTTCTGGTGCTGGCGAACAAATAATATAGTCAGCCAATTTGGCGATAGGTGAATGGTAGCTGTGGGTGATACAGATAATTTTGGCACCATTCTTTTTCGCCAGTTCAACTGCGGCTTTTACATCACTGGTGCGCCCGGAATGGGTCACTACCAACACGACATCGCCTTCTTTTAATAGCGATGCGGACATCATCATGATGTGCGCGTCCGGGTAAGTCTGGCAGCGCACGCCGATGCGTAAGAACTTATGCTGTACGTCTGCGCAGATGGCATTCGACCCGCCAGCGCCATACAAATCACGCTGCTTCGCTTGATAAAAGAAGCGTGCGGCGCGATGAATCTCATCCACGTTGACGATTGACTGACCTTCCATAATGGTGCGCAAGGTAATGTTGAATACCTTATTCACCACATCCTGCGGCGCTTCATCAAAGGCCAGTTCGGCAGGCAATACCTGCTCAGACTGAGAAAAATAGTCTTCCAGCGCGCTGCGTAAGTTGCGAAACCCGCTGAATCCCAGCAGTTTCGATACCTTAACAATCATGGCTTCAGATACCGCCAGCGCCTCTGCGACATCTTTAATGGCTGGCGCGCTACTGAGATTACCCGGCTTGAGTAACCACTCGACGATACGGCTCTCGTTCTCCGTCATGCCTTCCTGCTTCATGCGCAGGTAAGGCGCAAGCCCGATGCCGTTTGGAAGCCCTGAATCAAATTCTGACTGACTCATTACGTTCTCTTGTCCTTGAAATGAAGACGCCACTATATCACCACAGCAGGAACAGAAAAGATGCTGACAACTTCACAAAATAGTTAAATTTATAAAGTTTGTCATTTTGTGAATTTAATAACGTTGATAAAAATACGGAATGAAAATAAGTCAATATAAAACAATGAATTATAGTTTTGAGTTGTTCAGGCGCAGCCTGTGTAAGCATCAAGGTCGGGTATTTATCGCTCTTGCTTTGCCGAACGGAGGTGTGTAGAACAGGCCCATACAGCGTCTTTCTGTCGATTTATTGTTCTTTTAAATTCATTTAAATCACAAATATTTTTTATTCGTAAAGTTTGACTAGGGCGAGAATGAGTATGAAAAAGATTGCATTTGGCTGTGATCACGTTGGTTTTATCCTGAAACAGGATATTTTGACGCACTTAACCCAGCGCGGTATTACGGTGATTGATAAGGGAACCTGGTCGTCGGAGCGCACGGATTACCCGCATTATGCCAGCGAGGTGGCACAAGCCGTTGTCTCTGGCGAGGTTGATGGCGGTATTCTGGTGTGTGGCACCGGTGTGGGGATTTCGATAACGGCAAACAAGTTTGCCGGAGTCCGCGCCGTCGTTTGCAGCGAACCCTATTCGGCACAGCTTTCGCGCCAGCATAATGATACCAACGTGCTGGCTTTTGGCTCGCGGGTTGTTGGGCTGGAGCTGGCAAAAATGATCGTGGATGCCTGGCTGGATGCGGGGTTTGAAGGGGGTCGCCATCAAAAGCGCGTGGAGGCGATTATGGCGATAGAACAGCAGGGCAAATGAGATTCCTCCGCTACACGTCGAACAGGCCATTCGCTACCGTGAGGGGAAGATCTCTGCGAGGCTGGTTTTATGAAACGCTATTCTACGCTCATTGCTCTGAGCCTGTTGTCGCTGACGACGCTTCCTGCGCATGCCGATATTGTTGATGACACCATCGGTAATATTCAGCAGGCGATCAATGACGCGTATAAATCTGACAACGGGCGGGATTATGAGGATGACCGCCGTGATGAAGAGTGGCAGCGCCAGATGAGCGACGATCGCCGCAGACAATATGATGACAGACGCCGTCAGTTTGAAGATCGGCGTCGCCAGTTGGACGATCGCCAACGCCAGCTCGATCAAGAACGTCGTCAACTGGAAGATGAAGAGCGCAGAATGGAAGACGAGTACGATCGTTAACCGCGCGACAATCGTAGGCCGGATAAGGCGCAATGCGCCGCCATCCGGCGTAAGGCTACTCCAGCACAATCTCCATCCCGTCATATCCGGCTTCAATACCGCCCGGCAGGGAGTTATCCATCAGCCATACGTCGAACGAGTGGCTGATGTGGGTGAGAATGACCCGTGAGCAGTGAATCACCTCATTGAGCGCGATAACCGTGTTTACATCGCAGTGATTACGCGGCGCTTCCGCGCGTGGCGCGTGACTACAGTCGATGACGATCGTTTGCGGCTGGTTATTCAGCAGAAATTTTACTGTCTTATCCGGCAGCGCTGCGGTGTCCGACAGCCACGCGACGCGGCTGTGCGCAGATTCCAGCAGATAGCCAAACGTCAGTTTTGAATGGTTAAGCGGCAGCGGCGTTACCTGTAATCCCTGGAGATCGAAGACCACAAACGGTTCGACGGTATGGCTGAAATCAAGGATGCCGGGATGTTTAAACAGATCGTCGCAGCCCTGTTCATCCGGCGGACCATAAACCGGAATCGCGGCGCCCACGCCCCAGCGCAGGGGGAACAGCCCCTGAACATGATCCATATGATAATGCGTGAGCAGAAACTGCTGAAAAGATCCGGCGGGCCAGCGATCGGTAAGATCGTGCAGGCCCGCATCAAGCAGCGTTACCGCGTCATTGAATTTGACGACGCCGCTACAGGGGCGGCGGCGATACTGCTCCTGTAAGCGTGCCCGACGGCAGGCGAGACAATCGCAGCCGTATGCTGGCACGCCCTGTGCGCCGCCGGTTCCTGTTAGCGTAATCGTCAGGCTCATTAGTCACCTCAAAGCGCTTTGGTAAAACGAAAATGGCTTTGCGCATACCCTTCACGCAGATAAAACCGGTGCGCATCATGGCGTTTCACGCTGGTGGAAAGCTCCGTCATCTCCGCGCCGGCCTGGCGGGCCTCTTCTTCCGCCCATGCCAGCAACCGGCTGCCGACTTTCAGACCTCGCGCCTGCGGCATCACCACCAGTTCCTGGATCTCCCCGATCCAGTTAGCGTGATGCAGGTGGTACTGCATATGCAGGCCGATCATCCCGACTACCTGCCCGTCGCGCAGCGCCAGCTGGTAGCGTATCGTGCGATCCTGCAAATTTGAGGCAAACCCGGCGCGAAAGGCCTGGCGATCGAACTCCGCTTGTTTCAGTTCGCAGATCAGTTGATACACCGCGTCGGTATCGTCCGGCGTGGCCCGGCGTAGTTCACAGACAGGCATGGCTTTTCTCCTGGCGGCCCATTAACGTTAATAAGGTATCGACTGACTGTAGCAAACTTCCGTCATTATTGAGGATATGACAGTTAAAAGGGGCGTAACGGGCCGCGCGCGCCAGGCGAGCGGCAATCTCGGTTTCGCTTTCACGCCCGCGCGCCTGTAGGCGCTGGCGCAAAATATCGGGAGAGACCTGCAAACAGATAGGCAACAGCGCTTTGCCGTAGCGGGTCTGCGCCTGCGGCAGATGGGCGCGTGAGCCGTTAACCACCACGTCAAAACCGGCGTGCAGCCACAGATCGATCTCCACGCCAACGCCATAGTACAGGCCATTAGCGTGCCAGCTCAGCGCCAGTAAATTTTGCCCTGCCCGAGTGAAAAACTCCTGCTCGCTCAGCGCAATATGGTTCTCGTTGCCCGCGTTAGCCGCACGCGTGATATAGCGGTGCGCAACCAGCAACTGCGTATGTTCCCGCTGGCGGAGCGCCGCCAGCAAACTGTCCTTACCGGAGCCGGACGGCCCCATCAGCCAGATCAGTTTTCCCATAGTCAGAACACCCTTTTACCCTGACGCCAGACGTGGTCGATATGAATGTGATCGCCTTTACGGTGCGCCAGCACCAGATCGGCGCGCCTGCCTTCGGCGATGATGCCGCGATCGTCGAGATTCAGCGCGCGCGCCGGGTTGCGTGTCACCAGGCGCATTGCCTGCGGCAGCGTAAATGTGTTGGCCTCGTCGTCCGCCACGCGGAATGCCGCGTCGAGCAGGCTGGCGGGGTAATAGTCGGAGGAGAGGATATCCAGCAACCCCAGTTCTGCCAGCTTATGCGCCGCCACGTTGCCGGAGTGCGAACCGCCGCGCACAATGTTGGGCGCGCCCATCAGTACGTTCATCCCATGCTTGCGTGACGCCTCTGCCGCCTCGAACGTGGTGGGAAATTCGGCGATCACGCTGCCAAGCTGATGCGATTCCAGCACATGATCGGGCGTTGCGTCATCGTGGCTCGCCAGCGCGAGATGACGTTCGCGGCACATCTGCGCGATGGCGGCGCGGTTCGGCTGCGACCAGCGCGCCGCAAGCTGAAGCTGTTCCTCTTCGTAGTGGGCCATCTGCTCATCATTGAGTGAATATTTGCCCTGATAGTATTCACGGTACTTCTCGCGGTTAGCGAACTGGCGCTGACCCGGCGAGTGATCCATCAGCGAGACCAGCGTTACCGGCTCGCGATCCACCAGCTTTTCGAACAGCGGCAGGGTGGTGTGATGGGGCAATTCACAGCGCAGATGCAGACGGTGTTCGGCGCGGTTAACGCCGCGTTTCTGCGTCTCTTCGACGGCATTGATCATCTTTTCCAGATTTTCCAGGCGATCGCCGCCGTCGCGGACATCGCCAATCGCAACGGCATCCAGCACGGTGGTGATACCGCTGGCGACCATCAGCGCGTCGTGGCTGCTCATGGCGGAATGAGCGGGCCAGTCCACCTTCGGGCGCGGGGTGAAGAATTTGTCGAGATTATCGGTATGCAGCTCAATTAAACCCGGCAGCAGCCAGCCGCCTTCGCCATCCAGCGCCTCGGGGTGACGGCTCTGACTTTCCGCAAAGGCGCGGATAATCCCATCCTGCATTTCCAGCGATCCCTGCACCACTTCGTCTTCCAGCACCAGCTTTACGTTGTTGATAATCATGATGTGGTTCCCATCAGATGCAAACGATCCGCTACGCGATCGCGTACGGTTTGATCGTGAAAAATGCCGACAATCGCCGCGCCGCGCGCTTTGGCTTCTTCAATCAGCGCGACCACGGCGGCGCTGTTTTTGGCGTCCAGCGAGGCGGTGGGTTCATCAAGCAGCAGGATCGGGTAATCGACGATAAACCCGCGCGCGATATTCACGCGCTGCTGCTCGCCGCCGGAAAAGGTGGAGGGAGCGAGATGCCATAGCCGTTCCGGGACGTTCAGGCGCGTCAGCAGATTCGCGGCTTTCGCGGCGCACGTTTCGCGGGCGACGCCCAGATCCAGCAGCGGCTGCATCACCACATCCAGCGCGGAGATCCGGGGGATCACGCGCAGAAACTGGCTCACCCAGCCGATCGTCGAGCGACGCACTTCCAGCACCTTGCGCGCCGGGGCCTGCACCAGATCGATCCACTCATCGCTATGACGAATGTGGATGTGCCCTTCGTCCGGCAGATAGTTGGCATATAGCGAGCGCAACAGCGTCGATTTACCGCTCCCGGAGTGGCCGTGCAGCACCACGCATTCACCGTTTTGTACCTCCAGAGAGGCGTTTTGCAGCACCGGCAGGCGCACGCCATTTTGCTGGTGCAACACAAAGGTTTTACTGACGTTTTCTACGCGAATCATTTTGGCCTCTTAATTCTGATTGCCGGATGGCGGCTTCGCCTTATCCGGCCTACAGGTGCGCTTTTTGTAGGCCGGGTAAGCAAAGCGCCACCCGGCAAAACAAAAAATCAGCAAAACAAAAAATCAGTTCTGCAATACCGACGACACCAGCAACTGGGTATAAGGGTGGTGTGGATCGTCGAGCACGCGGTCGGTTAATCCACTTTCCACCACCTGACCCTGCTTCATTACCAGCAGACGATCTGCTAACAGGCGCGCCACGCCCAAATCGTGGGTGACAATCACCACAGCCAGATCCAGTTCCACCACCAGGCCGCGCAGCAGGTCCAGCAGCTTTGCCTGTACGGAAACGTCCAGCCCGCCGGTGGGTTCGTCCATAAACACCAGCTTCGGGTGAGTGACCAGGTTGCGGGCGATCTGCAAACGCTGCTGCATCCCGCCGGAAAAAGTGGTCGGCAGGTCGTCGATGCGCGAGGCCGGAATTTCCACCTCCTCCAGCCAGCGCTTCGCCGTGGCGCGAATTTCACCATAGTGACGCGCGCCGGTGGCCATCAGGCGTTCGCCGATATTGCCGCCCGCCGAGACCTGGCGGCGCAGTCCGTCCATCGGATGCTGATGCACCACGCCCCATTCCGTGCGCAGCAGGCGGCGGCGGTCGGCTTCGCTCATGCCGTACAGCGAACGGTTCTGGTACAAAATGTCGCCGGACTGCGGCGTCAGGCGCGAGGAGATCGATTTCAGCAGGGTGGTTTTGCCGGAACCGGACTCCCCGACAATGCCCAGCACTTCACCAGGCCACAGGTCAAAAGAAACATCGCTGAAGCCTTTGCCCGGCGCGTAGAGATGGGTCAGGTTATTGACTGAAAGCAGCGGTTGCGTCATTTGCTGAGTGCCTCGCTCTGTTGGCGGCAATAATCGGTGTCGGAGCAGACAAACATCCGTTTGCCGGTGTCATCCAGCACCACTTCGTCGAGATAGCTGTGCGTCGAACCGCAGATGGCGCAGGGCTCATCCCAGGTTTGTACGGTGAACGGGTGATCGTCGAAATCGAGGCTTTCCACGTGGGTCCAGGGCGGCACGGCATAGATGCGTTTTTCGCGTCCCGCGCCGAACAGTTGCAGCGCGGGCATCATATTCATCTTCGGGTTGTCGAATTTCGGGATCGGCGACGGGTCCATGACGTAGCGGTCATTGACCTTCACCGGGTAGGCGTAGGTGGTGGCGATATGGCCGAAGCGGGCGATATCTTCGTACAGCTTCACCTGCATGACGCCGTACTCTTCCAGCGCGTGCATGGTGCGGGTTTCGGTTTCGCGCGGTTCGATAAAACGCAGCGGTTCAGGGATCGGCACCTGGAAGATAATGATCTGATCTTCGGTCAACGGCGTTTCCGGGATCCGGTGACGGGTCTGGATCAGCGTCGCGTCTTCGGTGCGTTCGGTGGTGTTCACGCCGGTTACGCGCTTAAAGAAGTTGCGGATCGACACGGCGTTGGTGGTGTCATCCGCCCCCTGGTCGATCACTTTCAGAATGTCCGGCTCGCCAATCACGCTGGCGGTAAGCTGAATGCCGCCCGTTCCCCAGCCGTAGGGCATCGGCATTTCACGCCCGCCGAACGGCACCTGATAACCGGGGATCGCCACCGCTTTTAAAATAGCGCGGCGGATCATGCGCTTGGTTTGCTCGTCGAGATAAGCAAAGTTGTAGCCGGAGAGGTTAGTCGTCACGGGCGGCCTCCTGTTGCAGGCGTTTGAGCAGTTCCAGTTCAGCCTGGAAATCGACGTAGTGGGGGAGTTTGAGGTGCGAAACAAAACCCGCCGCCTCGACGTTATCCGCATGCGCCAGCACGAACTCTTCGTCCTGCGCCGGTCCCGTGACCGTTTCATCGTATTCGGGTGCCTGTAGGGCTCTTTCCACCAGCGCCATCGCCATTGCTTTACGTTCGCTCATGCCAAACACCAGTCCGTAGCCGCGGGTAAAGTGCGGCGCGTCGTTTTCCGGTGCGACAAAACCGTTGACCATTTCGCATTCCGTCATCAGCAGTTCGCCGACGTTCACGGCAAATCCCAGCTCTTCCGGCACCGTTTCCAGCCCGACGTAGCCGCTGCGGATCTCACCGGCAAACGGGTGGTTGCGCCCGTAGCCGCGTTGCGTGGAATACGCCAGCGCCAGCAGATACCCTTCGTCGCCGCGCATCAGCTGTTGCAGGCGTGAGGAGCGCGAACAAGGGTAAACTGGCGGCGTGCGGGTGATGTCATCCGGCATGGCGCCGCTGTCTTCTTCACGCTTCGCCAGCCCCTGGTTCGCCAGCAGAGAAAAAACGTGCGGCGCGGCGTCCTGCATGGCGTCAGCGGTACGCAACGGCGGCGTTTCGCCGTTCGCCAGCAGGGTAAAATCGAGCAGGCGATGGGTGTAATCGTAGGTCGGCCCCAGCAACTGCCCGCCGGGAATATCCTTGTAGACGGCGGAGATACGGCGCTCTAAACGCATCTCTGCGGTGTTCAGCGGCTCACTGACCGCCAGCTTTGCCAGCGTAGTGCGGTACGCGCGCAGCAGGAAGATGGCTTCGATGTTATCGCCGCTGGCCTGTTTTAAGGCGAGCGCGGCCAGTTCACGGTCGGCGATGCCTCCTTCGGTCATCACGCGATCCACGGCCAGGTTCAACTGTTGCTCGATTTGCGCCACGCTCAGCTCGGCGAGGGTGTCGTCGCCCCGGCGTCGGTTTTCCTGCAACGCGTGGGCGTTGGCTATCGCCTTTTCGCCCCCTTTGACGGCTACGTACATCAGCACACCTCCACATGGGTGGTTCGCGGAATCGCCAGCAGTCGCTCGCCGCAGGTGAGGATGAGATCGACCCCCAGCGGGAACGGGTGCGGGCGCTCAGTCAGTTCATGGATGAGGCACTCCGGCAGTTGCGGGGCAATCATGCGTTCTTCGGCGATACCCGCCCCGGTCAGGCGCAGCATACGTCCACCGCTCAGGCTGGCGACCTGGACGATCAGGGTGGCGCTGGTTTCCGGCGCGACGGCGCTTCCGGCGGAAAGGGCGTTTAGCTGCTCGCTGCTGATGCGTTCATCGGCGACGGCAAAGGCGGCCTGCTGCGGCTGTTCAACCAGCGGCGCGCTGGTGTGAAAGCGCAGGTTCTGACTGGCAATGTCGTTGTTGATGGACGGCGCGAGCCATACCGGGGTGTCGCCGTCGACCAGAGTGAGCAATACGCTGGTGGTGGCCAGATTCAGCGGCTGCCAGCCGTGCTTCAGTTGATGCAGGGCGACAATCACCCCCGGCTCGCTCATCGCCTTCAGCAGGCGACGAAAACTCTGTTGCGCGTCCTGAACGGGCAGGGTAAAGGCGGTTTGTAGGGTCATGCGTTATCTCCGCGTACCAGCGTAAAGAAGTCGACCCGGCTGGCGTTTACTTCGGCGCGGCGAGCGGTAATGTGTGCGTCGCGTTCCGCCTCCAGCGGGGCAATTAAGGTTTCCATTAAGGTCTGGAAGTGAGTGTGCTCCTGCAACAGCGCGTCGATGACGGCGCACTGCTCGGCGTGGTGTTTGTTGCGCCCCAGCAGGTAGCTGTAGCCCAGCGTGCCGCTCTTAAGACGCACCACCGCACGGGTCAGCGTGGTATCTCCGGCGAAAAAGCGGTTGCCGGTGCCGCCCATGCGGGCCTGAATCTGCATCAGCCCGGTTTCCGGGGCGCGAATCAGTTCATATTCCGGCGTGAGTTTCAGCGCCTGCATTTTCACGTTAAGCGCGTCGGCGTTGCTGTAAGCCAGCGCGCGCATCCAGCGCTGGCGAGTGGCGGTATCGAAGTGCATTCCGTCAGTGCTCCATAGTGAATTCGATCATGTCGGCGCGGGTCAGGCTGACGGAGTACTCCGTCGCGTTTTCCTCGCCATCACGGTGGTTCAGCGTGCGCACGCACAGCAGTGGCGCCATATTGGGAATTTCCAGCACCTTGCTCTCTTTGGCCTGCGCACGGCGGGCACTGATGCGCGTCTGGGTGCGCTGTAGCGCCAGACCGCACTGCTCGCGCAGGTAGTCATGCAGCGAACCGTGGTTAAAGCCCTGCAACAGCGGCCAGAGGGCGAGGTCGGAAAAGTAATGGTCGATCAGGCACAGGGCGATGCCATTTACCCGGCGCAGGGTGCGCAGGTGGATGACGTTATCGCCCTCTTTGACGCTCAGCGCATCGGCGATGTGGCTGGATGCCGGGCGCAGCACCGCCAGCAGTTTTTCGCTGGTGGGATGACTGCCTTGTTCCAGTAGATTCTGGCTAAAGCGCGCCTGGGCATTGAGCGGGTAATCGAACGGGCGCATCAGCACCAGTACGCCGACGCCCTGGCGACGCTGCACCCAACCGCGCTCCACGAGCTGGTCGATGGCGCGGCGCAGCGTGTGGCGGTTCACCTCATAGCGGGCGGCAAGCTGATGTTCCGCCGGAAGGTAATCGCCGCAGCGGTAATGCTGGCGAAGCTCCTGCTCAAGTCTCGCGGCAATCTCCTGATAGCGCGTTGGGTAACTGGTCGGATGTGTAGACAAGTGCATAGCCATCAATGCCTCGCTAATCAGATAAAGTGCTTACGCAAACGCTGGGAGAGGAAATCCAGCAGGCTGACGGTAATGATGATTAACACCATCAGGGCGCAGGTCTGCGGGAACTGAAAGCCGCGAATCGCTTCCCACAGCGTGACGCCGATGCCGCCTGCGCCCACCATGCCGACCACCGTGGCGGAGCGGACGTTGGACTCAAAACGGTACAGCGAGTAGGAGATGAGCAGCGGCATAACCTGCGGCAGCACGCCGTAGAGGATCTCTTCAATTTTGTTGGCGCCGGTGGCGCGAATGCCTTCAACCGGGCCGGGTTCAATGGCTTCCACCGCTTCAGAAAGCAGCTTGGAGAGCACGCCGGTGGTGTGGATAAACAGCGCCATTACCCCGGCAAACGGCCCGAGACCAACGGCGACCACGAACAGCATGGCGAAAACCATTTCGTTAATCGCGCGGCAGGCGTCCATCAGGCGACGCATCGGCTGGTAAATCCACCACGGCACGAGGTTATCGGCGCACATCAGGCCGCAGGGAATTGACAGAATGACCGCCAGCGCAGTGCCCCAGACGGCGATTTGCAGGGTGACGGCCATTTCACCCAGATAGTGCTGCCACTGGCTGAAGTCCGGCGGGAAGAAGTCGGCGGCGAAGGTCGCCATGTTGCCGGAATCCTGAATTAGCGTGAGCGGTGCCATTTCGGCGCCCTTCCACGAAACGACCAGGACGGCGAGAAGGATGGCCCAGCTCAGGAGCGAGAACCAGCTACGCTTTGGCGGGGCGACGGTGATGCTTTGCATGTTTAGCTCCGTGCGTCGTTTATTGCCGGATGGCGGCGCAAGCGCCTTATCTGGCCTACAGAACATCGTAGGCCCGGTAAGCGAAGCGCCACCGGGCCTCAGGTTTACTGCACCGCTTTGGTGACGCTGGTCATCGCGCCCAGCGCGGCGGTCAGGCGGTCGAGATCGTCCAGCTGCGCTTTAATCGCGGAGGTTTTGCTGGTTTTTTCGCTCTCGTTCAGCCCCTTGTTGTCCTTCACGCCCTGCATCTCTTTAAACAGCGCCAGCTGACGAATCGGCACCAGTTGCAGGTCGCTGGAGGGGCGGAATGGCGCCCAGCCCAGGCGTTCCAGCACGGTTTTCTCTTCCGCTGTTTTGCCGTAATTCATAAAGAAGTCGTACACCTTGTCCTTGGTGGTTTCGGAGAGATTTTTACGCCAGACGATCGGATCGCCCGGGATCAGCGGCGACTTCCAGACAACCTTCAGTGCTTTCAGCTTGTCCGGCGCGGAGGTTTTCAGTTTGTCGAGGTTTTCGGTGTTATTGGTTGCGACATCCACCTGCTTGTTGGCGACGGCCAGCGCGTTGGTTTCGTGGCTGGCGTTAACGGTGCGTTTGAAGTCGCTGGCGGAGATGCCGTTTTTGGCGAAGACGTAATAACCGGGGACGAGGAAGCCAGAGGTGGAGTTCGGATCGCCATTGCCGAAGGTGAGATCTTTACGTTTGGCGATCAGATCGTCCAGGTTATTGATCGGGCTGTCTTTGTTGACGATCAGCACGCTCCAGTAGCCCGGCGATCCATCTGCGGCGACGGTCTGGGCAAATACCTGACCGTTAGCGCGATCCACGGCTTCCATCGCCGAGAGGTTGCCGTACCAGGCGATATCCACTTTGTTGAAGCGCATTCCCTGAATGATGCCCGCATAGTCAGGCGCGAAGAAGGCGTTCACTTTGACGCCCAGTTTCTTTTCCATATCCTTCAGGAACGGGTCCCACTGCGGCTTCAGGTTTTGCTGTGATTCGGTCGAAATAATGCCAAAGTTCAGTGCTTTTTCCTGTTCTTCCGCATGTGCCGGGCTTAACAAGGTGCTGATGCTGAACATGCTGGTGAACGCCAGCGCGGCAACGGCTTTGTAGCTCATTTCCATTCCTCATTGTGGGGATGTTAAGCAGCCTGCGCGTTCTGTTCGACGCGGTTCATGCTGCGGTAGAGATGGTCAAAACGATCGTTATCAAAGTGCTGGCTGCTGCCGTCATAGAACACATGCCCCTGACGCAGCGCCACAATGCGTTCGCAGTAGCGCAGGGCGTAATCCACCTGATGCAGCGTGACGACCACGGTGATGCCGTCGGTCTGGTTAATGTCGCGCAGGGTGTCCATCACAATGCGCGCCGACTCCGGGTCCAGCGAGGCGATCGGCTCATCGGCGAGGATCACTTTCGCCTGCTGCATCAATGCTCTGGCGATAGCAACGCGCTGCTGCTGTCCGCCGGAAAGCGTCGATACGCGCTGATGCGCGAAGTGCGCCATCCCGACGCGGGTCAGCGCCTGTAACGCGCGCTGCTTCTGCGCCTGGGTGAACCAGCTAAAACAGGTACGCCAGAACGGCGTGCTGCCGAGCGCGCCAATCAGCACGTTCTCCAGTACGGTCAGACGGTTCACAAGGTTGAACTGCTGGAAGATGTAGCCGGTGTGAGCGCGGCTTTTGCGGATGTCCCGCGCCAGTTTGCCCTCACGCTGTACCGTGCGGCCCAGCAGCTCGACATGGCAGCCCGGCGCTTTATCGCCGGTAATCAAACCGCTTAAGTGACGTAAAAGGGTGGATTTGCCGGAACCGGAAGGCCCAAGCAGAGCCACCATCTCACCGGAAGAGATGTTCAGATCAACCGCATGCAGCGCCTGATGCTGATTGAACGTTTTGGAGAGTTTCTCGACGCGAATAACCGTTTGCATGATGCGGCCTCCCTAAAAAAGTGGCCCCATCGTGGCGGATTAATGTGACGTTTTAGTTAAGGGATGGTTACTTGACGATGAAGAATTGAAGGGGCTTCGATGACAGCACGGGAGGGCGCGCCTCCCGTCGGTTTACTCTGTCGGCTGCGGCTGTTTCACCACATTGATCATCCACGGTACGCCATATTGATCGGTCACTTTCCCGAAACCGTGCGCCCAGAAGGTTTCCTGCCAGTCCATTTCGATTTGTCCCTGTGCGGCCAGGTTATCAAACCAGCGTTTCCCTTCGGCGACATCCTGCGTGTCGAGCACCAGCGTAAAGCCGGAGTAACTCGCGTTACCCGACGCGACGGCGTCGCTCATCATGATGTCGCTGCCTGCAATGCGCACGTTGGCGTGGGCGATGGAGGTATCAGGGAATTGCATGCCTGACGGGCAACCGTCTTCGCTGCCCTGCTCTGGCGGGGGCATTTCACCAAAGGTGATTTTATAGAGGAGTTCCGCGCCTAACGTTTTGCGGTAGTACGCGATAGCGTCGGCACAGTGACCGGCAAAAGAGATGTAGGGACTTAACGGCATAATCGTGACCTCAGGTAAGAGAAGCCAGTTAAGTGTAGTTATCGTAGGCCCGGTAAGCGAAGCGCCACCGGGCAATAAATGCCAGATGGCGGCGTAAACGCCTTACCGGGCCTGGAAAAATCAGTTCTTTTTCACGAACTCAGATTTCAGCTTCATCGGGCCAAAGCCATCGATCTTGCAATCAATGTTGTGGTCGCCTTCAACCAGACGGATGTTCTTCACTTTGGTGCCAATTTTCAGCATGGAAGAACTGCCTTTTACTTTCAGATCCTTAACAACGGTCACGCTGTCGCCGTCTGCCAGCAGGTTGCCGTTGGCATCTTTTACGATCAGCTCGTCGCTGTCCTGTGCCGGTTCTGCGTCGTTCCATTCATGGGCGCATTCCGGGCAGATGAACATGCCGTTATCTTCGTAGGTATATTCGGAGTTGCATTGTGGGCAATGGGGTAATGACATGTCGATTTCCTCAAAAAAGTCAGCAGGGGCAAAAGCGCCCAAAAAATGGCAGATTGCCGAAAAAGGCCGCAATTATACACAAAATCCTTAACGTTGTCGGGACTACTCGCAATTTAAGGATACGACAACCTGTGGCTGAAGGTTGCCGCCAGGGTAAGAAAAATGTCATGACTATTTTTTTAAGGGAAATTGCTACGTTTTACTATTTAAGATAAGGTGAGAGGAACGACCAGACGCTTTATAAATCTTTATCCCTCTTACTTTTACACAGTAAGAGAGACAGGTGTGGTTGATAAAAATATCTCTAATATTAACAATAAGTTATTTTAATAAAATTATTTCCACACGTAATTATAAAAGCCGAAAAGCAAACAAATAAAATCATCCGGCTAAATAAAAGTAATAAAGTTTGCGTTAAGGAAAGATTTTCCATGTACACACAGACAATATATGAATTAAGCCAGGAAGCGGAAAGATTGTTGCTGCTTTCTCTGGAACATCTCCGGTTATTGCAACAACTGCCTGTGGCTTCGCTGGATGGCGTCGCTCAGGAAGGTGGGGAAGGGAATGAAAATACCCGGCCTCAGCATGTTAGCGGGCGTGACGTGGAGGCTCAGCACGGCACGCTCAATAATGAGCTACGCAAAATAACGCGCCTGGAGATGGTGCTGGCGATTGTCGGGACGATGAAGGCAGGGAAGTCGACGACAATTAACGCCATTGTCGGAACCGAAGTCCTGCCCAACCGTAATCGGCCGATGACGGCGTTACCGACGCTGATTCGCCATACGCCAGGGCAGAAAGAGCCGGTGCTGCATTTTTCTCACGTCGCGCCGATTGATACGCTCATGCAAACGCTGCAACAGCGTATGCAGGCGTGCGATCGCCAGCATCTGACCCAGGTGCTGGAAATCGATAAAGACATGAATGCGCTGCTCCAGCGAATTGAAAAGGGCGTGGCTTTTGAGCGTCATTACCTGGGCGCGCAGCCCATCTTCCACTGTCTGAAAAGCCTGAACGATCTGGTGCGCTTGTCAAAAGCGCTGGGGGTCGATTTTCCTTTTGCGGCGTATGCTGCGATTGAACATATTCCGGTGATTGAGGTGGAGTTTGTGCATCTGGCGGGGCTGGAGAACTATCCGGGGCAACTGACGCTACTGGATACGCCCGGCCCTAATGAAGCCGGGCAGCCGCACCTGCAAAAGATGCTTAATGAACAGCTGGCGCGCGCTTCTGCCGTACTGGCGGTGATGGATTACACCCAACTGAAATCCATTTCGGATGAAGAGGTGCGCCAGGCCATTGCGGCGGTGGGGAAATCCGTGCCGCTGTACGCGCTGGTGAATAAGTTCGATCAGAAAGACCGCAACAGCGACGATGAAGAACAGGTTCGCGCGCTGATTTCCGGCACGCTGATGAATGGCAGCATTACGCCCGGGCAAATTTTTCCGGTCTCTTCCATGTGGGGGTATCTGGCGAACCGCGCGCGTCACGAACTGCGGGTGCACGGGCGGTTGCCGGATCATCAGGAACAGCGCTGGGTGCAGGATTTTGCCGAGGCCGCGCTCGGCAGGCGCTGGCGGAGCGCCGATCTTGATGATATCGAACATATTCGTCATGCCGCCGATCTGCTGTGGGAAGATTCGCTATTTGAACAGCCCGTACAGCGGCTGATTCACGCCGCTTACGCCAACGCCTCACTGTATGCGCTCCGGTCGGCGTCGCATAAGTTATTGAATTACGCACAGCGCGCGCGTGAATATCTGGATTTTCGCTATCACGGGCTGACGGTGGCGCATGACGCGTTGCAGGTCAATATTTCCCGCGTCGAAGAAGATATGCGGCAGCTTCAGGTGAGCCAGGATCGCGTGAGCGATGAGGTTGGCCATGAAGTTGAACGGATGATGGAGGCGGCGAACACGTTCCTGAGCCAGCAGCAGGCCGATATTTTGCACCGCATCGCGCCGCTTTTTCGCGAAGAGAGCGTGGTGGGGTGGCTGCCGCGCGATCCCCTTTCCCCTGAGCAGGAGGCGGTGGTCGAGGGCGAAACGCTGGTGCTGCATAACGAAAGGCAGGCGCAGGTCGTTTTAAGCAAAATGCGTGCGTCATGCGAAGCGGTATTACTGGCGGCGCAGGAGAACATTAGCCGCGATCTGGCGCTGCGCTTCGAACAGCTCGAATCGACGCTAAGCCGGGTGTTAAATGACGCGATGCGGCCAATTGAGGCGCGGGTAAAAGACGATCTGAGCCAGGCGGGGTTCCGGGCGCGAATCAGCTTCCCGACGTTCCATGCCAGTATGTTTAACTTCAATACTCAACCGTTGTTTAGCGAGGCGGTCGCTCAGGAGAACCCGCCGGAAGGCGCCGCGCCTCGCGCGGGCGGCGTGCGCGACACCTTTGCGCGCTGGCTGAATCAACCGAACTGGGGATGGAATGATTATGTGGAAGCCAGGACACGCTATGTCATTGATATAACGGCATTGCATAACACTCTGATCCAGCATGTCAGCCATTTCTTCCAACAAATTCATAAAGCTTTAGATGCCCAGGTCGATGTTTCTGTTACGGCAGGTATGGCGACCTTTTTTGCCGATTTTTCGTTGTGTCTGTCGGGATTGCAGGAGAGCTTGCGCGAGAGTCTGGTGACGCGCCAGCAACATGAATCGGTTGTGAACAGACTGAGCCAACAATTACAGCACAGTATCTCCGCCACCCGGTGGATTCATGAAGATTCCCGCCTGTTACGTGATGATATCCAGACCCTTTTTGCAGCCGAGCACTCATGACGAACGTGTTACTGGAAGGCCCGGGACGGATGCTGGAATGCATCCACCCGAAGTTTATGGTCGATCTGGTTCAGGGAGAAGAGCCGAAGCGACCTGGCGGCAACCTGCAACAGCAGCAGCGTTTTCGCGAACGCCTGACGCAAGAAATTCTGAGCCAGACGCAGCTTCGCGCCTGGGTCATGGCGGGCGTATTCAATGAGCATCTGATGATGCGTCTTAAGCTGGTGGAAAAACTGGCGGGGATGCTCGATCCCGGCCATCTGGCGCTGACGCGCATTTCCCGGCAATTGACCCTTCTGCAACAGACGGAAAGCCCCAGAGGGCAAGCTATTCCTGGCATCACGCAGCAGTTAGCGGCGCTGAGCGACGGGTTTGCCCGGCGCAGCGAACATAAAGAGAAGGCGCTGACCCGGCGTGGATTGACGGTGCAGGCGGGCGAACACAGCGAGCAGATTTTTACCCGCTGGCGCGCCGGAGCCTATGACGGTTGGTCATTGCCGGGGCGCTGTTTTGTCGCGCTGGAGGAGTTGCGCTGGGGGCCGTTTGGCGATGCCTGTCGGTTGGGCAATATGGAAGTGGTCGCGATGCTGAAAGATAATTTGCGCGCGATGGCCACCGATTATCTGGCGCACAGTATTCACGCCGCGCCCACCACGCGTCATTATTACCATCAGTGGCTTCATTCGCCCGCCGTGGCCGGCGCGGGGGAGCACAATGACATGTTGAGCTGGATTGGCGACTGGTGCGATCCCGATAAACATCCGGTGTGCTGGTCAGTGACCCAGCGCTGGCAGACGGTGGCGTTGGGGATGCCAAGGCTGTGTTCGGCACAGCGCCTGGTGGATGCGATGATTGAGGAGATTTTTGCGCCGTCCCCTCTCGTGGGCTGAGAGGGGACGTATGACGTTTAGTGATGGAGGGATTCCGTTGGGTTTGCCTCCGCGTTGCCCGGCGCCGGGACGTTGCCGAAACGTTTTGCATACAGGGCGGTGATAATCGGAACCAGAATCGCCGTCACAATCACGCTGGCGGCAACCAGCGCCGTGGCGGACGCGGCGACGGGTTCAAACGCCGGGTTAATCTGCGCTATGATCACCGGGTTCGCTACCGCAGCGCCTGCCGCAGAGGAGGCCGCGACGCCCGCAGTGCCGTTACCGCCGCCAATGACGCGGTCTGCGATAATCAACGGGATACCGGTAATAATGATAACCGCGACACCCAGCAGGATACCCAGCAGGCCGGTATCGACAATCACGCTCAGGTTAATGGTGTTACCCAGCGCAAAGCCGAAGAACGGGATCAGCACCGGCGTAGCTTTGCTGAAGAACGCGCGCAGGTCGTGGTCCAGGTTGCCTAATGTGAAGCCAATCAGGAACGGCAGCACGGCGCCGACAAAGTGATGCGGTTCGAAGGAGGCGAGGCCTGCGGAACCCAGAATCACCATCGTCATCAGCGGGCCAGATTCCAGAGACATCAGGACGAACGCGCCGGACTCTTCTTTGGTGCCGTACTGGTTCATCAGGCTGGCGTACAGGCCGCCGTTGGTCATGTCCATTGCGGAGACGATCGCCAGTACGGACAAACCGGCGAAGAAGCCGGTTTGAATACCGGTATCCGGGATAAACGAGGCGGCAATCATCGCGACCACCCACGCCACGGCTATTTTAGTAATAACCAGCGTACCCGATTTACGTAATACCGTCCCGGTAGCGCGCAAATCAATCGAGGCGCCAATACAGAAGAACCAGACGGCCAGAATCGGCACGGTGCCGCTGATCATGCCTTTTGTAAATGAACCAAAATAGGCGCCGGTATCCGGGGCCAGGGTATTTAAAATTGCGCCGAGCAGCAGAGGGATCAACATCATCCCGCCAGGGATGCGTTCAATCGTGGCTTTAATTTTCATAAAAGTCCTCACATCTTGTCGCGCGGAACTAACGGACAAGTCGATAAATATTATTTAATTTCAATTTGTTATTTCACAAAGAGAACGGCGGGAAACCCTCTTTCTCCCTGCGTGATACATAATCGAATGTGGCATACGTCTGTTTGTCACAATCCTCAGGGATGTTGCGTCGGGTGTTATCTTGCATTCAGTGGAATATTGATTCAATCAAAATAAAACACTGTTTTAGTTATCTTCATCACATATTTTGCGTAAAGGCCCTGGAACGCGATGATTATTAAAAATGCTGTAAATTGTTTGTGAAGAGTTATGGCGGATTTTTTGCTAGCAGCATAATAGTGACGGACGTGATATTTCGAAAAGAATAACGAAATCGCCTCTCATTTATTGTCAATAATGCGCTTTGCTGACAATGTAAAAATACAGATAAAAATGCCCTTATTTACGCTCGCTGACGAAACGGCAACATATGTGTGAAGTTGATCACAAATTTAAACACTGGTAGGGTAAAGAGGTCATTAACCGCCCAATCAGGCGTCAACAGGTTCGGTTGTACAGACCTTGACCAGTCAGTGTAAGTAAACCTGCTACGCTTGTTCTACGAGGAATTGTGCCCGCACGATTCCAACGCTCGACGGTGACGTTAGCGCTTTGTGCGCCAATGAATGCAGTATGTAGCGAGACAGGGCTTAGTCTACGAGGACAGCTATGCTGAAAAGGAAAAAAGTAAAACCGATTACGCTTCGCGATGTGACCATTATTGATGATGGTAAACTGCGTAAAGCGATCACCGCAGCCTCGCTGGGTAATGCGATGGAGTGGTTTGATTTTGGTGTTTATGGGTTTGTCGCCTACGCGTTAGGTAAAGTATTTTTCCCGGGGGCTGACCCCAGCGTGCAGATGATTGCCGCACTTGCCACCTTCTCCGTTCCCTTCCTGATTCGACCGCTTGGCGGCTTATTCTTCGGTATGCTCGGCGATAAATATGGTCGCCAGAAGATTCTTGCCATCACGATTGTGATTATGTCGATCAGTACGTTCTGTATCGGGTTGATTCCCTCTTATGCCTCTATCGGCATCTGGGCGCCGATACTGTTGCTGCTGTGTAAGATGGCGCAGGGCTTCTCGGTCGGCGGCGAATATACCGGCGCGTCGATCTTTGTCGCCGAATACTCGCCGGACCGTAAACGCGGCTTTATGGGAAGCTGGCTGGACTTCGGCTCCATTGCGGGCTTCGTGCTGGGCGCGGGCGTGGTGGTGCTGATCTCCACCGTTGTCGGCGAGGAGAACTTCCTCGACTGGGGCTGGCGTATTCCGTTCTTCATCGCACTGCCACTAGGGATCATTGGTCTTTATCTGCGTCATGCGCTGGAAGAGACCCCGGCCTTCCAGCAGCATGTGGATAAGCTAGAGCAGGGCGATCGCGAAGGTTTGCAGGAAGGGCCAAAAGTCTCCTTTAAAGAGATTGCAACCAAACACTGGCGCAGCCTGCTGGCGTGTATCGGCCTGGTGATTGCCACCAACGTGACCTACTACATGCTGCTCACCTATATGCCGAGCTACCTGTCGCATAACCTGCACTACTCGGAAGACCACGGCGTGCTGATTATTATCGCCATCATGATCGGGATGCTGTTTGTGCAGCCGGTGATGGGGCTGCTCAGTGACCGTTTCGGTCGCCGTCCGTTTGTGATTATGGGCAGTATCGCGCTGTTTGCGCTGGCTATTCCGGCCTTTATTCTGATCAACAGTAATATTATCGGCCTGATTTTTGCCGGTCTGCTGATGCTGGCGGTGATCCTGAACTGCTTTACCGGGGTGATGGCTTCTTCTCTGCCAGCGATGTTCCCGACGCACATCCGTTACAGCGCGCTGGCGGCGGCGTTTAATATCTCGGTGCTGATTGCGGGTCTGACGCCGACCCTGGCCGCCTGGCTGGTGGAAAGCTCGCAGAACCTGATGATGCCAGCCTATTACCTGATGGCGATTGCGGTCGTCGGTTTTATTACCGGTATTACCATGAAAGAGACCGCCAACCGTCCGCTGAAAGGGGCGACGCCAGCGGCCTCGGATATCCAGGAAGCGAAAGAAATCCTTGGCGAGCACTACGATAATATCGAGCAGAAAATCGAAGATATCGATCAGGAGATTGAGGAGTTGCAGGCTAAACGTTCGCGGTTAGTGCAGCAGCATCCGCGTATTGACGAGTAAGCTTTAGCGCACCGCCTGATGGCGCTGCGCTTATCAGGCCTACAGACGGTGCAACACCTTTGCCTGATGGCGCTGCGCTTATCAGGCCTACAGACTGCGTTTATCAGGTCGACAAATCTTAATGTTCGCTTAATCTTCGTCAGGCATACTCTCCTCCAGACCATCGGAGGAGAGTGTGATGAAAACGCGAATGTATGAAAGTCTGACAACCCTGTTCAGTATGCTGATTGTCAGCAGTTTCCTGTATGTCTGGGTTACGACTTACTGATCTCTTTTCAACAGCACCCACGCGCGGGTTCCCGTCGTTCCCACACGGTTTTGCAAAAAGAATTGCCCGTGGTGCAACTGCGTGATGCGGGAGACGATGCTCAATCCCAGCCCGATACCGCCATAGCGGCTGTCCATGCGGACAAACGCTTCACTTAACTCCCCGCATTTACTTTCATCAATTCCCGGCCCTTCGTCTTCGACGGCCATCATCGCGTCGCTTTCCGCATTATTGAGGATAATGGTGATGGTTGACCCTTTCGGACTGTAGCGGTGCGCATTTTCCACAAGATTACGCAACAGCATACGCAGTAGCGTGGCATCGCCGCGCACGGTGGCGTCTGCTGTGCTTTCCGGCAGTTGCAGCGTCTGCTGGCGTGTTTCCAGCATGGTGTTCAGTTCATCGTAAGAGGGCAGGATCACATCATCCAGCAGCTTTACCGACTGGTAATTACCGGATGAGAACGATTGCCCCACGCGCGCTAATTGCAGCAGCTGTGAGACGCTGTCCATCATTTGATCAAGACGCGCAATCAGCGGCGTGACGTTAACATTGTGCGCTTTCGCCAGCAGTTCCAGATGCAGACGCACGCCCGCCAGCGGTGTGCGTAGCTCGTGGGCGACGTCGGCGGTGAACAGGCGTTCATTCTCCAGCGTTGTCGTCAGGCGAGTGACCAGTTGGTTAAGCGCCGAGACAACGGCTTCAATTTCAATCGTCGAGCTGTGAATGTCGATAGGCGTCAGGTTATCGGCCGTGCGGGCTTCCAGCTCTTTTTGCAGGTCGGCAAGCGGGCGGGTGATGCGCCGGACGGCCTGATAGCAGATCAGCAGCGTCAGGCTGACCATAAACACGGCGGGAACGATCAGGCTGGCGACCGCTTCGCGAACCTCATGCCTGATGTGCCGATCGTTATTCCTGTCCTCCAGCAGCGCCTGCTCGAAAAGCTCAATCTGCTCGGTGCTCTCGTGCCATAGCCAGAAGGTGCTGATCAGTTGCAGCACCAGCAGGATAGAGCCAATGGTCAGCATCAGACGCTGACGAAGGGTCATCGGTCTGTGCAGAAAACGCGTAAGGTTCACTTAGTTTTCCTCAACGGCAACCAGCATATAACCAAACCCGCGCACCGTGCGGATACGTGATTTCCCCACTTTGTCGCGTAGGTTGTGAATATGCACTTCCAGGGTATTGGTTGACGGTTCGTTATCCCAGTTATAGATGTCGTTATACAAGATTTCACGGTGTACCGGGCTGCCTGCTTTGAGCATCAGCCGCGACAGCAGCGCATACTCTTTGGGCGTTAAGATAAGCTCTTGCCCGGCCAGCCACACCTGACGACGCCCCAGATTCAGCATCAGATTGCCGACGGTCAATTCGCTTTCACCCTGATTGTGATGACGGCGCAGCAGCGCGCGAATACGCGCATGTAACTCCTCCAGCGCAAACGGCTTCACCAGATAATCATCCGCCCCGACATCCAGCCCGGTGATGCGGTCGTTGAGCGTGTCGCGGGCGGTGAGGATCAATACCGGAAGGGTGTATTTTTTCTGTCTTATTCGCGTCAGAAAATGCAGACCGTCCTCATCAGGCAACCCAAGATCCAGCACGACCAGGCTGTAATGCCCTGTTTCCAGACAGTGTTCCGCCGCCCGGGCGGTAGAAACGCCGTCGCAGGCGTAACCCTCCGTTTGTGCAGCGAGTATCAGTCCCTGTAATAACAGCGTATCGTCTTCAACAATCAGAATTTTCATTCAGTTAGCCTCCTGCAAGGTTGCAGAATATCGTCTGCGGCCTGGTAGTTCCTGGTCTGTACGCCCGTTAATCCGAGCATGGTTGAGAAAAGATTGTCCTGCGAGAAATCCTCCTGGGCTGCCCGCTTTTGCAAACATGTCAGGTCTGTCCGGTAACGTTTCTGATAATCCTCCGAGAGCCAGAGGAGCATCGGGATATGCTTTTGCGCATCCGGCGCAATGGCGTATGGCAGCCCATGCAAATAGACGCCATTTTCTCCTAAAGATTCACCGTGGTCGGAAAGATAGACCAGGCTGGTGGTGAATTTATCCTGATGCGCTTTTAATATATTGATTGCCTTATCAACAATATAGTCCACGTACAGTACGGTATTATCGTAAGTATTCACTAACTGTTGCTGCGAACAGGTCTGAATTTCATTGGTGTCGCAGGTCGGGGTAAATTGCGCAAACTGCGGCGGATAACGGTGATAATAGGTCGGGCCGTGGCTGCCGATGGTGTGCAGCACAATGACGCCGTCGCCCTGGAGTTTATCGATGTATTCCTCCAGCCCGTGAAAGAGCACTTCGTCGTAACATTCGCCGTTAATGCACTGACCCGGCAATTTCAGCGCGGTCATATCCTGATGCGGCACGCGATCGCAGGCGCCTTTACAGCCGCCGTCGTTATCGTTCCACAGCACGCTAACTCCGGCTCGTTGAATGATGTCCAGCAACCCTTCCTGATGGTGCGCCAGCCCTTCGTTGTAGTGTTTACGCGGCATACCGGAAAACATGCAGGGAACCGAGATCGCCGTTGCGGTGCCGCAGGAGGTGGTGTGCGGGAAGTAGACCACATTATCCTGCGCCAGACGCGGGTTGGTTTGCCGTGAATAGCCAGACAGCGAGAAGTTATCCCCACGCGAGGTTTCGCCGACGATCAGGATGGTCAGATTATGCCGTTTTTCTTTCAGCATCGCGGGATTGCGATGCGCATCTTCGCCAATGCGTACCAAAGGCAGGTTGGCGAGTCGCTCATGTGAATACCACGACCAACTGGCGATCAGGCTGTTCGACGGGCTGAGAGACTTGATCAGTTCTTTGTTATTGCGAAAAAGCGAGGCGTAATCTTTGTAGAAGCAGGCGGCGACCAGCACGATCAGCAGAAGCGAAGCCAGCACGTTGAGGGCGCGATACGCGCCGCTGCGTAATGTCAGAGAGGTCGGTTTGATTTTGATGCTACAGGCGATTACCGCCGCCAGAAGGCCGCTTAATCCCAGCGTAAGCGCCATTTGCGGCGTGACCAGCGCGAACGTTTCTGCCGGTGTGGTATCCATCATGTTGGCGATCATGGAGCGGTCCATGACGATGCCGTAGGTCATGATGAAGTATTGCGCGGCGGCGCCCGTCAGAATAAAGAGGCAGGCCAGCGGGCGGTTAAGCCACAGGAACGACGCCAGCGTCAGTACGATATTGATGACGCTAAACGCGACAAGCGGCATGGATAAAAACACCAGCACGTTGTGCATTGAATCCAGCGGCAGGGCTTGCATCACCTGCTTGTAGAAAGCGATGTTCAGACAGACGGCGATGTAGAATGAAAGGAGTAACAGCCAGGTAATGTGTCCGAGGGTCGGTCTTTTTAAAACGCGCTTCAGCATTATGGTATGTCCATCAACTAAGTGCGCCGATCCTCGCAAAGCAACATTAAGCCAACCTTAAGTTTTTAAGGTTGTGGGGCGACCTGCGATCGTCGCCACAGGACTGATAAACGTAGCGCCATCGGGGGGTAAACGGCGTATCCGCCATGCTGTAAATAAAGGGAAAAACGGCCCGATGAGATAACCGGGCCGGGCAGGTTATTTCGCGCAGTTCGCGCACTGTTTGCTGACAATCTGCTGGAAGAAATCGTTGCCTTTGTCATCCACCAGGATAAACGCCGGGAAGTCTTCCACTTCGATTTTCCAGATCGCTTCCATCCCCAGTTCCGGGTACTCCACGCACTCCAGATGCTTGATACTCTGCTGCGCCAGCACCGCAGCCGGGCCGCCAATGCTGCCCAGATAGAAGCCGCCGTATTTGTGGCAGGCGTCGGTGACCTGCTGGCTACGGTTGCCTTTCGCCAGCATGATCATGCTGCCGCCGTGAGATTGCAGCAGGTCAACGTAGGAGTCCATGCGTCCTGCGGTGGTTGGCCCCAGGGAGCCGGACGGGTAGCCTGCTGGCGTTTTCGCCGGGCCTGCGTAGTAGATGGGGTGATCTTTAATGTACTGCGGCAGACCTTCGCCGGATTCGATGCGCTCTTTCAGCTTCGCATGGGCGATATCGCGACCGACGATGATGGTGCCGCTCAGCGACAGGCGGGTTGATACCGGGTACTGTGAAAGCTGGGCGAGGATCTCTTTCATCGGCCGGTTGAGGTCAACTTTCACCACTTCGCCTTCACCGGCCTGACGCAGGGCTTCCGGGATGTACTGCGCGGGATTGTGTTCCAGTTTTTCGATCCAGATCCCTTCACGGTTGATTTTGGCTTTGATGTTGCGGTCAGCCGAGCAGGAGACGCCCATGCCGACCGGGCAGGACGCGCCGTGACGCGGCAGGCGGATTACCCGGATATCGTGCGCGAAGTATTTACCGCCAAACTGTGCGCCGAGGCCGAGCTTCTGCGCCTCTTCCAGCAGTTCCTGTTCCAGTTGAATATCGCGGAAGGCCTGGCCGTGTTCGTTACCTTCAGTCGGCAGACCGTCGTAATAATGCGCACTGGCCAGCTTCACGGTTTTCAGCGTGCTTTCCGCCGATGTCCCGCCAATCACAAACGCGATGTGGTACGGCGGGCAGGCTGCGGTGCCCAGGGTGCGCATTTTCTCAACGAGGAAGTTTTTCAGCTTGCCGGGCGTTAGCAGCGCTTTGGTTTCCTGATACAGATAGGTTTTGTTCGCCGAGCCGCCGCCTTTTGCCACGCAGAGGAACTTGTATTCGTCGCCATCAACCGTGTAGAGGTCGATTTGCGCGGGCAGGTTGGTGCCGGTGTTGACCTCTTTGTACATATCCAGCGCGGCGTTCTGCGAATAGCGCAGGTTGTCTTCGATATAGGTGTTGAACACGCCTTTGGAGAGCGCGGCTTCATCGCCGCCGCCCGTCCAGACGCGCTGGCCCTTTTTACCGACGATAATCGCCGTGCCGGTATCCTGGCAGGTCGGCAGAACGCCTTTAGCGGCAATTTCGGAGTTGCGTAAAAATTGCAGCGCGACGTACTTATCGTTTTCGCTGGCTTCGGGGTCATGGAGAATGGAGGCGACTTGTTGCTGGTGCTCCGGGCGGAGCATAAAGGAGGCATCGTGGAAGGCTTGCTGGGCCAGGAGTGTCAGGGCCTGTGGCTCAACCTTCAGTATCGACTCTCCTTCAAATTCGCCAACGCTAACGTGATCGGAGGTCAGGAGATAATACTCCGTTTTGTCTTCCCCCATCGGGAAAGGCGCCTGATATATAAATTCTTTATTCGACATATGCTTCCAGCCTTTTTAATTATCCTGAATTATTTGAATTGTATAGATGGCGTGCCGCGCGATAACGGGCGGCACGCAAGGTGCTGTTACAGGAACCCGTACATGGCGGCGAAGATCCAGCCAAATACACAGGAGACGCTTACGCCAATCAAACCGGGCAGAATAAAGCTGTGGTTAATGACGAAGCGACCAATGTGGGTGGTGCCGGAACGGTCGAACTGAATCGCGGCCAGATCGCTCGGGTAGGTCGGCAGAATGTAGTAGCCATAGCACGCTGGTGCTGACGCCACGATGTAAGCCGGGTCTACGCCGATAGCCAGTGCCAACGGAACAATCGCCGCCAGCGCCGCCGCCTGGGAGTTTACAAACTTGGAGACCAGCAGCAGAACAATTGCATAGGCCCACGGATACTCTTTCACCATTTCGCCCAGCACGCTTTCGATTTCAGTCATGTGCGCGCCGAACATGGTTTCCGCCATCCAGGCAATACCGTACACCGCCACAATCGCGATCATACCTGAACGGAAGACTTCATTTTTTGAGATAGAAGCAGGATTGGTTTTTGTCAGGATAATAATCAGCGCGCCGGTCAGCAGCATGAACATCTGAATGACCAGCACCATCGACAGCGGTTTGCCGCCGAAGACCGGACGCAGTTCAGAGAAGGCGCCTAACAGAGCGACAACGGCGATGGCCGACAGGAAGATCCACATGGCCAGCCAGTTGCTTTTCGGCAGTTTTTTATCCAGCAGCGTGGCGGTGTCGCCATACACGTAGTGGTAGTTTTCCGGGACGGAGATGAACTTCTGGAACTCTTCGTCTTTATCCAGATCTTTACCACGGAACCAGCTGAAAATACCGATAGCCAGGATACCCAGCAGGGTCGATGGAATGGTGATGGAGAGCAGGTCAAGGAACTCCAGATGCTTACCGTTAAAGGTGAAGTTACCCAGCATCGCGACCAGCGAAACGACCGCCACAGAAACCGGGCTGGCGATGATCCCCATCTGCGCGCCGATAGAACTGGCTGCCATAGGACGTTCCGGGCGAATATTGTTCTTAATCGCGACGTCGTAGATGATGGGCAGAATGGTGTACACCACATGGCCCGTACCGCACAGGATGGTCAGCGTGCAGGTTACAAACGGGGCGACGATGGAGACGTATTTGGGGTTGCGACGCAGCAGCTTCTCGGCAATCTGCAACATCACATCCAGGCCGCCGGAGGCCTGTAGCGTGGCGGAGGCGGCGACCACGGCGATGATCACCAGCATCACGTCGACGGGCGGTTTACCCGGCTGGAGGTGGAAAACAAAGACCAGAATGACCAGACCGATACCGCCTAATAAACCCAGCGCGATACCGCCTTTTCTGGCGCCATAAAACAAACACACTAATATTATGATAAGTTGTATACTAAATAACATTTATCTACCCTCGCGATAAACCTGTTTAATTTTTGATAAATAGATCACAGTCATGTTCTGTTTTTTGTGAATTGTCCTCAGAGCCTGACGAATATTCGCTTTGTCTGTATTGATGATTAATCTCTAAACATGAAATAAGAATTTTTCAGTAAATCATGAGTCATTCTTGGCTTCTGTTTATGGCGTATTCAGAGAACGAAGCTCCCTGGCGATGGGCTGGTTGACAAAGAAGAGCAGGGCAGGTTGTGTGTTTTGTATTCTATGTTACTGAATTTCAGGAACATATCGTCTGCTCACAAAAATAGCGTTATTTTAATTTTTTTTATGTGTCCGGTGAATCCCAGACTACTCCTTTATAGTTAAAAATACACACTCTACGAGTCACATAATACTTAATTAACTTTTGTTACCGTTTTTGAAATTAAAAACAATGTGACGCTTCTGAATAATAAGCTGATGAATTAAAACATATTTGTGTTCATATTTGATCTGGCACAAATTCTCTATTTTTGAGGGTGTAACTTGTGCCTTTGTTATTTTTCATTATTGTAATAATTGTTACCTTTATATAACGCATAATGCGAAGCGGCTTCTTTTCTACTGGCAATATTGCTTAAGTAAAGAATAATGTTCGGCCTGAATACGATAACGGTAAACCGGTCTGCCGGTCACGCCATAATGGATGCTGGTAAACAGAATATGGCAATTGACCAGCCAGATAAGATATTTACGGCAGGAAACGCGGGAAATATTGACCTCATTCGCCAGCTCGTCAGTTGAAAATTCCTGGTCCTGGTGCGCATCGATCCACTGACACAGGGTGCGCAGCGTTTGCGGCGTCAGCCCTTTAGGCAGGCGTCGGGTATCCGGCTCATTGGATGAACTGCCGTGAATCAGCCGATCCAGCTCTGATTGTTCATAATACTGGTGCTTCTCCATCGCCGTTTTCTTTTGCAGCCAGCCGGTCAGCGCCTCTTCAAAGCGGGAAGCCTGAAACGGTTTGATCAAATAATCGACCACGCCGTAATGGAGCGAATCTTTGATGGTGGTGGCGTCGGCGGCGGAGGAGATAACGATGACGTCACATTTGCATCCGGCGCTGTGCAGGACGGGCAGCAGGTCCAGCCCGTTCTCCTTCTGCATGTAAATATCCAGTAAAATCAGATCAATATGGTTTTCGCCATCGAAGATAAACGCTTTTGCTTTCTCCAGCGTAGACGCGGTGCCGCAGCAGTGAAAGCCAGCGATCTGCGCAACATAGCGGCGGTTTAACTCTGCTACCATCGCATCGTCATCGACAATTAAAACATTGATCATATGCTGGTCCTCTCCCCGTCCCAGGGTATTTGAACAAAAAATTGTGTGAAGATCCCGGGTTCCGATTCGACGGTAATATTGCCGCCGATACTCTCAACTTGCTGTTTTACTATCGCCAGACCGACGCCACGCTCCGTTCCTTTTGACGAGACGCCTTTGTCAAAAATTTGCTCTATGCGTTCGGGGTCAATTCCCGGCCCGTCATCGTTGACTTCACAATGCAGCCAGCCATGCCGATAATGCAAGGATACGCTGATTTCACCGCCGGGTTGTTGACCTAGCGCCTCCAGCGCGTTTTCAATTAAATTGCCCAGAATGGTAATCAATACGGTGATTTGATCTTCATTACGGCTGTCCGGTAATCGACTTTCATTGCTAATCACCAGACTGTGCCCTAAATCGGAGGTGCGATTAATCTTACTGAGCAAAAAGCCTGCGATAACGGGCGACTTTATTTTCCCCAACAGTGAGCCGATCTCTTCCTGATAGTTATTAGCCGTCTTAATAATATAATCTTCAAGCTGCTTATAACTCTTCAGATGCAATAATCCCAGAATGACATGTAATTTGTTCATAAATTCGTGGGATCGTTCACGGAGTGCATCCGCGTAGTTGACCATTCCGTCCAGACGCTGCATGAGCTGGCGGACTTCTGTTTTGTCCCTGAACGTGGAGATCGCGCCGATGATTTTTCCATTGCTGCGTACCGGAACGGTGTTGATAAGCAGCAGACGATCTTTAACGGTAATCTCTTCATCCCGGCGCGGCGTACCGTCGCGGAGCACGTCGTTCAGATTCACTACCTGCGACCAGGCGTGGCTAAGCGAGGATAAGTGCGCGTCATCCTGCGATTTGCGGTAATCAAGAAGTTCCTGCGCCGCCTGGTTGATTAATGTCACCTCGCCGCTGTCGTCAACGGCGACTACCCCCTCTTTGATGGATTGCAGCATCGCCTGGCGCTGCTCAAACAGCGTGGAAATTTCATACGGCTCCAGGCCGAACAGGATGCGTTTGAGCACCTTCACCAGCACGTAAGTGCCCAGCAGCCCCACCAGCGCGCCGAACAGAATCGACCAGATGATGCTCCAGCGGCTGTTGTTGATCTGCTCCGTTACTCTGCTGAGCTCAAGGCCAATCGCCACGACGCCGATCTGCTGATGATTGTCGTCATAAATGGGCGTGAAAACCCGCAGCGCTTTGGCAAGAAAACCGCGATTGATGGCGACGTTTTCATGCCCCTGTAGCGCCAGCAGGATGTCGTCGCCTTTAAACGGCTGGCCGATTCGCTGCGCTTCCGGGTGCGAATAGCGAATGCTTTTCATATCGGTAATTACGATAAATAACATATCGTTGCGTTTGCGAACCGCCTCGGCGATCGCCTGAATGCCGCTCTCTGTCGGCTTTTGCTTCATACGCTGGCGAATTTCCGGGGAGTCCGCCAGCGTACGGGCGACCGCCAGCGCTTTGTCTGCCAGCGCGTCGCGCGTCATGTGGCTGATCTGTGAGAAATAAATCAGATGGACGACGAGCAGCACGGAGAACAACACGGCGCTGACCATCAATATCACGGTCGTGCCGAGTTTCATCTGGCGTTTTCGTCCAGCGCGGCGTTGCAGAGAATGTTTCATCGCGATCCTGAGATTACACATTGTGTGGGTATTATCCCTGATGGGACGGGTAATTCAAAGGAGGTAGGGAAAGACAGGGGCATAAGCACGCTATCGCCCGGCAAACAGGTTAACAACCCGCCGCAATATAATCACCGTTCGCACTGATGGGGATCACCGTCAGAAACAGAATGAGGGCAAACAGTACCAGCGCCAGCCCGCCGATGATGCGGATAACCGGCCCCAGCCAGCGCAGGGGGGAATGGTTCCCGGCAAACAGCACCTGGGTCTGGTTGCGTGCGTAACGTACCGCCAGCGACAGCCCCATAATCGACAGCGCCGTGCCGAAGGACATGGTCATGACGGCGGCAATCCCCCAACTGACAATGCCGAGCGCGTTGGAGAACAGTAAAATCATGATTGCCCCGCTACAGGGGCGGGCGCCTGTCGCCAGAATCACGCCGAGGCGTGTTTTCCAGTTGCCGTCGGTGAGTTCTGCGCCCACGCCGTGATGCCCGCAGCCACAGTGTTCGTCGTGGCTGTGCGGCTGGGAGAAACGCGAAAAAATGGGCTTTGGACGCAGGGTTTTTAGCGCCTGGTAGATGATAAATAGCCCGAACGCGCCAATCAGGACGGCGCTGATTTTCTCGACGTACCAGCGGCTGGTGCTGAGATCGCCGGCGGCCAGGTTGAAGCCGACCGCCAGAATAAACACGAACAGTATGGCGCTGATGCCCTGCATCAGGCTGCCAATAAAGGGCACGACCCGCGCGGCAAGCAGGCTCTCTTTCGTCGTGCTCAGCCAGGTGGTGACGATAAATTTCCCATGCCCTGGCCCAATCGCATGCAGTACGCCATAGAAGAACGCGCCGGTCAGCAGCCATAGCCCGCCGGTGTACTGGTGGTTATTGAGTTGCAGCAAATACATGACCAGATAGCGGTGCAGGGTGATCTGGGCGGCGAGACACCACTGGATAAACGCTTCCCAATGGCTGTGCACGGTGAAACCTGCCCACAGCAGCGTCAACATCAGGAGTCCTGCCAGCGGTAAACGCAGGGAGGGAAGCTGTTTTGGTGCGATCATGATTCCGCCTGGTAATGAGTTTTGCGGAAAGTATAGCCTGAGGAAAGCGATTCTCCGCAGAATTGTCAGCCGGATAAGGCGAAGCCGTTATCCGGCATTTCCCGGTTAAGGCGCGAGGAAGATCTGCGGCCCGCCGCTTGTCGGGTGTGTTCCGACGTGAACTTCCGCGCCGTACCAGCGGGTTAGCGTACCGGCTTGCAGAACCTCGGCGGGTGCGCCTTCGGAAACGATGTTGCCGCCATGCAGCAGCACGATTCGATCCGCCCACAGGGCCGCCAGGTTGAGATCGTGCAGCACGATGCAAACATGCAGATGGCCCTTACGGGTCAGCGTTTTCAGCAACCGCAGTAAATGCTGCTGATGGAACAGATCCAGCGCGGAGGTGGGCTCATCAAGAAAAAGCCAGCCGCGTGGGGAGCCGTCGCACCATAGCTGCGCCAGCGCGCGCGCCAGCTGTACGCGCTGCTGTTCGCCGCCGGACAAGGAGGCGTAGCGTCTTCCCGCCAGCGGCAAACATTCGGTAAGCTGCATTACCTGATGGATCACCGCCGCTTCGGGCTGCTGCGTCCAGGGCATTCGCCCCATGCCGATTACGGCCTCAACGGGCCAGTCAAACCCCATTCGCGTTTGCTGAAGCATGACCGCGCGGTAGCGGGACAGCGTCTGCGCAGGCCATTGCTCAAGCGGTTTGCCAGCCAGCAGGCAACGCCCGTCTGCCGGAGTGAGATAACCGGTGAGCAGCCTTAACAGCGTCGATTTCCCGGCACCGTTGGGGCCAATTAATGCCAGCAGTTCTCCCTGGGTCAGGGAGAGCGAGATATCGCGAATAATCGTTCTGCCCGCAGCGGCGTAGCTGACGCTGTCAGCGAGAAAACGTTCAGCCATACTGACCTCCCCGGCGGAAAATAAGCCACAGGAACCACGGCGCGCCCAGAATACTGGTCAGCAGCCCGACCGGCATTTCAGCCGGGGCAACCAGCGTTCGGGCGATGGTATCGGCAATCAGCAGCAGAAAGGCGCCCGCCAGCACGGAGCCGGGGATCACCGCACGATGGTCCGCCCCTAGCCACATCCGTATCAGATGCGGCACGACCAGACCGATAAAACCGATCACGCCGCTGACGGCGACAGCCGCCGCCACCAGCAACGCGCTACAGATCAACAGGATTCGCTGAACAACCCGGACATCGACGCCCAGGTAATGCGCCTCTTCCTCTCCCAGTTGCAGCAGGTTAAGCGCGCCAGCAAGACGCCAGATGAGAAATACCGTTGGGATCATCAAAGAGGCGACCGCCAGCAACGTTGACCACTGCGCCTGGCCAAGGCTGCCCATTCCCCATAGCGAGAGCTGGCGTAGCTGGGTGTCATTGCTGATCCACGACAACACGCCCACCGCCGCGCCGCATAGCGCATTAATGGCGATGCCGACCAGCAGCAGCCGGGAGAGCGAACTGTCCCGCTGTCGGCTGAGCAGGAAAATAACGACCGTTGCGATGAGCGCGCCAATGAATGCCGCCAGCATCGGCGCATACAGCATAATCAGGGGAGGCAGCGTGAGCGGAAGGACAACCCACAGCGCAACGGCTAACGCCGCGCCGCTGCTGATGCCGAGCAGTCCCGGATCGGCGAGGGGGTTGCGAAAGAGCCCCTGCATCACGCACCCGGCCAGCGCCAGCGAGCCGCCAATCACCAGCGCGAGCAGTACCCGGGGCAGACGAATGTTGAACCAGATCTGGCGTAACGCGTCGTCGCCGTCATGCCAGAGCAGGCTGAGCGGCAGGCGTAATGCGCCAAAACCGCTTGCCACGACCGTCACCACTGCCAGCATCAGCGCCAGCGTATACAGAGAAAGCGTGATCCGCCGTGGCATCAGGGCAATGACTCCGCTTTCGCGCGTAGCTGCTGAATCGCCTGAGGCGTACGCACGCTAAAACCGAGCAGCGCCATATCATCGACCGCGAACACCTGCTTATTGCGCCCGGCAGGGGTCTGCGCCAGTCCAGGTAACTTCCAGAGATTCTCTTCGCCGCCCATCGCCGTTAATCCCTCCTGGGGAATCACCACCAGATCGGGCTGGCTGGCGATCACGCCTTCCTGTGAGAGCGGCTGATAGCGGGAGACGCCCTGCATCGCATTTTGTAGCCCTGCCGCGCGAATGGCGGCATCCGCTCCCGTTTGCTGTCCGGCGGCCATCGCGCTCATTCCACCGTGGTTAAGAATAAACAGCACCCGCTTATTGAGCGGCGTGGTCGGCAGCGCGGAAATCTCTTTATTCAGCGTCTGGCGCAGCGCCTCGCCTTCAGCCACCCGGTCGGTGGCGTTGGCGATGACCTGCACTTTCTCGTCGATGACGCGCAGGTCGTTGCGGCTCGGTACGGTAATGACCCGAACATGACTTTGCTCGACCTGTTTGAGTACCAGCGAGGGCTGAGCCTGGCTGCTTGCCAGCACAAGATCGGGACGCGTGGCGAGGATACCTTCGGCATTTAGCTGGCGCAGATACCCCACATCCGGCAGGGCAGTGACCTCCGGCGGCCACTGGCTGGTGCTGTCGCGGGCGACCAGCGAAGACTGTGCGCCGAGCGCGTACACGATCTCGGTGACATCTCCGCCGAGCGCGACGATCTTATCCTGTTTTGCGGCAAGAACCGTCAGCGGCAGGGCGGCAATCAGGGCAAGCAGTTTTTTCATGCCGCCAGCCCTTTTGGCATCAGCGCCTCAATCTGTTTGCGCCACTGTGTCTGTTCTGGTTCGCCTTCCGTACGCTGACCGTAAAGCTGAGCGATTTGCGTGCCGTCATGCGCAAAGAGTTCCAGACTGGTGACGTGGCCGTCTGCGGTAGGTTTGCGGGTTATCCAGGTTTCGGCAATCGTCTCTTCCAGCAGGTGCAGCGTAAATGTCGGGTTGAAAATATTCAGCCAGCCTTTCATCGGCACGACTTTTTCGACCACGCCGGTGAAAATTTGCACGCAGCCTCTGTTGCCGACGAACACCATGATTTCATTGCCGTCTTTAAGGGCGGCGTCGAGGAGCTGCGCCAGCGCGCTGTTCGGCACCTTGCAGGCCAGATCGTCAGCGACCCGTTCAAAAGCCTGCTGGCGGGTCAGGTTATGGCGCTTGAGCAGCGTGAAGAACTGGTGAACGTCGGTCATCGCGCGCCACTCTCTGTCAACGGTCACGGCATCGGCAACCGTTTCGTTAACAGGGGTTTCAGCCGCTTTCAGCGCCAGCGGCGCATTCTCGGTCACGATAAAATGTTGCAGAAGCTCGTTCCAGGCGGCGGTGTCGGTGTTGTCCGTGGCATACACCTTCAGGAGCGCATCGCCCTGATGATCAAAGAACTGAATGCTCTGGCGCTCGCCACGGGCGGTCGCTTCCTTAATGTGGAACACGCTGGCCCATTGATTTAAAAATAAGCGCAGATCGAGCGCGCGTGGGTTCAGCACCAGCCCGGCGTGACCGCTCAGGTGTTGATTGGTGAATGCGCCGACCTGCTCGTGTACCGCATACTCGTTGCGGCAGATGCATTTTGTTTCGCCAACGGATTCCAGCGCCGCGAAAATTTCACGCGTGTCGCCGCGCAGCCGCCATGCGTCATGACCGACGCGGGCAAACGTCAGCTCCGCCTCGCTGATCCCCAGTAAACCAGCGATGTCACGCGCGTACTTACCAGGATGTTGTTCTTTTAGCTCAAGCCAGCGTGTGTAGTGGTTCATTGTCTCTTCCTTCCAGTGTTTGCCCCGGCGAACCGGGGCGGGTGATTACCATTGATAGCTCACGAAAATCTTGCCGTTGCGCCCGTCCTGCGGGATGCCCTGCGGCGACCAGTACTCTTTATCGAAGGCGTTACCCAACACCAGCGTGGTGGTCATGCCTTTCAGCGCCTGCTGTCCCTGGTAGCTAACGTAAAAGTCGTTGACGGCATAACCCGGCTGTTTGCTGTATTCGCTGCTGATATGCGTTGAGCGATCGGCAAACGTTCCTACCCAGCCAACGGAGAAGCCGCTCTGCGCGACGGGAATATTCAGCTTGCTGGTGACGGTATCCGGGTTAATGCTGGAGATATACTCTCCGGTATCCTTGTCTTTCCCACGGGTGCGGTTGTAGGCCACGTCGAGGCTGAACAGATCAGCGGTATATTTCGTCATCACATCCCAGCCCCAGATTTTGGCGTTCGGGACGTTGTAAGACATGGTGGTCGCGGCGGCGAAATCGACGGTCGTGGAGATGTAATCTTTTGCTTTGGTATCAAAGTAGCTGGCTTTGAACTCCAGCGCATCGTTGGACAGCATCAGATTGTCGAAACGCAGACCAAAACCGTACTCCTGCGTTTCGTTGGTTTCCGGGCGCAGGTTAGGGTTTGGCACCCAGTAGTTAGTGTAGAAGCTGCCAATGGAGAAGTGTTTTGCATCGTTATACATTTCACCCATTGTCGGCGCGCGGAATGCCTGGGCGTAAGAGCCAAACAGCATCAGCCAGTCCGTCGGGCTGACGGTTAACCCGGCGCGAGATGACCATTTATCGGCATCAACATCGTCATAGCCGTCGCTGCTGCCGCGGTAGTTGTCGTAACGCGTGCCGCCCAGCAGGGTGACGGGCAGGTCGCGAAGGGTGATTTCATCCTGCAACCAGCCGGAGCTGAAGTCGATTTTTGCTTCCGGGAAGCCGGTTGTCACGCCGCCGGGTTTTTGCTCCTGACGGTAATACTCTCCGCCATACGTCAGCAGGTGAGAGGCGAAAGCGTCGCTGAAGAGACGCGTGCGGTTTTCAACTTTTCCGCCTTTGGTGGTTTGTTTGCGAAATTCGCCCGTGTTATCGACGTTCTGGGCGTTGATGCGCGCTTCAGACCAGTACACTTTAGCATCGGCATTCAGCCAGTCGTTGCCCTGCGGCGCGATCCTGTAAGAGAGCTGCATGTCGCGCTGGATGGTCGAGCGATCCACAAGAGGGTTGCTGGTGGAGGCATCAATCGTTTGCGGGTTCTTTGGCTCTTGCGCGTCGTTGTTGTAGTAACGTAATGACCCACTCAGCGCCTGCGCATCGTTAATATACCAGGTGCCTTTTGCCAGCATGTTATTGATCGATTCATCATTTGGCGCCGTGGAGCCGTCGCCCTGGCGCAGGTCGCCACGATCGCGGCTGGACCACGCCACCAGTCCATCAAGGTTATCGGTTCGGCCAAAGGCGCTGGCGCCCATTCCCAGACTGTGATCGCCGGTGCCGCCAGTGCCAAAGACGCGGAAACCGCTGTTCTGGCCTTCCTGAAGCAGATCTTTCGCATCGGCAGTTTCATAAGAGATCACGCCGCCCAGCGCGCCGCTGCCGTACAGCAGTGCGGAAGGGCCGCGAACGATCTCAATACGTTTGATCAACGCCGGATCGAGGAAGGTGCTGTTGAGGTGCCCGGTATCGGTTCCCTGACGAACGCCATCTACCAGAATCAGTACGCCGCGACGGTCATAGCCACGCATACTGATATCCTGGCCGTTGGTTCGCCCGCTTCCGCTCAGGGTGATCCCTGGAACAGGACGCAGCAGATCGGCTGCCGAGCTGGCGGTCTGGTTTTCGGGATCGGACGTATCGATAACGCTCACCATCATGGGGGCTTCAAAGGTGCTGCGCGCATTACCGGTCGCAGTGACGGTGATATCGTCTGTGGTCGCGTAAGCCGCTCCTGGCAGGGTGCTAACGATTGCCAGCGCCAGCAGAGATGGGCGCAAAGAGGCAGATTGCAGGCGTAACATAACAACTCTCCATAAGGAAATTGAAAAGTGCTGGCTGCCTGGGGGGAGACCTGGGTGGCTGGCGAAATTGGTTATTTATTTAGTCAGGATCAGTTTCCCGGATTGCGTCTGGCGGAGCAGATAATGTTCACCCTTATGCTCAATCAGTACCCAGCCTTCTTCACCGAGCAATACTTTGCTGTCTATCTGGCGTTTGGTGCCTGAAGGAGAAAGCGGAGCGTTGTTTTTTATTATTGCAGCCATAGTGTTATGCATAGCGGGCGCATCCGTTATGAAAATGATAATAAACATGATAACAAGAATGATTATCATCAAGATCAATTTTTGCATCAAGCGTTTTTTCGTAAAATAGCGTCTGGATCAACTTTGGTGAGAAAAGCGGTGATATTGAGGGGTACGGCAAGTAAAAACCCGCAAAATGGCGGGTTTTTTATCTCGTTACATCGTGATTCACAACGGACTTTATTTTTTCTCCAGCGCTTCCCAGAGACCTGACAGGTAAGTGACGCCGAGCGCGCGGTCGTAAAGACCATAGCCTGGGCGTCCCGTTTCTCCCCAGATAAAGCGACCGTGATCCGGGCGGATGTAGCCATCAAAGCCGTTATCGTGGAGCGCCTGCATTACGCGGTACATGTCCAGCGAACCGTACTGCGAAGGGTGGGCCGACTCGTAGAAGTCTTTATCTTTGATCAGCTTAATGTTGCGTACGTGCGCAAAATGGAGGCGCTTGCGACGCGTGAATTCAGCCAGGATTTCATAGACGTTATTTTCTGGATCTTCAGCGATCGAACCGGTACAGAGGGTGATGCCATTCGCCGGAGAGTCAACGGCATCGCAAATCATCGCCAGGTCGGCGTGGTTTTTGACCACGCGCGGAAGGCCGAAAATAGAATACGGCGGATCGTCCGGGTGAATGGCCATTTTCACGCCCACTTCTTCGCACACGGGAATAATCTCCCGGAGGAAATAAAACAGGTTTTCCCGCAGCTTGTCGTCATCCACTCCACTGTAGCGCGCGAATAATTCCTGCACTTTAGCCAGGCGCTCAGGTTCCCATCCCGGTAATGCGAAACCGTTGGAGTTATCCAGAACCTCTTTTACGACCTCTTCCAGCGTCTTATCAATGCCATGTTTTTCAAAGGCCATCGTCAGAGAACCATCCGGCAGGACGTAGTTCATGTCCGTTTTCATCCAGTCGAAGACCGGCATGAAGTTATAACAGATGACCTTTATGCCAAAGCCCGCCAGGTTGCGGATCGTCTGCTTGTAATTCTCAATATAGCGATCGCGTTCCGGGGTGCCGATTTTGATGTCATCGTGGATATTGACGCTTTCGATGACTTCCATCTTCAGGCCCGCAGCGTGCGCCTGCTCAACCAGCGCCTTAATTTTTTCAACCGGCCACACTTCTCCAGGGGCGACATCATAGAGCGCCCCGACGACGCCTTCTACACCCGGCACCTGGCGAATGTATTCCAACGGGATTTTGTCTTCCTGTGGCCCAAACCAGCGCATTGTCATCTGCATTCTTTGTCCGCCTTTCTTATCTTATTGCGTATTTCGTATATTTGACTTCATACCATACTAGTATTGACTAGCATATTCAGTAATGACAATTTGATCAACCTTACCGTAGAAAAAAGATTAAATGCCGCCAGGAATATACATTTCCGTTAAGGGGAAGCTTTTACTGGAAAGCTTATTTCCGGTAAGTGTTTTAATTTTGTAAAATATAATGATCAGTTTGTTCTTATTTGTCGTTTATCGTGAAAATAGCCGCTATCGCACAGGGATTAATACACGCCATTACGACTGAAAGTGATTTTTTTATTGAAAGTTGCATAACATGATTTAAGTCACAAATTTCTTAATTACACTTGTATGGTAGTAGACTTTAAATGGGCGGGAGGGGTAATGTCGGGGCTATTAAGTACCTGTCATACACCGATTTTAGCCTCAACCTGGGGACGTTTTAGCAAAAGCCATCCCCTTGTGCGGAGTAATTATGTCCATGATAAATAAAAGTTTTATGATAAATAACGAACCGGGTCAGCGGTTGTATTCTGAGCTGGCTAAGACGTTACCTATTATTGACTATCACTGCCATCTTGAAGCGAAAGCGATTTGGGAAAACAAACCTTTTGCCGATATTACCCAGCTTTGGCTGGAAGGGGACCATTATAAATGGCGGGCGATGCGCGCCAATGGCATACCCGAGCGGAAAATTACCGGCGATGCCTCTTCAGAGGAAAAATTTGAAGCGTGGGCGCAAACCGTTGAGGCCAGTTTTGGTAATCCGCTGTATCACTGGACTCATCTTGAACTGAAATATTATTTCGCGATTGAGGAAACGCTAAACAGTAAGAACTGGCGCACGATTATGGCGCAGTGTAATGAACAATTACGTCGCGATGATTTTTTACCGCAGGCGTTAATTACCCGTTCAAATGTTGAAGCGCTTTGCACAACCGATGGGCCGCTTGACGATCTGGAATATCATCAGCGACTGGCGGAAAAGCGTGATTTTTCAACGCTCGTGCTGCCGACCTTCCGTCCCGATGAACTGTTTGAAACGCATCCCGATCGTTTCCTGACGTTTGTTTCCCGCCTGTCGCAGAAAACCGGAAAAACCATTACCACTCTGAATGAGTTTCTCGCGGCGCTTGAAGCGCGCGTCGATTTTTTCCACAGCACGGGTTGCCGGGTGTCGGATCATGGGCCGCTGGCCGTTCGTTTTCGCCCGCTTGATGCTGCCGGGCAGGCCGCGCTGTTCCTGCGCCGACTGGCAGGTGATGCGCTGACTGAAGATGAACTTCAGGCCTGGGATAGCCTTATTTTTGTCGCCTTAGCCAAAATGTACAAACAGCGCGACTGGGCAATGCAGATTCACTTTGGCGCGATTCGCAACAACAACACGCCAATGTTCGAAAAAATCGGCATTAACTGTGGCTTTGATTCCATTGGCGATCAGACGCACCTTGCGGAAAGCCTGAATGGTCTGCTGAACGCAATGGCGGAAAACAACGGTCTGCCGAAAACGATCCTCTATAACCTCAACGCCAGCTATAACGATGTGGTTGCCTCCACCATCGCTAATTTCCAGAGCGGTGAAGATGGTGTGAAATCCCCGCTGCAATTTGGCTCCGGCTGGTGGTTTAACGATACGCGACGCGGCATGGTGAATCAGCTCAATGCGCTTGCCGATCAGGGATTACTCTCTAACTTTATTGGTATGCTGACGGATTCCCGTAGCTTTGTCTCCTATACCCGACACGATTATTTCCGCCGAATCCTCTGTGATTTGATTGGCGGGTGGGTCGAAAGAGGGGAAGTGCCGGAGGACGATGCGATCCTCAATAACATGATTCGTGGCATCTGCGTGGATAACGCCCGCCGCTATTTCCGTTTTCGATAAGACTGATGCAGGAATAAACGATGACCCGTAAGAACAGAAAAGTCACCATTCCCGTCAGTATCGGCTACGGCCTGACGGATATCATGGGGGGCGGCGCATTTACCGTTATCGGTGCCTGGCTGCTTTTCTTCTATACCACCTTTGTTGGTCTGTCGCCGATTGAAGCGGCATCTATTGTGGCGATCGCGCGTATTGTCGATGCGATCGTGAGCCTGTTTATGGGCAGCTTCACGGACCATTTCTATAAGCATTATTTGGGCAAGAAATTTGGCCGCCGCCGTTTCTTCCTGCTCATTGGCGCGCCACTCATGCTGGTTTACATCCTGTTATGGATGAACGGCATGAACTTCTGGTTCTATCTCGCTGTGTACCTGGCCTTTGAGATTATCGCCGCTATGGTACTGATCCCGTGGGAAACGCTGCCGTCTGAGATGACCAAAGACTTCAATGACCGTACCAAACTGTCAACGTGCCGCATGTTCCTGTCGGCATCCGGGACGTTCCTTGCCACCTTTATTCCGGGCCTGCTGATCGGCTGGCTGGGTGAAAACAACGCGGATGCGTATCTGATCAACGGCGTTGTATTTGCCGTGCTGTTTACGGTCTGTGTGTTTATCTCCTGGAAAGTGACCTGGGAACGTGAACTGACGCCGGAAATGCTGGCGGAAATGGAAAAAGAGCGTCAGCCGATGACCGCTGGCGAAAAACTGGCGGCGTTTGGCAACCTGTTCAAAGAGTATGCCTCAACGTTAAAAGTGCGCGCGTTTCGTAAACATCTGGCGATCTATCTCTTCTCCTTTACCGCCAAGGATGTCTACAACACCGTATTCGTCTTTTTCTGCGTCTACTGCCTGAATGTTTCATCCTCGCTGGCGGGAACATTGCTATCGATGAGTATCGTCGGCTTGCCGGTCACGCTGGCGGCGGGCGTGGCGATTATTAAATATGGCCCTTCTCGCCTCTATGTCTTCTCCTACAGCCTGATGATGCTGTGCCTGGGCGGGTTCTTCCTGGTTTACCAGTTCCCGACCGACAACAAAATCGTATTGTTGGTGATTCTCGCCGGGGTTTACCAGGTCGGGCGCTGCATTCTGGAGTTCACGCCGTGGAACGTGTTCCCATTCATCCCGGACATTGACGAAATGATCACCCGTCAGCGCCGTGAAGGACTGTTTGCCGCCGTCATGACGTTCTCCCGTAAGACAACGGTAGCTATTGCGACCTTTGCCGTGGGCCTGCTTCTGCAAAGCGGCGGCTTCGTGAAAGGCAGCCAGACGCAGCCGCAGGAAGCGATCACGACTATTGCCATGCTGCTGTTCGTTGGTACGGCCGGGCTTCTGATCATTGCACTGTGGCAAGCGCTGACCTTCCATCTGAATAAGCGCACGCACAAAATTTTCGTGGACGAAATTGAACGCCTCAAAGCGGACGGTCTTAAACAGGATGTGACGCCGGAAGCCCGCCATATTGTGGAAGACCTGACGGGCTACAGCTATGACTCGCTCTGGTGTCAAAGCGCGCCTGAACGGGTAAAGCCCGCTGAACCCACCTCCATACTGAGCTGATACAGCCTGGCGGCAGCAAGGGCGCAATAGGCCTGCTGCCGCCAATCCCTCTTTTTATACAGTGAGTAGAAAGATGCAAAATAAGCTATTACACGCGAAAGCCACCGTTCCGAACTGGGATCGCAACACGCTGGTTCCGCGAATTGTTCACCTGGGATTCGGCGCGTTTCATCGTGCGCATCAGGCCGTTTATGCAGATATTCTGGCTGCGGAACACGGCAGCGACTGGGGATACACCGAAGTTAACCTGATTGGCGGCGAGCAGCAGATCGCCGATCTGAAAAATCAGGATCGCCTCTATACGGTGGCGGAAATGTCGGCCGATGCCTGGACCGCCCGCGTGGTTGGCGTAGTGAAGAACGCGCTGCATGCGCAGGTGGATGGCCTGGAAACGGTGCTGGCTGCCATGTGCGAGCCGCAGGTTGCCATTGTATCGTTGACGATCACGGAAAAAGGCTACTGCCACTCTCCGGCTACCGGCCAGTTGATGCTCGATCACCCGGCTATCGTTGCCGATCTGCAAAACCCTCAGCAGCCAAAATCAGCGCCGGGCGTTATTGTCGCCGCGCTGGCGCGCCGCAGAGCGGCGGGTCTCCCGGCGTTTACCGTGATGTCCTGCGACAATATGCCGGAAAACGGTCATGTCATGCGCAACGTAATATGCGCCTATGCGCAAGCCGTTGATGCCGGGCTGGCTGCCTGGATTGCGCAGAACGTGACGTTCCCCTCCACGATGGTGGATCGTATCGTCCCGGCGATGACGGCGGAAACGCTGGATAAGATTGAACAGCTTACCGGCGTGCGCGACCCGGCAGGCGTGGCCTGCGAGCCATTCCGCCAGTGGGTTATCGAGGATAACTTTGTCGCAGGCCGCCCGGAATGGGAAAAGGCCGGAGCCGAACTGGTGGCTGACGTGCTGCCGTTTGAAGAGATGAAGCTGCGTATGCTTAATGGCAGCCACTCTTTCCTCGCTTATCTGGGTTATCTTTCCGGCTATCAGCACATTAATGAGTGTATGGAAGATGAGCACTTCCGACGCGCCGCGAGGGCGCTGATGCTGGAAGAGCAGGCGCCGACGCTGAACGTGACGGGGGTGGATCTCACCCGCTATGCCGATATGCTGATTGCGCGCTACAGCAACACGGGGCTGCGTCACCGTACCTGGCAGATTGCAATGGACGGCAGCCAGAAACTGCCGCAGCGCATGCTGGATTCCGTTCGCTGGCACCTGGTTCACCACCATCGTTTCGATCTGCTGGCGCTGGGCGTTGCGGGCTGGATGCGTTACGTCGGCGGGGTGGATGAACAGGGAAACCGTATTGACGTTAGCGATCCGCTGTTGCCGGTCTTGCAGAATGCGGTGATGCAGAGCGCGGAAGGCGAGGCGCGGGTAAAAGCGCTGCTGGGCGTGGAGGCCATTTTCGGGAACGAATTACCGCATGAGCCGCTGTTTGTGGCGCAGGTAACGCAGGCTTACCTGTCGCTGCTGGAAAACGGCGCGAAAGCGACGGTTGCCCGCTATATCTCTGAACGGTAAAGCGTAAAGGAGTGCCGCCAGATAACGACGGCACTCCTGCGTTGACTGACGCCCCTCATTCATCAACCCTTTTCCTCTTTTTTCTCTCCCGTCGCTTCCTTCTGCGCTAAACAGTGACTAAACAGCGATGATGTCGTTTTAACGATGTAACGCACCTGCGCGAATTAGCGATGTCCGCCACAAAATTCACATATCACTCCCACTGATGAAAGGAAGCGACTTGCTTTTGTACAGGGAGGCGGATAGCTTCTGTAACGTTACACTAAAACGTTACAGAAGAAACATACAGCAGTTTTTCTCATTTACTCTCCTGGCGATTTAGCGGTGCCAGACGGCGTTATCGCTACCCTAATGGTATGTGGAAGGACAATCATGATGGAAATAAAACAGCTTCGTTCGACCAGACGTTTTTTAGCTTTAGCTTGCTTAAGTACCGCGCTGATAGCGGGCAGTGTGGTGACTTCTTTTGCTCAGGCAGCGCTTAATTTTCGCGTTTACTCCTCTCTGCCCGGGGATGATTCCTCCGCGCACTATATCTGGTTTACCCGTTTTCAGGAGAACCTGAACAAAAACGAAAAATTGAAAGGGCAAATTAAGCTCAACTATTTCGCCAACGGGATGTTAGGAAAAGAGGCCGATGCCACGCAGCAGGTACGCATTGGCGCAATCAATATGATGATCTCCGGCACCTCGATTTGGGCCACGCTGGTGCCTGAAATCGGCGTTCTGGATCTGGGTTATCTGTTTAAAGATTACGACCAGGTTGGCAAAACGCTGGACGGAAAAGCGGGCGAGCAGCTTTCTGCGTTAATGCTGAATAAAGCCAACGTTATGGTGCTGGGTTATGGCTATAACTTAGGCGCGCGTAACGTGTATACCAAAAAGGCCATTGAAAAACCTGAAGATTTAAAGAATCTGAAAATCCGCGTTCTGCCAGTGCCTAACTTTATCGCCACGCTGAATCATATGGGCGCGGTGGCGATTCCGATGCCGGGCGGCGAGGTCTATTCCAGTCTGCAAATGGGCGTTATCGACGGCGTTGAACATGATGCGCCGACCATCTACTCCAGCAAATATTATGAAATTATCAAGAATGGCACCCTGACCCGCCATAGCTTTAACCCGCTGATGATAGCCATGAATAAGAAGAGCTTCGAGCAAATTCCAGAAGCGCTGCGGGCCGACGTCCTTGCGGCGGCGCAGGAAGCCACAGAGTACGAGCGCCAGCAGGCAAGCCAGAAAGAGCAGGAAGCGATTAAAAACCTGGAAGCCAAAGGGGTGACATTCCGCGAGACCGATCGCGCGTACTTTGCGCAGCAGGTGCAGCCGGTCTGGAAGGCATTCCTCGATCAATATCCTGATATGAAACCGATTGTTGATGAGATTACCGCCGCGGCGCCAGGCGATAAGTCGTAATACGTGAGCCGCCGATTCAGCCGGTTTTGGGGTGGGTCGGCGGTATCACCCGGTAAGCCCATGAAAGGAGTCCAACATGGCAGATATCTCTATGAAAGCAAAGGATGAAAATGCTTTGCTGATGCTGTTAGGCCGACTGAGCAGAGGCTTAACGACCTTAACATCCTGGGCCGGGGCACTGGTGCTGTTTATCAACGTACTGGTGGTATTCGCATCCGTTATCTGGCGCTACGCATTGCATTCACCGATTCACTGGGCGGAAGAGGTGGCGCGTGCGCTGATGATTGCCCTCGTCTTTTTTGGCGTGGCCACGTCCACAGGCAGAGGCGGGCATATTGGCGTCGATCTGTTCCTGCGTTTTTTGCCCGAGCAGGTGCGCCCTTATGTTATCCATGCCAGTCGTTGGGTGCTGTTTCTGGTGTCGGTGGGGCTGGTGATTTCCAGTTATGACCTGGTGCAGGCCGCGCGGGTACAAACGACCGAGACCGGCCTGCCGCAGACGATTTACGTTATCCCGGTGTTGATCGGTTCCGTGGTAATGATGGTGGCCGCGCTGGAACATGCGCTGCATGAACGCGCGCGGGTTGTTCTGCTCAGCGGCGGCGGAATCCTGGTGCTGGCGGCGCTGGGGTATCTGAAACTCTCGCTGATGGCCGATCCGGCCAGCGCGGCGGCGGGGCTGATGCTGATCTGTTTTGCGCTGGGTATCCTGGCCGGTGTGCCTATCGCGTTTACGCTGGGCATGTCCGCAATGGTGTTCTTTATTTGCGATCCGTCGTTACCGTTTGTCTTTTTCTCTCAGCAGGTTGCCGCCGGGGTGGATCACTTCGTTCTGCTGGCGATTCCGTTCTTTTTACTTGCGGGGGCGGCAATGGAAATCAACGGGATGTCGACGCGTCTGGTTGAGCTGATTGTGCGCGGGATGGGGCGCTTTCGCGGCGGGTTAAACATGACGACCGTGCTGTCGATGGCCTTCTTCTCCGGGATTTCCGGTTCCAAACTGGCGGATGTCGCTGCGGTGGGCGGTGTCTTGATGCCTGCGGTGCGTCGCGCTAAGCAGGACAGCGAAGAGGCCGCAGGGGTGTTCGCCGCATCGGCGGTGATGGCGGAGACCATTCCTCCGTGCGTAAATCTGATCGTCATGGGGTTTGTGGCGAATATCTCCATCGGCGCGCTGTTTATCGCCGGCCTGGTTCCCGCCGTCTGCCTGCTGATACTGCTGATGATCGCGGCCAACCGTTTCGGCGGAAAAATTAACGTCAGCGAGGCTTACCCGGTTTTACGCCCGCGTGCGCAGCTCTACCTTGGCGCCGCCGTGGGGCTGGTCATGATCTTTATGATTGGCCGTGGGGTGATGATGGGGATTGCCACCTCGACAGAAATCTCCGCCTTTGCGGTGATTTACGCCATCGTTGTCGGTCGCCTGGCGTTTCGCGAGCTGACGCTGAAAGCGACGGTAAAAATGTTTATTGATATCGCGGCTATGTCCGGCGTGCTGCTGTTCATCGTCGCCTGTGCGACCAGCCTTTCTTATGCGCTGACGATACAGATGATTCCGCAGCAAATCGCTGAACTGCTGGTGGGGATTGGGATGGAACAGGGCGCCTGGCTGTTCCTGCTGTTGACCATTGTGATTCTGATTATCTTTGGCGCGGTTCTGGAAGGTGCGCCAGCGTTGATCATTTTCGCCCCTATCCTGGTGCCAATCGCCATTCAGCTTGGGTTTAACCCGCTGCATTTCGGTATTGTCATGATTCTGGCGATGGGCTTTGGCTTATTTTCACCGCCGATTGGATTAGGGCTGTATACCACCTGCGCCATCTGCGGCGTGGAGATGAAACATGTTATTCGGCCAATGGCGAAATATCTGGCGGTTGTTTTCGTCGGCATCATCATTGTGGCGATGGCACCGCCATTAACCACCTGGTTGCCTGGACTGGCAGGCTACTGATTATTCATTACGGATATTCGCCACGCTCAGTGGCGGGGATGTCCGCGTGCTGAAAATGGCAGTAACGCGACAGGTTATCGCCTGGCGATGTTTAAATCTGAATAAGTGGAGTATGAAATGGGATCATTAGTGGGTAAAAAAGTTTTTATTACCGGTGCGGAACAGGGTATTGGTAAAGAAACGGCCAGAAAATTAATTGAGGCCGGATGTGATATCTATATTCATTATTTCAGCGGCGAAGAAGGCCCACGAGAATTAATGGCCATTGCGGAGCAAAAGGGAGGCCGGGCGGCTTGCGGTTATGCTGATTTAACGAATGAGGAAGATGCCGCGCGGTGCGTTGCGCAGGGCGCGGCGTTTCTTGGCGGCATCGATATTCTGGTGAATAACGTTGGTGGAATTATCGCCCGAAAATGGCTCGGCGAGATCGAACCACAGTTCTGGCGTACCGTTATTGACGTGAATATGACCACGATGCTCAATGTCACCCAGCAGGCGTTACCCTGGCTGAAAGCCTCGCCAGATGGGGCGAGCATTGTGAATCTGGCGTCATTAGCCGGTCGTTCCGGCGGCCATGCGGGCTCTCTGGTTTATTCCACCACGAAAGGCGCCGTCTTGACCTGGACGCGCTCACTTGCCGCCGAACTGGGCGAATCTGGCATTCGGGTGAACGCCGTGGCCCCAGGATTGATTCTGGGCACCCGTTTTCACAATCAGCATACGACGCAGGCGTCTGCCGACCAGACGATTCAGGCTATTCCTTTGGGGCGCGCCGGTACGCCTGAGGATGTCGCCCGGGTGATCTGTTTCCTCGCCTCTGAATATGATGGTTTCGTCTCTGGCGCGACGATTGATATTAATGGCGGTATTTATCGGGCGTAAAAGCGGGCGGGTTGTAAAACCCGCCTGATTTAAAAGGGACTCTTTATGATAAAGTCAGATATTATTCATCCTGATTTATTACAGGCACTGGCGCAGTGCGGTCATAAAGCCAATATTCTGATCGCGGATGCGAATTACTCTTTCCTGACCAACTCGTCACCGCAGGCACGTATTATCTGGCTTAACTTTTCTCCCGGCTTAATTGGCAGCGTGATGATTCTGGAGAAAATTCTTGGTTATATTAACGTAGAGAAAGCGACGTTAATGACGGGCCCGGCTGAATTTGATAACACGATTGAGCGTGAATACCGTGGTCTGCTTTCAGAAATGACGGAACTTTCTCATGTTGAGCGAAATGCGTTTTACGCGCTGGCAAAATCATCGGATACGCTGCTGGTGATTGCGTCAGGCGAAACCCGCCGTTTTGCCAATATTCTCCTCACCGTCGGCCCGACATTACTCTGAGAAGACGAGAAGAACGCGACGTTCTTCTCGCGTTATTCTCATCGTATATTTTCCGCTTCCCGCACCGATTGTCGGCATACCAGGGAAGGGGGAAACAAAAACTCGTCGGGAGGGATTGCCGGAGTCTCTATTCGGGCGATCAGGCGCTCAACCATTACGTCCGCCATCTCCGTGAGCGGCGGCATAATAGAGGTCAGGCCGGGGTAAACCAGGCCAGAGAGTGAAATATTGTCGATACCGACGAGAGAGATCTCTTCCGGCACGCGGATGCGGGCTTCGTGCAAACCACTCATCAAACCAATGCCAAGCGCATCGTTAATGGCGACGATGCCGTCAGGACGAAGGGATTGCTGGCAGAGGGTTTGCGCCAGAGAACGGCCCAGTTCGGTCATTTCGGTATCTCCGTAGGCGGCCATCGCTTTTCCTTCGATGATCATCCCTTCACGATACATGCCGTGCTGGCGTACCGCGCTGAGAAAGCCTTCTATTTTATGCGCGCGGCTGGGGGTCATTCCTGCGACGGTCGCAAACGCGAGGCGGCGACACCCGCGCGCGATAAGATGCTCTGCCGCCATTCGGCCCGCCTCAACGTTATCCATCGACACACTGTCCAGCGCGAAACCGCCAGAGTCAACGCTTGCGGGCATACGGCCATCGTAGTTCACCATTATCATGCCCTGCGCCGCCGCGCGGGCGAAATGCGGCTTTTCGATATCACAGGCGGCCACAATAATTCCGCGAACACCATGAGCAAACATATCTTCCAGAAACGCTTCTTCCTCTTCGATTTGGCGATAGGTGTTGCCGATCAGCACGCGGTAGAGGTGTTTTTTGGCGGCCAGATCCACTTCACGCGCCAGTGCCGCAAAGCTGGGGTTCACGATGGATGGCACCAGCAACCCGATCATTTTTGCCTGCCCCGTTTTGAGTTGCTGGGCGACCCGGTTGGGGAAATAGTTGAGCGTTTGCATGCTTTGCTGAATGCGCGCCAGCGTTTCCGGGCGCATTTGATCGGCGCGGCCGTTAAGCACATTGGACACCGTGCTGACGGAAACGCCCGCATGCTTTGCGACATCTCGAATGTTTGCCATACATCTCCTTTGCAGCAATCGGTGAATGGCGGCTCATTCAGTATCGCCATCGGGATAGCAGAGTATAAACTACAACGGTTTAGTGTAACGTTACAGCTAATCGTGTCAATGCCATAAATCCCGTAACCGTTGTTCACACAATGAAAAATCTAAATAACATTGATAATGAGTTTCACTCTCATTATCATGTTGGCTGTGCGGGTTTCGGTGATTATTCTTCGTATCAAGGATGGACACAGAACATATATATGGAAAACCCTTCCCATACATAAAACGAGCATTTTTGTTCGGGTTTCATTCAATAAAACCCCATTTTAAAGGGTTTTTTTCGTGTCCTTGTATTCATGAGATTAATGATGAAAAGCAGCGCAAAAAATAATTATTCTCTGCAAAAATCCTTGCTGGCATTCGCGATTGGTGCCGCCGCTCACGGTGTTTACGCAGCAGAAGACACTACCGGGAAAGAAGATACGATGGTCGTTGAGGCCAAATCCGCAAACAGTGGTTTTAAAGCCGGTGGCGACGCGCAGGTGCCCGCGTTCCTGGAGGGGCAGGTTGCCCACGGAGGACGACTGGGGGTTCTGGGCGAACAAAAAGCGATGGATGTGCCGTTTAACGTTATCGGTTACACCTCAAAACTGGTGGAAGACCAGCAGGCGAAGACCATCGGCGAGGTGCTGAAAAACGACGCCGCAGTACAGCCCGTACAGGGATACGGGAACTTCTCAGAAAACTATCGTATTCGCGGCTTTGAGCTGGCGGGGGATGACGTGACCTGGGGCGGTCTGGCTGGCGTGCTGCCGCGTCAGGTTGTGGATGCTTCGCTGTTTGAGCGCGTGGAAGTGTTTAAAGGCGCCAGCTCTTTCGTGAACGGCGCAGCAAGTTCCGGCGTGGGCGGTATGGTCAACATGGAGCCGAAACATGCTGATGACCTGCCGCTGACGCGCCTGGGAGTGGATTACACCTCTTCAACTCAGGTAGGCACCACGCTGGATGCCGGTCGTCGTTTTGGCGATAACAATCAGTTTGGCGCGCGAGTAAACATTCTGCATCGTGAAGGCGAAACCGCCGTTGATAACGAGAAAAAACGCACGACGCTGGCCGCCCTCGGGCTGGATTATCGCGGCGATAAACTGCGCTCCTCGCTGGATGTCGCCGCCCAGAAAAAGACGTTCCACGGCGGGACGATGGGAATTAACTTAAGCGGCGTCGATTTCGTGCCGGATGTACCGAACAACACGGATAACTACAGCCAGAAGTGGGGCTACAGTGATATCACTAACCAGTTCGGTATGGCGCGCGCTGAATACGACATCCTGAATAACTGGACGGTCTACGGCGGCGCCGGGGCGCAACATGCGCATGAAACCGGGATTTATACCGCGCCAAAATTACTGGACAGATCGGGTGATGCTGTCGTCAATGTGCTGTATACCAACCGTATTATTGACGCGTTCAGCAGTATGGCGGGTATTCGCGGCGAATTTGATACCTGGTCGGTCAGCCATAAGGTGAACCTGGGCTATTCGGCGGTGATCAAACGCGATAAAACGGCATGGCGTATGAACTGGGCCAACCCTGGCTCCATGACCAATATCTATGACAACCATGACGTGCCGATGCCGCAGTGGGATCTCGCCGGCGGCAACTATCACGATCCGCTGACAACCTCCCGAAACCGTACTCAGGGTTATCTCCTCAGCGATACGCTGGGATTCTTTGATGACCAGGTGCTGCTGACCGTCGCCGCGCGTAATCAGAAAGTGGTGGTGCGTAACTACAGCAATGCGACCGGTGAAGAAGACACTGACTCTCGCTATACGGAAAGTCGATGGATGCCGACCTACGGTATCGTATATAAGCCGTGGGACACGGTGTCACTGTATGCCAACCACACCGAGGCATTACAGCCGGGTGAAAACATTACCGATCAGGAGTCGCCGGATTACGGTAAAAGCATCGGTATTCTGCACTCTAAGCAAAATGAAGTGGGTGTGAAAATTGATTTCGGCACCGTCGGCGGTAGCCTGGCGCTGTTTGAGATTAAGAAACCGTCCGTGATTAAGAACGAGACGACGCAGGAATATTCGACCGATGGCGAGCAGCGTAACCGGGGTGTGGAAGTTAACCTGTTTGGTGAGCCGGTCTACGGTCTGCGTCTGAACAGCAGTGCGACCTGGTTACAGCCGAAACTGACCAAAACGCAGGATGGCGTCAATCAGGGGAATGATGCTTCCGGTACTCCACGTTTCACCGCCGTTCTCGGTGCTGAATATGATATCCGGCAGGTTGATGGGCTGACCGCTACCGCGCGACTGAATCACACCGGCTCGCAGTATGACGGCGCCGCCAATGAGAAGAAGCTGGACAGTTACACCACGCTTAACCTCGGCGTTCGTTACCGGATGCGCGTAAACCAGGAGCAGAATGAGATGGTATGGCGTTTAGGGGTGGATAACGTCACCAACGAGCAATACTGGTCTGGCGTATCCGACTACGATGGCGTGTATGTGTTCCGTGGCGAACCGCGTACCCTGAAGCTGTCTGTTAATTACGACTTCTGAGTTAAAAACGGGCAGGGATGCCCGGTAGTAATGCCGGATGACGGCTTCGCCTTATCCGGCCTACGGTATTACGGTATGGTGCGGGTAATGCCGGATGGTGGCTTTGCCTTATCCGGCCTACGGTACTACGGTGTGGTGCGGGTAATGCCGGATGGCGGCTTTGCCTTATCCGGCCTACGGTACTACGGTGTGGTGCGGGTAATGCCGGATGACGGCTTCGCCTTATCCGGCCTACGGTATTACGGTGTGGTGCGGGTAATGCCGGATGGCGGCTTTGCCTTATCCGGCCTACGGTACTACGGTGTGGTGCGGGTAATGCCGGATGGTGGCTTTGCCTTATCCGGCCTACGGTACTGCGGTGTGGTGCGGGTAATGCCGGATGGCGACTTCGCCTTATCCGGCCTACGGTACTACGGTGTGGTGAGATTGTAGGCCCGATAAGCTTGCGCCATCGGGCAACCGAACCGGCTATGATGATTTCTGAAACTCGCTGACGGTTTCCCACGCAATCTGCTGCAATGCTTTTGCGGTGGCTGGGGTCATATCCGTGTCTACGGGCAACGCTCCGCCCACTGGCGACTGGTTATACAGCGTGGCAAAGAACACACAGGCGGCTAAATAGGTTCCTGCGATGGAAGGGTGTACGCCATCGTGGTAATAAAGATTAATTTCCGGGTGTGCTTTACGCGCTTTTTCAAAAGCCAGGCCGACCGGCGCGACATAGCCGCCAGTTTTCTGCGCAATGGAAACATAGGCGTCAGCAAGTTTCTGTATATCCTCTGGTTGATCCCGCTTTGCCCAGGTCATGAAGTACACGACTTTTGAACCTGCCTGATGCGCCATATCCGCCATTTTTGTCGCGGATTCGATGAAATTCTGCCGGGTGCTCTCTTTCTGTGAGATCGTCTCCGTGGAGTTGCCTTGCAAGATGACAACGTCCCATTTTTGCAATGTATTCTGATAGGCGAGATTATGAATTTGCCAGCCTAAATGACCGCTTGAGATGGTGATCCCCCGATATTTATACCCTTTCGCGTGGTTCGGTAGTAAAGAACGCGTCAGATCCCGCAACCGGGTATTAATATTGTTGTTATAGAACGTAAACGAGTTGCCATACAGCGCGACAATTTTATTATCCCCCTCTATTTTTGCATAGGGTGAGGGCGCTAATAGCGCATCAGCATGCACACATAAACTGCCAAATAAAAAAGTTGATGCAAGGGATAACTGCATTATTCTTTTCATAAATCACCTGTCAAAAGTCATAGCGGAGTCCAACGATGAGCGCGTCATCATTGACTTTTTGGTTTTTATTGGCGAAGGCTTTATCGTAAGTAAATGATAACCAGGTATCATCGGCTAATGTTATTTGTGTTTCGACACGCCAGTCCTCTTTTTCATAGACGGATTTATCTTTCTCATCCAGGAAACTGTAACCGGTAAGGAATTTAAATTTACCGTATTTCCAGGACAGTAATGAATCCATGCCTTTAAAGTCATTGTCGCTTTTATTATCGCGCGCAATGGATGTGCGTAATGCGGTGACGGCGGCTTCAACGTTCTTATAGCTGAGCTGCAAGCCTGCCATGATCTGGTCGTTTTGATTCCGGCCATCAGTGGTTTTTACGCCATCCTGGCGTTTATAACGGCTGGCGGCAATCGCCGGTGTGAGTCTGAAATCCCCCAGTCTGAGCGTGTTTCTGTAACTGGCCATTGCGCCATAATCCAGAGCTTCATTACTGCTGCCATTGCCCGCGACCCACGCCAGCTGTATCTCATTGCCTGCAAATTTAGCATTCCATTGTACGGTGCCGTCCTGGCGGTTGAACTGGTAGGAGTCATCAATGGTGGTGATGCCGTAGCTGTAAATATTCGGCGTAAAGTTTTTATATTTATCAGTCATTTTCATGACCTGATACAACGGGTTTTTGGTCCTGCCGACAATCAGTTCGCCCCAGGTTTTATTGGACAAACCAATATAGGAGTAGCGCGCTTTTAAATCGCTATCCCCGGTATTGCTGTCGTTTTTTTCGGTTCGCACCTGCCATTCCAGACGGCCTACGATCTTTGTCTCGGGGATAAAATCCAAATCCCGGGTGAGGTAAATCCCCAGACGGCCACCCAGATTCGTTCGCGTTTCGCTTCCGGCATAAGAGTTTTCTCCGCTGGCAATTTTACCTTCTACACGGCCATAAATATCCAGCGTATTTCCATCTTTATTATAGATACTCATCGCATATGAGGAGGTTGTCATCCCCGTCAGTAGAATGAGTGAAATAATTTTTATTTTCATAGCATCCCCAGAAAACAATAGTTAGCTTATTTGTCTGTTCGAGTGAGCGGTTTATCGCAGGGGGGATTGTTCTGGAAAAAAGGAAAGTCATGATATGGGAATTATTTTTTCTCATTACAAAATGTGATTTTTAGCGCATAACGATGTCCTGTTTTATCGTGTTGCTAAATTTAATGGTGATTATTTGCGAAAAGTTAAAGCAAAGCGAAATACGCGTTGCACTAACAAAGCAACTCATTGTGATAGCTATCTCATTTTTGTGTTTTTCGGGTGTTAAAAAGGGAAAGCAAAATTCTCATGACGTATTTTATGAATGGGAATTTTATTTTCCCCTGTTAATCAGTTGGCCGATCCCGCAAGATTCATTCACGACCTTTTATATTAAGATGCTTTATATTGCCGGAGAGTCGTAGTATGTACGGTAAGCAAACAACAGTATTTGATTCTGACCTCTATTCATCGCTCTTTACCGAGAGTCGGATGCGGGAAATCTGGTCTGACGACAATCTGCTTCGCTGCTGGTTGACGTTTGAAGCAACGGTAGCGCGCGTGCAAAGCGAGCTGGGCATTATTCCTGAACAGGCGGCGATTGAAATCGAGCAGGCATGTCAGAACATCGAGATAAACTGGCCTGCCTTAGCCCAGGGAACGCAAACGGTGGGCATGGCGATTAAGCCCTTGATCGACCAGATTTCGGCTGCTGGCTCTCCGTTGGTTAGCCGCTATCTCCACTGGGGATGCACCACCCAGGATCTGCTGGACTCCGGCGTGGCGATGCGATTACAGCAGACGCTGCAACGGGTATATCAGCAACTGATTGAGGTAGGGGAAGAGATGAAGGGCATGGCCTTAAAGCATGCCCGCACCGTTATGGTTGCGCGCACCAATTCGGTTGATGCCTCCGCCACGACCTGGGGGCTGCATGTCTCCGGCTATCTGGCGGAGGTGAATCGGCATCTGAACCGGCTGCAACAGCTCTATCCCCGGGCGATTACGGGTCTGTTTGGCGGCGCGGTGGGGAATCTTGCCTCCGTCGGCTCTCAGGGAATGGCGACGCGTGAGCGGTTGATGCGGGCGCTGGGGCTAAACGTCCCCTGTGGTATAAACAATGCCAGCCAGGATGCAATTGTTGAAGTGGTTCAATGCTTTGCGCTGATTCACGGTACGCTCTGCCGCCTGGCGAATGACGTGGAAACTCTGGGACGCACCCCCATCGCGGAAGTGCTTGAAGGCGAGGGCGGCGGAGGCTCCAGCACCATGCCGCACAAGGCTAATCCGCGCGCCAGCAATATGATTCAGACGCTGGCGAGGATGGGCTGGATGTACGCCTCCGGCGCGCCTGCGATGTTGGATCAGCAGGATGTGCGCGCGGCGTCGATGAGAGTATTAAACTGGACGATTCTACCCGAGGCGTCGAACGCCTTATCGGTCAGTCTTAGCCGGGCCAAAAAGCTGCTTTCCCACCTTATTGTGAATGAAGACAGAATGCGCGCTAATTTTGACTGCTCGAAATCTTTCATTATGTCGGAATCGATTACGATGAGTCTGGCGAACAAAATAGGGCGAGAATCCGCTTATAATTTAGTTAAAGCGCTGCTCAGTCAGGCGAATGGTGAGCAAAGTCTTATCGACATTGTCCACGCCAGCCCGGAAATTCGGGCGTCGTTATCCGCAGAAGAAATTGCCGATGCCTGCGAGCCGTTGTCTTATATTGGTTGCAACGATGCGCTGATTGCCGAGACCCTCGCGCGGTTTGATGAAATGAAAGTCATCGATATTGCGTAGCGCTTTATGTCGGGAGCGTCCCTCCCGACTCTGCTGGTCAGGTATTATGTGAAGAAGCGGAAAATGTCTCAAAGAAGAGAAACAACTCTTCCAGTTGGGCAAAGTTGCCTTCATTGTCACTCTTCTCATAAGCCAGATGCAGAATCAGTTCGATAAAAAAGAAACCGAGAATTCGGCTTTGAAAAATGGACTCCACGTCGCTTGGCAGGACAAACTGAAGATCGCAGAATTTACCGTAAGGATTGGCATCAGAATTGGTGATCAGCACAACGGTCGCATTTTTCTTTCTGAACCATTTCGCGATATTGAGTGCGACCCGGTTAAAGCGATAGTAGGAGAATACGATCAGAACATCATCTGGTTCGATGTTTATCAGGCACTTGGGCAACTCGCTGATGTCGGTAGGCAGAAGAGTGATGTTGCTGCGAAAGTACTTTAACAACGTACAAAAATGCAGCGCCATCGCATGGGAGGAGGAAGGGCCGACCACATAAATATGGCGCTGGCTGTTGAGTACCAGTTCGATGAATTTATTCAGGCTATCGATGCTGATAGTCTGTTTAAAACCATTAAATAATGAAGTGACTTTATTATTAAAGGTCTCAACAATCTGTTCTGTTTTGGTGGTGTTTTTAGGCCGCTGGCGACTGTTTTTCTCAAAAGGCGCGGCGATTTTGTTTTTTGACAGCGTGGTATCCAGCGCTCTTCTGAAAGCCGCATAGCCGGTAAAACCGACTTTATTCAGAAAGCGCCCGATGGTTGCTTTGCTCACGGCGGCATTCTGGGAAAGATCGACAATCCCATGATAAGGTAATTCGCTGAAGTGTTTATTAATATAGTCATTAAGCCGACATTCAGACTCGGTCAGGTCACCAATATTTTGGGTGAGTGAATTATACTCATCCAGACTTAATGTGTTTTTTCTGTACATGTGCAGTACCCGGTGACGTTTTATATTGAGATTGTTATATGAAAAGATACCTCTGCCGTCAATCATTCCGTGGCTGGCAATTTAGTAAAACGTCTTATTTTCTGCGGGATCGCGCCCCATGTAGATAAGATGCGATCTTACTCACAAAAAAATATGGGAAAAGCCCTTTCCCATATTTTATAGCACGGTGGTTTATTACGATTAAATTGACAGTACAATTATTTAATACCGTGAACTGACGGACATATTCTCATGGCAATATGTATGAGCAGGTTTTTAGCTGTTGGTGAAAACGCTGCTTGCATAAGGCTGACATCTCTGATTTGTATGGTATAGGGATTGTTGTTATGACTGCATTTATTATAGCAATAGTGATAACAGTAATTGCCGCGTGGTTAATTGTGAAAAATTACCAGCCGCAAACTGTGTTATTATTCGCGGGGCTGGCGTTATTAACAGTTACCGTTCTGTTTTACCCAGAGAATAGTATTCTTTATGGTAAAGCAAAATCTACCGGGTCAACCTGGCTGGATATCTTCAGTTTTGCAAAAGAGTCTTTGACCACGCAAATCGCGGGTATCGGCTTAATTATTATGGCGGCGGGGGGATTCGCCAGTTATATGGATCACATCAAAGCCTCGAATGCGATGGTGAATATGTGTATTCGTCCCTTGCAGGTCATTAAAGCGCCTTATCTTATTCTTGCGCTGGGCTACATTTGCGCGCAGCTTCTGCATGTGGCGATCTCCAGCGCAGCCGGGCTGGCGATGTTATTACTGGTGACGTTCTTTCCCGTTCTGGTGCGGCTGGGCGTCAGTAAAGCGTCCGCTGCCGCGATGATCGGCCTGTGCGCGTTTATGGATCTTGGCCCGGCGGTTGGAACGGCGAATCTTGCGGCCAAACATGCCGGAATGGAAAGCGCGATTTACTTTGCGCACTATCAAATGCCGGTGGCGGTTGTGGTTATGCTGGCCGTCGCGGTGGTGATTTTCTTTACCGCCAAATATTTCGATAAAAAAGATGGGTTTGTTCCGGGGACGGAAGAGGTTGCCGAAGCGGAAGAGGAAGGACGCAAAGTGCCCGCCATTTATGCGCTGCTGCCCGTATTGCCCGTCATTCTGGTTCTGGTTTTCAGCCCGCTGGCGATCGCATCCATCAAAATTGACGTTGTGACGGCGATGATCCTCGGGGCGGTGGTCGCTTTTTTCTTCGAGCTGTTCACCACGCGTGATTTCCGCGCCTGTTGCAAAGGGTTGCAGGTATTTTTCAAAGGAATGGGAAGCATGTTTACCAGTATTGTTTCTTTACTGGTCTGCGCGGATATCTATGCCCAGGGGCTACAGAAAATCGGCGCAGTGGACTATCTCCTTCAGTCTGTACAAAGCGCTGGTCTGGGCTTTACCAGTATGACGCTGGTGATGACGGCGCTGGTAGGCGTTACTGCGGTATTAACCGGTTCTGGCGTGGCGGCATTCTTCTCCTTTTCCGGGCTGGCGCCCTCTATCGCGGCGAAGTTTGGTGAAAGCGCGGTCAATATGATTCTGCCTATGCAACTGATGGCGGGAATGGGGCGCTCTATTTCTCCGGTTGCAGGCATCATTATCGCCGTGAGCAAAGCGGGCGAATGCTCACCGTTTATGATCGTCAGAAGAACGCTGCTCCCGGCGCTGGCGGGGATTGCCGCGATGTTGATTGCCAACTATGTGCTGATTTAACGCTTTTCTTATTACCGGGTTTAACTCATGGACAGCAACGTGACACACGATGTTTTATACGTCCCGTTTACGGGGAAACTGTTACTGGAATCGCCGTTATTGAATAAGGGGAGCAGTTTTACTCAGCAAGAGCGGAATGATTTTAATCTTAATGGATTGTTGCCCTGCGCTATCGAAAATATTGATGAGCAAGCGGAACGCGCTTACCAACAATATCTGGAGGCGGAGTCTGATAACGCGCGGCATATTTATTTGCGTAATATCCAGGATACGAATGAGACGCTATTTTATTACCTGCTGAAAAAACATCTCCCGGAAATGCTGCCGATTGTTTATACCCCGACTGTTGGCGCGGCCTGTGAAAAGTTTTCCGGGATTTACCGTCGCGCCAGAGGGGTCTTTATTTCATGGCCCGATCGCGAACGTATTGACGATATTCTGCATGATATCCCGAGACACGATATCAAAGTGATTGTGGTGACGGACGGGGAACGCATTCTGGGACTGGGCGATCAGGGCGTTGGGGGAATGGGGATACCGATTGGCAAACTGTCGCTGTATACCGTTTGCGGCGGGGTAAATCCGGCGCATACGTTGCCCGTTATGCTGGATGTCGGGACAAACAATCCGCGATTATTAGACGATCCCCGCTATATGGGCTGGCGGCATCCGCGCATCACCGGTGAAGACTACTTTGCGTTTATCGGTATGTTCATCGCTGCGGTGAAACGTCGCTGGCCGGATGTATTGCTGCAATTTGAGGACTTTGCCCAGCATACTGCGGTTCCTTTGCTGCATCGTTATCGTGATGAGCTGTGCTGTTTTAATGATGATATTCAGGGAACGGCGTCGGTCGCGCTGGCGACAATTTTAGCGGCCTGCCGCGCCAGCCAGCGTGATTTTAATCAGCAGACGATGGTCATCGTTGGCGCAGGGGCGGCGGGTTGCGGCATTGCCCGCCATATCATCGCCTGCCGGGTGGCCGAAGGTATGGACGCCGCAGAGGCCAGCAAAACGATTTTCATGGTGGATCGCGACGGCCTGGTGATGACCACCGCCTCGTCGCTGGCTGATTTTCAGGTTCCGCTGGCGCAGCCTCCTGAAATGCTATCTGGATGGGCATACGCTGGCGTGACGCCGTCCTTGCTGGAGGTCATTAATAACGCGAAACCTGGCGTGATGTTGGGCGTTTCAGGGCAGGCGGGGCTGTTCACTGAAGAGGTGGTGCGTACGATGTATCGCCACTGCGAGCGCCCGATTATTATGCCGTTGTCTAACCCGACCTCCAGAATGGAGGCCCGGCCGCAGGACCTTATCCGCTGGACTGATGGACAGGCGATTATCGCAACGGGAAGCCCTTGTGAGCCGGTAGATTTTGCCGGACGTACGATACCGGTATCGCAGTGTAATAACGTGTATATCTTTCCTGCCATCGGTCTTGGCGCGATTGCCAGCGGCGCCAGGAGGATCACGGAAACGATGCTGATGGCGGCGAGCCGCGCGCTTGCCGACGCCTCGCCTTCGGTGCGTCATCATGGCGGAGGACTGCTGCCGGAAATCAACATGATATGTGATGTAACCCACCGTATTGCCTTTGCGGTGGGGAAGGCGGCGCAGCTGTCCGGCGTAGCGGATGCGCTGGATGATGCAGTGCTGACACAGCGCATTACGGCGCATTTTTGGCTACCGCACTATCGTCCTTATAAACGCCGTGCTATCTAGTTTTTGGCTATGAATGCTCCGCTTCGGCAGTCGCGCCGGAGCGGGCCCGGGCGTATTAATAAAAAATACAAGGCGATAAAAAATAAAGGTAAGGAATAAAACTGACATCATAAGTTGAAAAATAAAACTTCATTAGCCTGCGATGCATTGCGCGGATTGTGCAACTTCATGATATGTATTTAATTATTTTTGAAAGCGGATGCGCGGCCTTATACAAGGTCAGATGGACGACGGTTAATTAAAATGCTGTTTTTATTTTATGTGGGGAAAACCTTATTCAGAGCGATCGAAATAAGTAAAGAATTGCGGATAAATGTCGTTATAACACTTATCCAAACCGATCGAGACCCTACCCCATGATGTGGAAAACAACTCAAGCCCGAGTGACACTCCTGCTTATAAGTTTTTTTGTTATATTACTGTTGGTTACGTTTGTTGTTATCAAACAATTCGTCTCTCCGCAGATTATTGCAACGGAAACCAGAAATATAAGAGCCACGGTCGGGCTGCAAAGTGACGCGATAAAAGAGCAAATGAACCGCGTTAAAGCGCAGCAGCGCACGATCACCGAACTGGTTTCCGGGCTTCAGAGCGATCAAATTGACGCGCTCTTGCCGCTGTTTGTGAACCAGTATGGCGATCTGAACGTTTTTGGCGGCGGCATCTGGCCATTACCCGGGCTGCGCGAGCCGGGCCGCGACAAATTCAGCACTTTTTATGCGCGCGATGCCGGTGGCGTGCTCCAGCTTAATACGGTCTGGAACCAGCCGGAGTCAGAAAAATACTGGGAACAGCCGTGGTATAAAGACGGTATGGCTGCGCCAAAAGGTGAGTGTGCATGGGCCAAAGCCTACCAGGATTCGGCCAGCCCGCAGCCGAGAACCAACTGCGCGATGACAATCTGGAAAGAGGGAAAGGCCTGGGGTGTCGCCACTATCGATGTGACGTTGGGCTTTTTTAACCAACTGGCAAAAGAGATGGGGAAGGCGGTCGAGGGAACCGTATTAATTGTTGAGTCTGATGGCAAAATTGTTGGGAACGGCGCGCCGACTCAAGGCAATACCGCATTGATGAATGTGCGCGATTTGAATATTCCGTCAGCTTTACCGCTGCTCAATCTGCTGAGCCAGGGGCAAAAAGCGGAATATGAGGGCGGCTATGACGGCGAAGACGGCGCCCATTCGCTGTTTGTTTTGTCGATAGAAGGCAGCCCGTGGTATCTGGTGATTGATACGCCCAGCAGCAACCTGGTGCGCCAGTCTAATGCGATACTGACAACACTCACGCTCGTGCAGACGGTGATCGGCCTTATCATTGTTCTTGTCCTGATGCTGATTGTGCGCAACATTTTCAGGAATGTGACGCTGCTGAACAGGAACATAGAGGCGCTATCCGGCGGCGGCGCCGATCTCACGCAACGGCTTGTGGAAAGTAAAAGCCCGGAATTTAATGCCATCATCAATAACTTTAATAAATTCATCGCGTTCCTTCAGGATTTGATGCAGCAGGTTGGGCACAGCTCCTCGGCAATTTCTTCCGCTTCGCGGCAGATCGCCGGAGGAAACCTGGATCTCTCCTCCCGTACGGAAGAACAGTCCGCTTCCATTGTTGAAACGGCGGCGTCGATGGAGCAGCTCACCAGCACCGTACGGCAAAATGCGGAGAATGCGTTGCAGGCGAACAGGCTGGCGACACAGGCTTCCGACGCGGCGAAAGCGGGGGCTTCAGTGGTCAATGACGTGGTTGCCACAATGAGCAACATCAATGATTCATCCTCAAAAGTGGTGGAAATCATCAGCGTAATTGATGGCATCGCGTTCCAGACCAATATTCTGGCGCTGAACGCGGCGGTTGAAGCGGCGCGTGCCGGTGAGAATGGCCGTGGTTTTGCCGTCGTTGCCGGTGAGGTGCGTTCTCTTGCGCAGCGAAGCGCCCAGTCCGCGCAGGAAATTAAGAAGCTCATTGAAGAATCGGTCAGCAGTATTGAGCAAGGTAGCGGTCTGGTTCGCCAGGCGGGTACGACAATGGACGGCTTAATGGAGAAGGTTGAAGACGTGAGCGTTTTAATCTCTGAGATCAGCTCCTCAAGCGATGAGCAAAGTCGTGGAATTGAGCAGATTAATATCGCCATTACTCAGCTTGATAGCGCGACCCAGCAGAATGCGGCGCTGGTAGAAGAGGTTGCCGCAGCGGCCCAGTCAATGGAATCGCAAACCGAGATGCTTGAAAAAGTGGTCGGCAGCTTCAAACTCTGAAAAGCGGTATAACGAAACGCGCAGCATGATGGGGTTAGCCCTTCGCCGGACCGTGGAACACGTCGGTCTCAGAAAAGTTATCCCCTGTCATGCGGCGCTCTATGAAACCAGTAAGGCGCAGCGTACGTTCAGCGAGGTGCGGGATGTTTCGGTAAAAATTGCTGGATTATCTCCGGCAGACGATCGTGAGTGATGGGCGGCGAGAAAAGATAGCCCTGAAAGCGGTCAACTCCCAGCGCTTTCAACTGATTGAATTTCTCCAGACTATCGACGCCTTCGGCAATACAGCGGCTCTGCGTCAACTGGCAGTAATAGAGCAGACTCTTTATCAGCGCCAGTGCATGTGGATCGCGTTGAAAATCATTCACGATACTCATATCCAGCTTGTAGCCGCTAAAGCGGATTGTCCTGACGGGAAACATTACGCTGCTGTGTGAAAAGCAGTCATCGAGGAAGATGCGAAAGCCTTGCCGTTGGATTTTGTCCATATTTTCTGCTGTTCTTCCTTGCTGATGCAGATCGACCGTTTCTGCAAATTCCAGCACTAATCTACCCGACCATTGCGGCTGCTGTAGCTGCTGGCGCGCCGTTTCCATCATCCGCAGCAGGTTTTCGTGGTTGGCGATGCAGGGTGGAATATTTATTGAGAACCAGAACTTACCCTGGTGTTGGTTAATGTTCTGGATTGCTATTTGTAGCACAAAGGCCGTGAGCAGAAGCCAGGCGTATTCGGCGTGGATCTGCGGCAGAAATTCGCCGGGAAGCAATACGTTGTCGCCTCTTCTCCAGCGGGAAAGGATTTCAACCCCCTGCAACCGCAGGTGGCCGTCGGTTATGGGTTGAAATACCGGGAATACCTGTTGGCTATGAATGGCATGGATAAATTCGCGCTCAAAGGGAGATAGCGCGGCGATGAGCTGATTGTTGTGAGTCTTGCTCTGGCTTCCAGGAAAGCGGGTAATCAGATGCGGGTGAGACGCCACCATCTTTTTTAGTCCTGACGTTCTTTGATTATAAAGTGTTTTCTGGCTCACACCGCGGATCTTCGCCTGTGTGTTGATGCTGTACCCGTACAGAAGAGAGAGGGTGGCGCTCAATTCCGTTTTACTTAACCCTGCTGCCGGTTTGCCCTGTATCTGCGCGTCTAAAAAGGACAATTGCTGGAGTTTCGGGTATTGCAGGAAGTCCCCCTGTAGCAGCGCTGACAGTTGTTTCCCAGGAAGGTCGGAGGCGACCGCCCGGACGGCGGTAAGTTGCCGTTTATCAGGAACATGGTAGAGCAGCGTTTGCCATAGCCAGGCGGATGGACTACGGCTCAGGATCAGCATGGGTAGCGGTGTTTCTGCCTCAGCAAGCAGGAAGGCGGCTTCCCTAAGAATAAACAGCAGCCAGTAAGGATCGTCAGGGAGAAAAACGACAATCCTTCCGACCTCGGATGTTAGCTGTAGCGAAAGGCGCTCCTGCGTCTGGTGTTGCAGCAGCACCGGTCGCCGTTGACCGCAGGTCATCGTTCTGGCGAGTCCTTCCGCCGCCATTGAACAGGGAGACAGGATATAGTCCACCCTTGTTTTCTCCAGCGAGGAGGGAGGGTTACTGGTAAACAAATGTCACCCCGATGATCGACTGTACGTTGCCCGCCGTGACCTGGCCGCTGGTGCGCGCGTAGGTTGCGGTTAAGCCAAGATTTACCGGCGATGTGCCGACCGTGCCCAGTGCTACGGTGTTGTTAGCGGGAACAACACTACCGTATCGGGTCATCTGAACGCCGATACCCTGCGCCGCTGAGGAGGACGCGGTGTTGCTGAAAATAGAGTTGGCGGCATCGACGGTCGTACCTGAGAGGTAATAGCCGAGGTTCTGGTTTTGCGCACAGTGGACAGTGACCGGCACGGCCATTGAGCCGGGATAGTCTGGAAGCGTCACGGTGACATCACGCGCTGATACGTCGCATCCTCCAGTAGGGACAACAACATTATTGTTGGCGTAAATATTCCAGATGAAATTATTCGGGTTTCCGTCGCTGGCCACTTTATGCATATTCAATTGCGCGATGAGTTCGCCAGAGTTGATGACGACGCCTCCCGCTGCTCCGGTCGCGGTCAGATACATGCGCAGCGGCAATCCGCGATAATCCGTATGAGTGATGGTATAGACGGATGAATTACCGTTCATCGGCAAAGGATACGTATTCCCCGCCCAGTAAACGCTCCCCGTAAACGCCGCAAGCGCGCCACCGAAGGCGGAACCGCTGGTTAAATTGATGTAGTCAATGATAGAGCCGCCGGAGGAGTCGTTTTTACAGGAAACTGAAGAGGATAAATCTACGACCAGGTTTTGACCTACTCCAACAGATGGTGTCAGGTTTACATAGACATTCGCTGACCCTGAGGTCATGGTCTGCCCGGTATCATTGACTTTACAGGTGAATGCCGCAGCATCCAGCGACCAACCCATCAGCAGCAGCGTGGTGAATAGCACGATGATTTTTTTCATGACAAACTCTCCTGACTCAGGCGTAGGTATAGGTGACGCTAATCACCGCCTGAATAGTTCCCTGGGTGGCACCGCCGTTGACCGTTAACGCTCTGACCTGTAACGGAAAACGGGTGGACTGCGTTGAGTCATCCACCTGAACGGATTTCGTGGCGCCATTGTTTAACGTGGTGCCTGCGTCATCCTGCAATTCGAGCTGAATATTGCCGGCGGTCCCCTGGTTTTTGTAATAACCGGTGCTGTCTGCGGTTCCGCTAAAGGTTGCGATGACCCGGGAGGTGCCGATCGGACAGTTAGTGAGTTCCAGCGCGGTACTGTGCCAGGCGGAAGCCGAACCTGCGGTTACCAGGCTGAAGGTATACAGGTCGCCGAGGTCAACGGTGGCATTGGTGGTAGACACCGTGCACGGCTTCGCCACCACCTTCCCGTTGACGGTAATCGTGATATCAGCGGCCTGAAGCCCTGAAGAGGCCGCTGTCAGTACGCTTGCCAGAAGCCACCCTACATAGTTGCGTTTCATCTCAGCCTCCGGTTACTGAAATTCAAGCGTGAATGTTGCTGTGGCATTGACGTGCCCGGCGGTGACCGGAATCTGCGTAGCCATCAGGCGTGCATAAAAGTTGAGGATGTTGGTCTGCCCAGGCGTGAGCGTGGTCCACGCGATGGATGATGACGCGGCATTGAGCGGCAGCATCGTCTGTTGGTTATTGAGGATCTGCACGCCCATGCCTGCGGCTGCCGAGGCACCGCTATCGATCTTCAATAGACTGGTGTTGCTGCCATCCTCCGTGCCGGTAAAGCCGACTTTGACTGCCGTAACCGAGTTACCGCAGGGAGAGAGGACAATACGGAATGGGACGAGCGGGGTTGTCGCCCCCACCGCATTAAACTGTTTAGCGGCGTTATTCATCAGGTCAACGGTAAAATCTTTTGACTCTCCCGCGACAGCGCAGGCATTGTCGCGGACGTAGCCGCTAATCGTAATCGTGCTGTCGGCGGTGAAGACATTGACGCAGGCCAGCGTCAGCACAGCGCCGAGGAAATACAGTGGTTTTTTCATCATCATTCCTTCCTTAACGGCACTCTGCAAAGAGCTGGCTCAGCACATGTTTCTGGCTCTCTTCCGGCAGGCGATACCGGGCCATGCAGTTAGCCCCCGGGCCTTCGCCCCATTTCACCTGAACGCTTCCCGCCAGCGGCATGCCGCTCAGGTAGACCTGGCCGTTATCTGCCACGATGCTGCCGCTCTGGTTATCGCCGGAGGTGACCATAGCGCCGAATGGCACGGGTTTGCCGTTGTGCGTCAGCGTCATCAGGATTTTTACCCCGACGTGGGCTTTAAATTCGGCGCGGACGATGGCGCCGTGGGTCGGCACGACGCTGACCACCGCATCATCGAGATCGACGTTATCCGCCAGGGTGTTGGTATCCAGCGCGACGCGGTTTTCCCTGTACTCAGTGGCGTACGGCATGACGGCATAACCGCGCCAGTCGGTACGTACGCCGGTCTGGTTCTCGACTTTCACGTCTCCGGCGCCAGGCGCTTTAATCAGCACTACCGTGTCATTTAATGGCTGGCTTAAGGTGATGCCGTTGGCATGGGCAAGTACACCGCCGCTCATCCCGTAGTACAGCTGTTTAAATCCATCGCTGTGGCTGTAGCCCACGTTAGCGTTGCCGTAGCCGCCGCGATAGTTCATCGCCGCGTAGCCGGTTCCGCCATTATTGCCTTCGCCACCGCTGGCATAACCGGTTTGCATGCTGTAGCTCAGGTTATTGTCTTCCAGCAGCGTGCCGTAAAGACCGGCCAGGTTAGTCATCCTGCCATTCAGGTCGTGCGACATGCTGTAGCTGGCGCTTGCGTGCCGCCAGACGGATTTGCTGTCGGAACGCAGCCAGTGGCTGAACGGAATATTGACGTTGAACGCTAACATCTGGTCGCGGCCCTGTTGCCAGGCGTTTTTGGTCAGGCTGTAGCTCAGCGTCCAGTTGATATCGTCAACGGCGGCATTTAACCCTAGCTGTAGCTGTTCGTCGGCCTTGTTGGTTGACCAGTAAGTTTGACGGCTGCCATTCACGTACAGTGTGGCAGTGCGCCCCAACTGCTGCGTTACGCTCATCTGAACCTTGCCCCGCTTGTTATAAGCAAGGTTGTAGTAGTCGGTGAATTTGGGTTTGACCTGAATCACGCCATCCTGGGTTTCAACGTCATAGCCACTCATCCTGCGGTAAGTGGTGTCGGCAAAGCTGTAATAGCCCTGGGTGGAATAACGGTATCCCACCAGTTGGACGTTGGTGCCGGTCTCATAGAGCGACTTGTTATAAAGGAAGCGTATCGATTGCCCCTGGTGAGAGCTGTCGTCAGGCAGGGTGGCGTTGGCCTGAGTTGCATCCAGCGAAACCGCGCCGAACTCGCCCATGTTCTTACCGACCCCTAAATTGAAGGCGCGATAGTTGTCGGCCAGTTGGGTGCCGCCATACAGCGTCCAGCCTGCCGGGAGCCCGTGCAGGAGGGTGCTCTGGAAGAACTTTGGTTTTTCCTGCTGGTCGTTGCCGCTGCGGTATTCACCAGCGGTCACTGCATAACGGGTGTGCCCTTCACGCTGTAACATTGGCACCGTAGACCACGGCACGCTGAAGACCTGGCTGGTGCCATCGGCCTCTTTGATGGTGACCTGGAGATCGCCGCCGTTGCCTGCGGCGTAGAGATCGTTAATTGTGAAGGGGCCCGGCGGCACCGTGCTCTGGTAGATTTCATAGCCGTTTTGTTTGATCGAGACCTGCGCCGTGCCGCGCGCAATGCCGTGGATGACCGGCGCAAAGCCTTTCTGGCTATCCGGCAGCATATTGTCGTCAGAGGCTAACTGGGCGCCACGGAAGTTAATCCCGTCGAAGATATCGCCGTTGGTGTAGCTGTCGCCAAGCGTCAGGCGGGCGCGCAGGGGGGTAATATCGCGCTCCAGCCAGCTGTTCACATGCTGCCATTTATTCTCATTACTGGACGCGCTACCGCCACTGCTGTAGCTCCAGATGGTGTTATCACGCAGACGCCAGGCGCCAAGGTTGAGGCCGCTTTGCAGGTTTAAATACGCGTAATTGCTGCTGTCGCTGGCATCGTTATGTACGTTGTTGCCGGTAAAGTTATAGTTCAGCAAACCGGCGTTAATCCCGTCATCCCAGAGTTCCGGTGGAATATAACCGCGCGCGCGATTGCCCATGAAAGCCTGCGGGACACTCAGGTACAGGCGCTGTTGGCTGACATCGAAGCGGGTGGTGGCATCTTTGACCATTTCCGTCAACGGTACGCAGGCGTCGGACGCCAGCGTATCCATACCGGTGATGGCCGACGTGCTGACCCCCATGCCAGCGAGCTGGCTGCGGGTCAGGCACGGTTCCAGTCGATGACCGTTTGCGCCAGCGTTAAACGTGACGTCGCGGGTAGTTATAAAGCCATCGTTCAGATAGATATCCACGCGATAGGCGCCAGGCGGCACCTCTTGCCCGTTTTCAAATCCAGAGAGATCCGCAACGGCCGAGGGATCGTCGGCCAGGAAACGGGGGTTAAAATAGAGATCTGCCCGCGCGAAACCCGCGAGGCAAAGCGCCAATGGTATCTGCGCAAGGACAAAAATAGAGAATGCTTTGCGCCGGGCGCGTTGGGAACCCAAACGGTCCAGTCCGTATTTGAGATGTGACATAGTCCCTCTGGTCCGAAGTCGCCCGGCTGTCAGTTCTTAATTGTAATGTGCGGGGGAGTCCTGTTGGTGGACGGCCCCTGTGTTAACGCAGAACGCCCTTCATTTGCGGGGTCAGTGCGCCATAGTCATTAATCGTCCGGTAGGTAATGTTGCTACCGGCATCAGGTGGCAACTTGACCGAGGTTTTACCCATTGGCGGCACCAGCGCATTTTCCAGCACGCGCGTGCCGGCATTGAGTTCGGTCACCGTCAGGTAATACGGCGTCGGGTTGTTGAGCGTCAGCGATGAACCGTTACGGTTAAAGGTCAGTTTTTCCGCCGCCTGATCCGGTGGCAGAGCCAGTTTCGTTGGGCGGTAGTAGAGTTTGATGCGGCTGATAATCGCCAGTTGTAAGGTGTTATCGCTGAGCTTTGATTTATCCATCGAAGGAATGGCTTTTACGTTTACCCAGAACAGGCTTTCCCGGTCCTGCGGTAACTGGTTGTTCGTGGCATCAATAATGCGCAAGGTATTCTCTTTCTTACCTTGCATCGCAAACAGCGGAGGGGTGATGACAAAACGACCATCTTTGCCGCCATCGGCGTTTTCAACCCATGACTGAATCAGATAGGTACTGTTATTGTCGTTATTGGTCACCGCCAGCTGAACCTGTTTTTGTCCAGCCGGATAGATAACCCGGGTTGCGCCCAGCGCCACGCCTGCTTCAGCGCTGGTGGAAAAACCGCTTGCGGCGAGCATCAAAAAGCCCGCCAGTAAGCCGCGTGTCATCTCCAGTGTTTTTTTCACATTTTCCCCTTTCGTACTCACCGTTGTTTCCTGTTTCCGGCATACCTGCTGGCTAATTACTGATAGGTCAGAGAGAACCAGATTTGAGCATTGGCGGCTCCCCCGGTGACCTGCTTCCCGGTCGCCCGATACTTCGCCACGAAATGAAGCGTGGTGGGGCCGCTATACAACTGCGTCCAGGCGCCCGGCGGGCTGTTGAGTGGAATCAATTGATTGTCTTTATCAAATAAAGCGATGCCTACGCCGGTTGCTATTCCCGGCCCTTCGCCAACTGAAAGCACCTCCGGGTTTTTGCCGTCGGCAACTCCGCGAAATGACACGCCTACGCGCTGACTCACGGCAGTGCTGCAATCCTGTAGATGAATATCGAATGGCACGGGGTTGGCATCTTCCCCAGACGAATGAAACCGATTACTGCTGATGCCCCATATTGACCGTCATCTGTTGATCTCCTGCTTCAACGCGGCAGGATTCGGCAATAATGACCCCCTGGAAACGCATGTTTCCCCCGGGCAACGTCACGTTCCAGTGATTGCCAGCCAGTGCCAGCGACGGAAACAGAAATATCAGCAGACCTGATCTCACTCCTTGCATCGTTATCACCCCTGTCCTGTTATGGATAACGGGCCATCCTGGCCCGGAATGCTTCCCTGTCAGACGTTTGAATTACTGGTATTGCACTTTGAAGGTCGCGTCTGCGTTCGCAGTACCGGCAGTTGCTGCGCCAGTTGCGTAGTAACGAGCCTGGAAAGGAATGATGTTAGTGCCGTCATTCAGCGTGGTAGCGCTGCTGAAGGTCGCGCCATCCAGCCCCAGAGCGGTGCCAGTTTTGTCGAGGATCTGTACGCCGACGTTAGTCGCGCCGCCTGATGCGGAACTCTGTAGCGCCAGAACGGTAGGGTTGGCGCCATTAACAGCAGTACCTGTGAACGCAACGGAAGCCTGGGTCGCAACGGTCGTGTCGCAATCATCCAGTTGAATGTTGAAACCCACAGCGGAGCTGGTGTTGCCTTCAGCAGCGAGTTTGGCGGAACGAACCTGGCCTAACTGAACTGTCTGATCGATAGAACCGGCATCAACTGCACAAGCGGCGTTAACGATTTCCCCTTTAAAATGCACGGTGCCGCCGTTTACCGTGGTGGTGTCGGCCAGGGCTGCTGTGGAGCTCAGGGACAGTGCTGACAGAACAACGATTGCCAGTGTTTTGATTTTCATGCGGTTTTCCTTTAAACAATGTCGATATTACGAACCGAAACTGGCAGTCGTTGTACCTTCCTGGCATTTCAGGTTTAAGCCGAATAGTTCGACTGCCGATCTTGCGCAGTTTTTACCCAACTGATGAGTCAATTGGGACCATTTTGACTCGTCGCAATAAATTTCTTAATTTCGTTTTTTTATGCGTTTTTCTGGAATTTAATTCTTATTTTTTGGTTTTTTATAGATGAATATATCTGAGGTGATCGTGAGTTATATCAACAAGACAAGTGGAAAGCAGAACTCGACGTGCGGAGAAAAGGTGCGGAAAAAAGGTGAGGATGTATGAAACGTAAAAAAATGTGAGTAAAAAAACAATTTTAAATCAGTTGGATATTTTTTTTTCGCAAAAAAAATGGACTTACAGGTTGCAGAAAATCACAAAATTCCTCTACGATATAGACAGTTTGGTCCCAATTGACTTGTTCAGCGTCTTATTTTTCCTTAGTTATCAATGAACTATATAGTTCATCATTTTTGATCTTCTGTTTTAGTAGCTTTTCCTCTAGCGGATTTACCCTTTCCCATAATCCTGCAAACCGGGCGGCATTACTGGCTGTATAACGTACGGTGTGGCGAATATTTCGGTGACCAAGGTAATCCTGGATTAGACGTGTATCTGTACCTCTTTCAGCAAGTTCATAACCACATGCATGTCGCAGCATATGCGGATGTGTGGTGGTGCTGGTTCCGGCCTTTTGACCAGCAGAACGTATTATACGGTATGCCTGCTGGCGGGAAAGTTGTGAGCCTTTGCGGGAAATAAACACCGCGTTTATTTTCTGCGCTCCTTTCCAGCTCGCACGAACCCGGCTCCAGCATTCAATGGCTTCACACTCGTCCGGCATGAGGGGATGAATAGTAGAAAAACCATTTTTCAGTCGGCGGATATTGATCCGACCTTCATAAAGATCAAAATCCCGGTAATGCAGGTTCAGTAGTTCACTTATACGCATTCCATGACGAAAGGCCAGCAGGATAAGACAATAATCTCGCTCTCCTGTCTGGCCATGACGTACGGCTTTCATCATGGCCTGAACTTCTCTGGCAGTAAGAAAACGGCGTCGGTTCATAATATTTCTCCTGGTATCAGAATGATAAAGAGTCAGCTCCAGTGATACGAATAACTGATAGCTAAAGCTAGGGATGTATTATTAATTGCACATATTGACCACTATCCCATTTTATTCTATGAAGCTCACAAAGCCCCATGTCAGTGGGCGACTTCATTCTAAAGATTTCATCAGACATCACAAGAAGACTATTCCGTATATTCTCAGAGGGGAAAAACGTATTCAGCGGGGGAATAACTAATCAGACCATGTCAGAGGTGTCAATTATACTGGTCAGAAAAAATAACACAGGATATAGTGTAGAAACATAAAATAGATAACCATACAGCCAATGCGACTATTACAGTGCCATCCATGGCACATAGCTTTATTCAGACTTATTTACTGTCTATATTTTTCTTTCCTTACAGTCTGCTACAGACATCTCTGTTTTTTGTTTTATTCCAGATGCCATAAAAACGACCAGCGTTACTGGCAGTATACCAGACAGTATGACGAATATTGCGATGGCCAAGGTAATCCTGAATCAAGCGGGTATCTATCCCCATATTTGCCAGAGCAAACCCACAGGAATGGCGAAGCATATGCGGGTGGGCACAAATTGCAAGTTTTGCTTTCTTCCCGGCTCTGGCGATTATCTGATAAAATTGCTGTCTTGAAAGGGGATTGCCTTTACGTGATAAAAATAACCATTCAGTTTCTGAATGTTGGCTTGTAAGGCGAATTTTCAGCCAGGACTTTATCGAACGAATTTCCTCTTCAAGTAAGGGATGGGTAGTTGAGAATCCTTTTTTTAATCGGTAAATATGTATACATTTATCCTTAAGGTCAATATCTGAGATACGCAGACGACATATTTCGCTTGCCCTTAGCCCATGAATAAAACACAGCAAAACCAGACAGCGATTACGCACTGCATAGGTTCCTGTACTAACAGCATTAAGAATTAAATTGATTTCATTTTGTGTCATAAACCTGCGTTTCTCTAGTCCATTATTATTTTTCATATCACCTGTTATCCTTTATTTTGCCGACATTCCGCTTATACCTGACTCTCTTCTAATGGATTAAAATCTGCCGAATAATAGCTTTTTCTTCAGGAAATAACCAGGTGTAGTTAAAAATAATGGTATGTTCTTAAATTTATGTAGAGTCACAAATGAATAATTAGTCATATGCAGAACTAATTTGTTTTTTGATATCGTAGATGAATTACATATCCGTAATGACGGGACTATCGCTGTAGTTATCATATGGTAATATGATTAATTTAACTTAAGGGTAATTGAATGGCGAAAAGATAAGGTGAATGAACCACATAAGATTCTACATAAATATATTATTCTCAATGGATTGATTTTTTTCGGCGTGTGCGGTGTATTGTTATTTCAATAGGCTATTTCACTCTTTCACACAGTTCATTTTACCGGGGTTGCAGGTTTTCTTCAGTTTGTATATGTCTTTCAATCTTTCTCGCTTTGATATCTACCATTAAGTCAGAACGGTTTGCTGCGGTGCGAAGCCTGTATACACTCTTCATATGTATTAGCTCAGACTTGATCTGGCTTTGTCACAATACAGAGTTTAATCTAATCTGACAGGCAGCTCTGTGCCAGGAGGAGACGTTGCTAACCAATACCATTTTGACTCCTTATGTAGCAGGTGAAATTGTCAGTTCCAGTATTCATATTTCGCCGTCATTACGGCGTTATGTTTGTCCACATACTGTTTACCTGTCCGAGCAGTTGGGGTTATCGTGATATCCATATTGGCGCGTGTGCATTCTCCATGTGAGTTCCACTCCTCGCAGGTGGCCAGTGTTTTTTCGATGGTGAAATACGTCTGGGTCTTGCTCAGGGTCAACTCACGGCCCTCGTTATCATAGCCATACTCTTCTATGGTTGAGGGTGATTGGGTTTTGATCAGGCGATGATTGCCATCATAACTATATACAATCGTATTATTATCTATCGCCATACTTCCTTTGCTTGCCGCGCTTGCCAGTAATCCTGATGAATTGAAGGCGTAGTCGATTGTGCCCACTACGGTTTTGTCTTTATCTTCTGGTTTTGTGGCCGCGATAACCGAACGATTAACTGCACGGCTGATAATTCCTTTATCGTTAAGCAGGTACATTCCCTCAAGAGTCTGCCGATATGCCTGCGTGGTTTTCTGGCTGTTTTTATCGGCTATGACGCCGTTTGAGTCCACCTGGATGCGCCAGCCAAATTCCGTTTTATTCAACTGAATTTCAGAGGTTGCCGTGAAAACTGCTTTCTGGCCTGTTGAGGTTTTGACCTCTTTCATACGGCCGCCAATTAATTCACCGCATTGACTGAAGTTGCTTTGAACCGATGTGCGGAGATATCCATCAGGACTATCAATAGTGATTGATACAGATTTGGGAATTTCAGTTCTTGTTGGCTCGCTCAGAAGGATGAAGTTGTTCAGTTTGTTTTTAGCGAAGGTTTCCGCAGTGCATTGTGCTGCATAAGTCTGAAATGTGCAGAGGGATAAGAGAGTAATTAACAGTTTTTTATTATTGAATGACATTATTTGTTGTCCTCATGAACCGATCAGTTATCCAGATTTGGTTACGTTGGCGAAGTTTTGTTTCATTGGCTGCTCGTCTGGTTTGACTCACTTGTCAATCAATGGCTTCACTATAATCTGGCTACATGCTTTGTACAAGAGAGTCCGCTCCTCGCTCAGAGAGGACACTCAGGTTTAATAATGCAATACGTTCAGCTCAAGTAGTATTACTACTGATAAATCATTTTATGATGGCGTGGAGAACGGGGGATTCTGGTAATGGTAAGAAGTGAAAGGGAAAGAAATGTATGTTGCAGGTGGACGGACTTGTGAAGATCCCCATATGACTAGTGGAGGGCGTATGTTGTCAGATTCCCCCGTTTTCCTCGTGCTTTTGCATCATTATGAACAGTTAGAAATGAAAAGAACCGTAGCTGACCGTAGAAAGACCGTATCTGGAAGTAAGAGATAGGCTTGTCAGAGGGTATATATGTCTTTAAATGCAACGAACATCTAAGAAAATGGCGAGAAATCCAGCAAGCAAATAACGTCCTGCAATGACCAGAAATCTACCGGAACCCCACAAAGCAAAAAACCAGCCCGTAGGCTGGTTTCTTTAAATAGTGGTGCCCGGACTCGGAATCGAACCAAGGACACGGGGATTTTCAATCCCCTGCTCTACCGACTGAGCTATCCGGGCAACGGGGCGCATTAAACCGTAAAGGGGCGCAGGCGTCAACGGCTTTCCATGAAAAAAATGACAAAAGACAGCTGACTGCCTGCTTTTCACGCAAAAAACGCAAAATTGGCTCTAATTACGTCAACGCGCCGCCCTGACGGCAGCGGGCAAAGCGCAGTATATCCTCCGCCAGACGGTGAGCAGTATCCACATCAGCCTGGCTGCGATTGACCAGCATTCGGCTGAGGCAACCTTCCAGCACCAGTTCCATCTGTTTCGCCACCATCGCCGGGTCGTCAATTTCGAGCGTTGTCAGCAATTCGTGGGTGAAGTCATGCGCCGCCCGTTTTTGCTGATCGGCCAGTTGGTGAATAGGGTGGGCAGGATCGGGATAAAACGTACAGGCAGCAATAAACAGACAACCGGGGTAGCGGTTGTTGCTCACGCACTCCGAAAGCGCGTTGTAGCGCGCCAGCAGTTTTTGTTCTGCGGTAAGGGTTTCATCAAGCAAAAGCTGGCGACGCCAGATGTCTACCTGTTGACTCAGATAACGCAGGGCGTCGTACAGAATAGCCTCTTTATCGGGCCAGAAGCGCTGTAACTCATCAAGCGGATAATCAATGCGTTCTGCCACCATCTCAAGCGTGGTGTTTGCTATCCCTTGAACCTCAAGTAATTTCAGGGCTTCTCCCAGGACATCTTCACGTTGCACGGTATTCTCCTCCGTCTTTCCCACAGAAAGTGTCGCTCACGGTTGGCGATCGCGCAAATGTGCGCTAAAGGTCGTCGCATCCATAAAGCCCGTCACTCGCGCATTCGGGTGCTCATGGCCTTGCGCATCAAAAAACAGGATTGTCGGTAAACCCAGCACATTCAGGTGCCTGAGTAAGGCGACATCCTGCGCATTGTTAGCGGTGACATTAGCCTGTAGCAGCACGGTGTCGCCCAGCGTCTGCTGAACCTGCGGATCGCTGAAGGTGTACTTCTCAAACTCTTTACAGGCGACGCACCAGTCGGCGTAGAGATCCAGCATTACCGGCTTTCCTTTTGCCTCTGCCAGCGCCTGATTTAACGCATCGACTGTCGTAATCGGCTTGAAGTTCAGGTGCGCCTGCGTCTGGGCGGTTGTTGCGCCAAACGCCCAGTCCTGTAACGGGCGTACGCTGATCAGCGCCGCCGCCAGCAGGATGATTTGCACAATGCGCATCCCGCCGCGTCTGGCGTGCAGGCTGGTAATAAACGCCCAGCCGAAGAAGGCGACGCCCAGCAGCGACCACAGACGCAGCCCCCACTCGTCGCCGATTACCCGCTCCAGCAAAAAGACCGGTAGCGCGAGGATCACAAAGCCAAAAGCGGTTTTGACGTGTTCCATCCACGGGCCGCTTTTCGGTAGCAGACGGTTGCCAAACACGGTGACCAGAATCAGCGGCAGCCCCATGCCCAGCGCGTAGAGATACAGCGTTCCACCGCCAAGCCACATGTTCCCGCTCTGGGCGATGTACAGCAAAATGGCGCTCAGTGGCGCGGTGGTGCATGGCGAGCAGATAAGCCCGGCAATCGCGCCCATGACAAATACGCCACCAGGAGAGCCGCCCTGCTGACGGTTACTCATCAACGTGAGGCGCGTTTGCAATGAAGAAGGCAGCTGTAGCGTGAACAGTCCGAACATTGACAGCGCCAGCAGCGTGAAGACCAGCGCAAGGCCGATTAGCACATAAGGGTGCTGGAGCGCTGCCTGGAACTGTAGCCCGGCAGCGGCCACAACCAGCCCCAGCGCGGTGTAGGTGAGCGCCATACCCTGTACGTAGATAAAGGTCAGCAGCAGCGCGCGTCCGGTTGAGAGGCGTTGTTTACCGCCGAGCACAATGCCGGAAATCAGCGGATACATCGGCAGGACGCAGGGCGTAAAGGCGATCCCGATGCCAATCAGCAATGCCCACAGCGCGGAGAAAGGCAGCCGGGCGGCAGGTTGCGGCGTCTCTTCCGTTTGCGCTGCGACCGGCGACGGCGTGGATTTAGCCACCGTGCTGGCGCTCACTTCGCTTAACGGCACGGTTTTGGTTTCCGGCGGATAGCAGAAGCCTGCGTCAGCACAGCCCTGATACGTCACGGTTAACGTCGCGCCGGATGCGGCCTGGTTAACGATGAGCGGAATGTTTAAGCGCTTGCGGTAGATTTCGCTTTTGCCATAAAACTCATCTTCATGCCAGACGCCCGCCGGGAGCCGGACTTCGGCAATTTCGGCCTGAGAGGGGGTGATGCTTATCTGTTTGCGGTAAAGATAGTAGCCGTCTTTCACCTGCCAGGAGAGGTTCAGGTCATGTTGATTCTGCTGAAAATCAAAGGAAAAAGCCTGGTCAGCAGGGACAAACTGCGAGCGGCCTGGTGCGTCAAATAATCCGGCGAAGGCGGATGTGCTACACAGCAGCAGGATCAGCGTAAGGATGCGTTGAGCCATGAGAGGTAATCAGTGTCTCCGTGAGTGACGGGTAAAACCAGAAGTTCAGGCGTTTGATACGGGTGGTGAGACTTCAGGCATTCAAGAAGCGCTTGCTGGTGCGAAACGGTGGTTTTTAAAATCATCTGCACTTCGTATTCCTGCTCCAGTTTGCCCTCCCAGTAATACAAGGATGTCGCGCCCGGCAGTAACGTGGCGCAGGCGGCCAGTTTTTCCGCCAGCACCTTAGCGGCCAGATCCTGGGCTGTCGCTTCATCCGGCGCGGTACAGAGCACCACGACGGCCTCGGGGATGGAGATATCCTGACTATTATCATCAAGCATAAACACCTCGAAAGAACAGAAAGAGCAGCAAGAGTGTGGTCACTATACAACGGAAGGCGGCGGGATGTTAGTCAAAGCGGAGGTAAGAAAGCGGGGCGCGTATACGCCCCGCGAGGAGAACTTACAGCATGACGCTGCCCAACAGGAAGCCGAAGCAAACGGCAAGGGCAACACCCAGCGTACCTGGGATAAAGAACGGGTGGTTAAAGACGAATTTACCGATACGGGTTGTACCGGTGTCATCCATCTGAACCGCAGCGACCAGCGTTGGGTAGGTCGGCAGAATGAACAGGCCGGAAACCGCAGCGAAAGACGCGACAGCGGTCAGCGGAGAGACGTTCAGCGCCAGCGCCATTGGCATCAACGCTTTCGCTGTGGCTGCCTGAGAGTACAGCAGAGCGGAAGCAAAGAAGAAGATGACGGCCAGCAGCCACGGATGGCCCTGAATCACGCTACCCGCAGTGTCTTTGATCCAGTCGATGTTGTGAGAAACGAAAGTATCGCCCAACCATGCTACGCCCAGAATACAGATACAGGCGCTCATACCCGCTTTAAAGGTACTGGAGTTCAGGATGGAGTCCGTTTCGACACGGCAGACGATGGTCGTCAGCGTTGCGACGCTCAGCATGATGATCAGAATCGCGTTGGTGGTGTTCATCAGCGGTGTTGCGACCAGACCGAGGCTTGGACTGTTGACGATGGCATAAACCACGACGCAGACAACGCCCAGCAGGAACAGCCAGACCGAGGTTTTTGCCATCGGTTTGATTTCAATTTGCTTTTCGCCGCGCAGCTCGATCAGCCCTTCTTCCAGACGTTTGCGGTAAACCGGGTCGTCAGAAAGTTTAGAGTTAAACAGCATTGTGACCAGGAAGGACATCACCAGTACCGCCAGCAGAGTGGACGGAATCACCACGGACAACAGGTGAATATAGCTGATGCCATGACCTTCCATGACGGAAGACATGTACACAACCGCCGCAGAGATAGGCGATGCGGTGATCGCAATCTGTGCGGAAACCACCGCGGTGGAGAGCGGACGGCAAGGTTTGATGCCTTGCTCCTTCGCCACTTCAGCGATAACCGGCAGGGTTGCCAGAGAGATGTTGCCAGTACCGGCAAAGATAGTCAGGAAATAAGTGACGATCGGTGCAAGGATCGTGATGTATTTCGGGTTTTTGCGCAGCAGTTTTTCCGTCTGGTTAACCAGATAGTCCAGACCGCCCGCAACCTGCATTGCGGAGATGGCAGCGATAACCGCCATGATGATGGAAATAACATCGAACGGGATATTCCCTGGTTTAACGCCGATGGCTGCAAGAACCAGAACGCCAAGCCCACCTGCAAATCCAATACCGATGCCCCCAAGTCTGGCACCCAAAAAGATTGCCAGCAAAACGATGATAAGTTCTAAAACTATCATATTAGCCTTCCTTGTTGTTTAACAAGTTGATATTAAATTGTTGTTATTTGGTAACTTATGACAAGAAAAAAGGCACGTCATCTGACGTGCCTCCTGTGTTACTACCCTGTACGATTACTGTTCGCTTTCATCAGTATAACGTTTTGCTTTGTAAGCCGGGTGCATCAGGTTCTGTGCGGAGAAAATATCGTCCAGCTCTGCTTCAGTCAACAGGCCGCGCTCCAGCACCACTTCACGGACGCTCTTACCGGTCTCGGCGCAAATCTTACCAACGATGTCGCCGTTGTGGTGGCCGATGAACGGGTTGAGGTAGGTGACGATGCCGATGGAGTTATAAACGTATCCTTCGCACACTTCTTTGTTTGCGGTAATGCCGTTAATGCATTTTTCCAGCAGGTTGTAGCAGGCATTGCTCAGAATGTGGATAGATTCAAACATCGCCTGGCCGATAACCGGCTCCATTACGTTCAGCTGCAACTGGCCTGCTTCGGCTGCCATCGTTACGGTGGTGTCGTTACCGATGACTTTGAAGCATACCTGGTTAACAACTTCTGGTACTACCGGGTTTACTTTCGCTGGCATGATAGAAGAGCCCGCCTGTAGTTCCGGCAGGTTGATCTCGTTCAGACCCGCGCGTGGGCCTGAGGAGAGCAAACGCAGGTCGTTACAGATTTTAGACATCTTCACAGCCAGACGTTTCAGCGCGCTGTGTACCATGACATAAGCGCCGCAGTCGGATGTTGCTTCAATCAGGTCTTCTGCCGGTACGCAGGCAAAGCCAGTGACTTCAGCCAGTTTCTGCACCGCCAGCGGAGAGTATTCTTTCGGGGTGTTCAGGCCAGTACCGATTGCCGTCGCGCCGAGGTTAACTTCCAGCAGCAGCTCAGCAGTACGTTCAATGCTTTTCACTTCTTCTTTCAGCAGTACGCTGAAAGCGCGGAATTCCTGGCCGAGGGTCATTGGTACAGCATCCTGCAACTGGGTACGACCCATTTTCAGGATGTCCTGGAACTCAACGGCTTTACGCTCGAAGCCTTCACGCAACTGATTGATTGCATCAATGAGTTTGACGATAGACGCGTAAACGGCAACACGGAAACCGGTCGGATAGGCGTCGTTGGTGGACTGACATTTATTCACATGGTCGTTCGGGTTCAGGTACTGATATTCACCTTTCTGATGACCCATCAGCTCCAGCCCGATATTGGCCAGCACTTCGTTGGTGTTCATGTTGACGGAAGTACCTGCACCGCCCTGGTAAACGTCTACCGGGAACTGGTCCATGCATTTGCCGTTATTCAGGACTTCATCACATGCGGCAATGATGGCGTTGGCCACACTTTTAGGGATGGTTTGCAGCTCTTTGTTGGCCAGGGCCGCTGCCTTTTTTACCATTACCATACCGCGTACAAATTCAGGGATATCGCTGATTTTGTTATTGCTAATGTAGAAGTTTTCAATCGCTCTCAGAGTGTGAACACCATAGTAGGCATCCGCTGGAACTTCCCTGGTACCCAACAAATCTTCTTCGATACGAATGTTGTTTAACATGTGAACCTTCTTTTTCAAGCTGCCAATAATTACATAAACACACAGGATATATGTGGTTTCGAATGTTTCCTGACCGACGATTATCCCCTGCATCGGTCTGATACTCGAGATCATATTCTGCTTCAGGATTTCTACCGTAACCTGGATCACTTAAAGTGTGGGAAGTTACCCCTTATTTATTATTTTGTGAAATAGGTCACCGCTTTGGGATTACCACTAAAAATAAGTGTACAAACAGCTTGAAATTTTGCTAACCGTCTCAACATCTGACGCATGCGAATCGCGCACCCATATCAGACAGACGTGATGAAAACGGCTGTCATTTACAGGAGAGTCCTTTGCGCTGGATACCGTTTATTGCCATCTTTCTCTATGTTTACATTGAGATTTCTATTTTTATCCAGGTCGCCCATGTGCTGGGCGTCCTGATGACGCTGATCCTGGTGATTTTCACCTCGGTCATTGGTATGTCGCTGGTGCGAAACCAGGGTTTCAAGAACTTTTTGTTGATGCAGCAGAAAATGGCGGCTGGCGAAAGTCCGGCGGCGGAGATGGTCAAGAGCGTGTCGCTGATCATCGCGGGCCTGCTGCTGGTGCTGCCCGGCTTCTTCACCGACTTCCTGGGGCTGCTTCTTTTATTGCCGCCCGTGCAGAAACACCTGACCATGAAGCTGCTGCCGCATTTGCGTTTTTCCCGTATGCCTGGCGGCGGTTTTAGCGCCGGAACGGGCGGCGGCGAGACGTTTGACGGTGAGTTTCAGCGTAAAGAGGACGAGCGTGACCGTTTAGATCATAAAGACGACCGCAAGGATTAAATCAAACGTTGAACCGTAGGCCGGATAAACCGCTTCAGCGGCGCCATCCGGCATAAATGCCCGGTGGCGCTATGCTTACCGGGTCTACAACTGCTGACGCTTAGCCAACCTGCGGGGTAAAAACAGCCACAGCGCCGTCAGCATAATCAGCGCGTACAGGCACTTCCATCCCACCATTGCCAGCAATAACAGACACAGCAGAGCGCCAGTCACCGCCAGCGCGCGATAGCGTCCTGCCAGCAACCGACACCCGGCCAGCATACACAGCAAGTAGATCATAATGAAAATGCCGTTGGCATAGACGATCAGCGCGTCGAGATTGATCTCAAGGATGTAAATGCACAATGTGCTGAGTACGCAACAGCCCAGTACGGCGTTCAGCGCATTGCGGGGAACGCGGCGGGCAGAAAGGCGCGCCAGATAATGGTCTGGCCTGTCCTGCGCCTGTGACCAGACAAGGCGGGCGAAACTCTGGATATAGATATTCAGGCTGGCGAAGCAGGCCAGATAACCAATAATGCAGGCGACCCACAGCGCCTGTACGCCAAACAATCGCACGACGATGTCAGGGAGCGACGCTGCCGCCGCCATTTGCGCGCCGTAGGCGTCAAAATGCAGAACCGCCACCGTACACGCCCAATAAACGGAGCCAGCCAGCAGCAGACCGATCATCAGCGCGCGCGGGAAATCGCGTTCAGGGTTTTTAAATTCCGATGCCAGATGGGCGAACGCTTCAAGGCCGACAAAGCACCAGAACATAACCGACAGCGCGGCGAACAAGGCGGGCAGCTCAATATCCGCAGGGGCAGGGAACGGAATTTTGTTCGGCTTGAGATCGCCCGCCCACCAGATGGCGACAATCAGCGCCACAATCAGCCCGGCAATGATCGTTTGCAGGTTGGCGCTGGAGCTGGCGCCGCGAGAGCCAATGAACCACACCAGCGCCAGCGTGCCGAATTCCGCCAGTAAAAGCTGCCAGCCGTGCCAGCCAAACATCGCCTGACCGAATCCGGCGGCGATATGCAGCGCCGCTGGCAGGCCGACGGGGATGACCGACAGGAACAGCCATCCGGTGACGCGCGCCATTCGCGAACCAAACGCCATCCCGACAAAATGCGCCACGCCGCCCGCACTGGGGAAATGACGCCCCAGGATGGCAAAAACAATCGCCACAGGAAAGACTAAAACGATGAGCGCAGGCCAGGCCCACAGGCTGTTATTGCCCGCCACCAGCGCGGCCAGCGCCGGGACGGCAAAGACGCCGGTTCCTAACAGTGATGTCGACAACAGGCCCACGCCCTGAGCCAGTCCCAGCTCTTGTTTTAGTCCACTCATGAGTCACTATCCGGTTACGCCCAATTTTTGGGCAACTGCGCAGATTTTCGATGGTAACACAATCGGATTTACTTATGACGGGCCGCCTTAAATCGTTATGAAATGTGAGGTGACCTACCGTTTTCGCGCGATTTTCTGCTGATAAGAATTTTTTTTCATCTGCCCCCTTGAAGGGGCAAAAACCCATCCCCATCTCTCTGGTCACTAGCCGGGAAACCGTTCACGGGCCGGCGTCACCCATAACTGATAAAGACTTTCTCAAAGGAGAGCTATCAATGAGTATTCGTCCGTTACATGATCGTGTGATCGTCAAACGTAAAGAAGTTGAATCCAAATCTGCTGGCGGCATTGTTCTGACCGGTTCCGCAGCGGGTAAATCAACGCGTGGCGAAATCATCGCTGTCGGTAAGGGTCGCATCCTGGATAACGGTACTGTGCAGCCGCTGGACGTTAAGGTTGGCGACATCGTTATTTTCAACGATGGCTATGGTGTGAAATCTGAGAAGATCGACAATGAAGAAGTGTTGATCATGTCTGAAAGCGACATTCTGGCAATTGTTGAAGCGTAATCCGCGAACGACACTGAACATACGAATTTAAGGGAAAGAGAAAATGGCAGCTAAAGACGTAAAATTCGGTAACGACGCTCGTGTGAAAATGCTGCGCGGCGTAAACGTACTGGCAGACGCAGTGAAAGTGACCCTCGGTCCGAAAGGCCGTAACGTGGTTCTGGATAAATCTTTCGGTGCGCCGACCATCACGAAAGATGGTGTTTCCGTAGCGCGTGAAATCGAGCTGGAAGACAAGTTCGAAAACATGGGCGCGCAGATGGTGAAAGAAGTTGCCTCTAAAGCGAACGACGCGGCAGGCGACGGCACCACCACCGCGACCGTACTGGCTCAGTCCATCATCACTGAAGGTCTGAAAGCCGTTGCTGCGGGCATGAACCCGATGGATCTGAAACGTGGTATCGACAAAGCGGTTGCTGCTGCGGTTGAAGAACTGAAAACCCTGTCCGTACCGTGCTCTGATTCTAAAGCCATTGCTCAGGTTGGTACTATCTCCGCTAACTCCGACGAAACCGTAGGTAAACTGATCGCTGAAGCGATGGACAAAGTCGGTAAAGAAGGCGTGATCACCGTTGAAGACGGTACTGGTTTGCAGGATGAGCTGGACGTGGTTGAAGGTATGCAGTTCGACCGTGGCTACCTGTCTCCTTACTTCATCAACAAGCCGGAAACTGGCGCAGTAGAACTGGAAAGCCCGTTCATCCTGCTGGCTGATAAGAAAATCTCTAACATCCGCGAAATGCTGCCGGTTCTGGAAGCCGTTGCGAAAGCAGGCAAACCGCTGCTGATCATCGCTGAAGATGTGGAAGGCGAAGCGCTGGCTACGCTGGTGGTTAACACCATGCGCGGCATCGTGAAAGTGGCGGCGGTTAAAGCGCCGGGCTTCGGTGATCGTCGTAAAGCAATGCTGCAAGATATCGCAACCCTGACCGGTGGTACCGTCATCTCTGAAGAGATCGGTATGGAGCTGGAAAAATCTACCCTGGAAGACTTGGGTCAGGCAAAACGCGTTGTGATCAACAAAGACACCACCACCATCATTGATGGCGTGGGTGAAGAGTCTGCGATCCAGGGCCGTGTCACTCAGATCCGTCAGCAGATCGAAGAAGCCACTTCCGATTACGACCGTGAAAAACTGCAAGAGCGCGTAGCGAAACTGGCAGGCGGTGTTGCGGTTATCAAAGTTGGCGCTGCGACCGAAGTTGAAATGAAAGAGAAAAAAGCACGCGTTGAAGATGCCCTGCACGCGACCCGTGCTGCGGTTGAAGAAGGCGTGGTTGCCGGTGGTGGCGTTGCGCTGATTCGCGTCGCGTCTAAAATTGCGGAGCTCAAAGGCCAGAACGAAGACCAGAACGTGGGTATCAAAGTTGCGCTGCGCGCAATGGAATCCCCGCTGCGTCAGATCGTGCTGAACTGCGGCGAAGAACCGTCTGTTGTGGCTAACACCGTTAAAAGCGGCGACGGCAACTACGGTTACAACGCAGCAACCGAAGAATACGGCAACATGATCGATATGGGTATCCTGGACCCGACCAAAGTAACCCGTTCTGCTTTGCAGTACGCGGCATCCGTGGCTGGTCTGATGATCACTACCGAGTGCATGGTAACTGACCTGCCGAAAGGCGATGCTCCTGACTTAGGCGCAGCCGGCGGCATGGGCGGTATGGGTGGAATGGGCGGCATGATGTAATTGCCCACACCCTGCATCCTTCAGGCCGCAGGTGCGTTGGTTGCGTTTGCTAACCCCAGTCACTTACTTGAGTAAGCTTCTGGGGATTAACAAACTGGCCGCCTCCCTGCAACCAGAATGATTTGGGTGCTCATCTCCCAGAATTTAGAAACCCCCGGGCAGAAATGTTCGGGGGTTTTTCTTTTGGTCATCTTTTTAGTATAAGATTCAGACATGGACGACGTGAGTGGCGTCCAGCTCATTGATTATGGGGAATAACATGCACGTAAAATATTTAGCAGGGATCGTCGGTGCTGCGCTGCTGATGGCGGGTTGTAGCTCCAGCAACCAACTGACCGCTGCCGGGCAAAGTGTGCGTTTTGTGGAAGACAAGCCTGGCGCAGAATGCCAGTTGATCGGCACTGCGACCGGTAAGCAAAGCAACTGGCTTTCTGGTCAGCACGGTGAAGAGGGCGGCTCCATGCGTGGTGCAGCGAACGACCTGCGTAACCAGGCTGCGGCAATGGGCGGAAATGTGATTTATGGCGTCAGCAGCCCAACGCAGGGAATGTTGTCCAGCTTTGTCCCGACCGCCAGTGAAATGAACGGTCAGGTTTATAAGTGCCCTAACTGATTACACTTCATTCTTCAACCTGCCTCTTTGTTGGCTGCGCTGTGAAACCCCAGTCACATAGTTATCTGTGCTGCTGGGGATTTCTTCGCTTGCCGCTGCGATGCAGGTTGAATGATTTTGTGTAATACAGTGGTCTATACAGGCGTATGTGATCGTAGGCCGGATAAGCGCAGCGCCATCAGGCGTTTTTCGCTTTCTCGACCGACTGCACGCGTAAATGATGCAACGCGCGCAGGCACTGCTCCTGAGTGAGTTTGTGCGTCTTATCAGCGGTTAGCGTTCTGACAAACACCTGGCACGGTTTCCCGGCCAGCTTCTTCAGCCGTGGGCTGAAATCAAGCAGTCGGCGTGAAATGGCCTCTGCCTCTTTGCTGCCAGAAGGGGTGCGGTTTTTCACTACGGCGCCGCTAAAATGTGTTTTACCTGTCTCATCGGTATAACGATAGAGCACCGCCAGATAATGGCTGAAGAGATTGTGCTTCCATTCAGGTTGCGCGTAGGCGTCATATTCCAGATTACCGTTATCCAGACAGTCAGCATCATATAATGGCAGAAAATCCAGTAGTGATGTAATACGCAGCACCAGCTCACGCATACCGGCATTATCTATAGCACGAATAATTGCGCGCACCAGAACGTCAATCTGTAATTCATTAATCATCAGCTCGCATGTTTTACCGTCATGCAGCGTAAAAGAAAGCATGACGTTTTCGCTCTGGTCGTCTACCAGCGTTAATGTATTCACCCGGCGATTAATATCTGCGTTTTTGAGTTCCTCTTCCTGAATGGCCGGAATACTCTCAAGCATTTTTTTACTGACTCTATCCCGTGCTTTTTCATATTGTTGGCGAGCGTTGGGGGACAGGTGATGCTTCTGGTGCAGCCGGCTTTCCAGAGCGATCAGCAGATCTCTTAATTCCAGCGCCGTCAGAAAAAACAACGACTCTTTATTCCTCGGTTCTTTTATTTTTAATGCCAGCGCAATAAACTCATTCGCTTTTCGAATAACGCCTGTATTAACGCCTTTGATACTCATCGCCATAAAGGTTCTCCCTAACCAATTATTAATCAGGTAACTTAATTTGAATCAATGTATAATTTTGAAATATATTCGGTGTGTTATGTTATTAAAATAACATAATATGGAAAGCGTCGCGCTATATGAACGGATTCAAATAAGCGATTTTAAGGGCGAGTGTCCGAAACCGGACACTCGTTTGAACAATTATTGCTGGCGTAACTGCAAATCTAATGGTGTTTTGCTCGGCTCCCCGCCAATTTCACGCGCCAGTCTGGGCACCATATAACCGGATACCCGCGTCAGCAGTTCACGCATAATTCGCCGCGCTTCATCGTCGCTCACCATGAAATGCGCCGCGCCCTGAACTTTATCCAGCACATGCAGGTAGTAGGGCATGACGCCGGCGTCAAACAGCGCATTGCTGAGGTTTGCCAGCGTTTGCGCGTTATCGTTCACCCCGCGTAGCAGTACGCTCTGGTTGAGCAGGGTAACACCCGCGTTGCGTAGCGTCGTCATGGCCTGACGGAACGTGTCGTCAATTTCGTTGGCGTGGTTGATGTGATTCACCAGCAGAATTTGCAGAGAAGAGCGCGCAAAGCGGGCTGCCAGCCCATCCGTAATGCGCGCGGGGATCACGATCGGCAAACGACTGTGGATACGCAGCCGTTTGATGTGCGGGATCGCTTCCAGTTGCGTAAGCAACCAGTCCAGTTCGTGATCTTTCGCCATCAAAGGATCGCCGCCGGAGAAGATGATCTCATCCAGTTCAGGGTGTGCGGCGATGTAGTCCAGCGCGACCTGCCAGTTGCGTTTGTTGCCCTGATTATCCGCATACGGGAAGTGGCGACGGAAGCAGTAGCGGCAATTTACCGCGCATCCGCCTTTTACCAGCAGCAACGCACGGTTGCGGTATTTGTGCAGTAATCCGGGCACGACGCTGTGCTGCTCTTCCAGCGGGTCGGTGGAAAAACCGGGGGCGGTTACGAATTCGTCCTGCGAGGTAAGTACCTGACGCAGAAGCGGATCGTTGGGATTGCCTTTCTCCATACGCGCGATGAAAGATCGCGGTACGCGCAGGGCGAACAGGCGTTTGGCGTCGCGTCCGGCCAACAGTTTTTCATCTGCGTCTATATTCAAAAGATGCAGTAGTTCATCGGGATTGGTCACAACATCGGCAAGTTGCGCTAACCAATCTTCTCTGGATGGGGTATTTAGGGTTACAATATGCGCCATTTTGTGGCTTAGCTACCAGTTAACAATTTTCAGAGGGCCTTATGGCAACGTACTATAGCAACGATTTTCGTGCTGGTCTTAAAATCATGTTGGACGGCGAACCTTATGCGGTTGAAGCCAGTGAATTCGTTAAACCGGGTAAAGGCCAGGCATTCGCACGCGTTAAACTGCGCCGCCTGCTGACCGGCACTCGTGTAGAGAAAACCTTCAAATCCACCGACTCTGCTGAAGGTGCTGATGTTGTCGATATGAACCTGACTTACCTGTACAACGACGGTGAGTTCTGGCACTTCATGAACAACGAAACGTTCGAACAACTGTCTGCTGACGCCAAAGCGATCGGCGACAGCGCGAAATGGCTGCTGGATCAGGCTGAGTGCATCGTGACCCTGTGGAACGGCCAGCCGATCACCGTGACCCCGCCGAACTTTGTTGAACTGGAAATCGTAGATACCGATCCCGGCCTGAAAGGCGATACCGCAGGTACTGGCGGCAAACCGGCTACGCTGTCTACTGGCGCAGTGGTTAAAGTTCCGCTGTTCGTCCAGATTGGCGAAGTGATCAAAGTGGATACGCGCTCTGGCGAATACGTATCCCGCGTTAAATAAGACGCTGATATTAAGATTGATGACAACGTCTGAAATGCCCGATGGCGCAAGTTTATCGGGCCTACGGCGACTGCGTGACGCATGGGTATTAACGCCATCCGGTAAAACAGACGTGGAGTTTGTCAGCAATTTGCTAAGTTGAATTTATGGTGCGGCATTGAGCTGCGCCATACCTTTTCCAGGGCAGGAATGATGAAACGTCTTATCAGTCTTGTAGCACTCATCCTTTTCACCGGCGCGTTGCTGACGGGTTGTAATACCGCGCGTGGCTTTGGTGAAGACATCAAACATCTCGGCAATTCTATCTCTCACGCTGCCAGCTAATTATTTCCAGGTGTCTTAAAAAATCGTCGAACGCCCGTCACATTGCGGGATCTTGTCTATGCTTAAGTGGCTATACACAAACAACATTGGCTAGAAAAGGAAGACGTTATGGTTAAGAAAACAATTGCAGCGATCTTTTCTGTTTTGGTGCTTTCTTCCGTGCTAACTGCGTGTAATACAACACGCGGCGTTGGGCAGGATATCTCTGAAGGCGGCAGCGCCATTTCAGGCGCCGCGACCAGAGCCCAGCAATAAATGTGAACGGTACGGCGTGGCGTCGTACCGTTAATTGATTTGCTCCGGTAAGGATAAAAACGGTGAGTAGCGATTATCCATATGCAATTTCATGCGGATATTGCGTTTGTAGGTGTAGACCGTTTTGCCGTGAATACCGAGCGCAGCCGCGATTGCGTTGTTTCCCGCACCTTCCATCCACATTGTCAGCACCTTTTCCTCCTGCGGCGTAAGCAGCGGCGTGGCGGTTTTTGGCGTGTCAGTAACGGACTGGGCAAGCAGCACGTCCTGAATATTCCGCGATAGCTCATGCAGCGTGGCCTGTTTCGACACTACAGCATGGACCTGATACAGCGGGTCGCTATCGGCCTGGTACTGTACGCCGCCTGATTGCAGCAAAATTAAAGGCGTAGCTCCGCAGGCCATCAGGAGCGGCGCTGCTGGCTTAAAAGAGTGGCTGTAGTTGAAAAAACTATATAAGTCAGCGATAACCAGATGAGGTTTCCACTGGGAAATATGCTCTTTTGCCAGTAGCAGGTTATTCAACCCTGATACCAGGAACGAAGAATCAAATAAGCCAGAATGATTAAGCCAGGCCTCTATCCCCGTGCGGGTGAAATGGCAGCGGTCAATCACTAAAATTTTTAACATAAACTTTCCGCATCCAGAAGTAGGCGATGGCTTCCTGACCTCAGAAAGCGTCTCATCATAGAGAAGTCCGATGAGCGTCGAATGCGTGAACTGCGCTGCGAATTGCGCCCAATTCATGCTTTTGCAACGGCGGAAAATAAAAGGGTTGAATTTGATTTTTTCGCAGGCAAAAATGCTTTCTCACACCTCTGCTTTGCAGGACGACCTGCAAATGTATCTTTCACCGGGGACGGCCCCATTTTTCTGGAGCCAGATATGTCCTGGATAATTTTGTTCATTGCGGGTCTGCTTGAAGTCGTTTGGGCGGTTGGCCTGAAATATACCCACGGATTCAGTCGCCTGACGCCCAGCGTCATTACCATTGCAGCGATGATTGTCAGTATGGCGCTGTTGTCATGGGCGATGAAAACCCTGCCTGTCGGTACTGCCTATGCGGTCTGGACGGGTATTGGCGCGGTAGGGGCTGCCATCACCGGCATTTTGCTGCTTGGCGAATCCGCCAGTCCTGCGCGTCTGGCGAGCCTTGCGCTGATCGTAGCGGGGATTATTGGGCTGAAGCTCAGCGCTCACTAATCCTCCGGGAAAAGCGTTAAGCGCCGGGTTGTTTTACCCAGATTAATTTACTGACATCAAACCCTTCCCGGGTCGCGACGGCCAGCATCTGCTGCTTCATCTCTTCGGAGAGCGTCGGCGTGCGTGAGAGTATCCACAGGTAGTCGCGATCCGGGCCGCACACCAGCGCATGGCGGTACTCTCTGTCGATCGCAATGACGTTATACCCGCCGTAGAAGGGGCCGAAGAACGATACCTTCAGCGCGGCGCGGCTGGGGTCGCCCGTAAACCAGGCTTTCCCTTCTGCTTTCTGCCACATGCCCCTGTCCGGGTTGTAGCCTTTGTTGAGGACGTTCAGGCCACCGTCATCCCGCAGACTGTAGGTTGTCGTCACTTTTTCAAGACCGCTTTCAAAGCGGTGATCGAAACGCGCGATTTCATACCAGGTGCCCATGTAGCGTCTGGCATCAAAGTCAGTGACAACGGTAACGCCCTTGGGCGGGACAGGCGTGCTACACGCGACGACCAGAAACGCAGCGGTAACGGCGGCAACGACAGGCAGCAGGCGCATGGGATTTTCCTTAGCGATTTTTTCTAAGTGTAGAACCTGGCGGGAAAAATAAGGGAGAAGGGGAAATAAAAAAGCGCCCTCTTATCGCGCAGATAAGAGGGCGTATGGCTTAGATTGTGAGGATACCGATTGCCGTAACAACGGTCAGAATCGCCGCCAGACCGTAGAATACCCATTTGCCGCTTGGCACATGGATTTTCAGGTCATGCATCGCATGGTGCATACGGTGTAAACCGCACCACAGCGGCAGGACGATCATCAGGAACAGGAACGCGCGGCCAATGAAGCTCTGGGCGAACGCCAGTACGCGTTCATAGCTCAGCGCATCGCCCGGGAAAAGTCCCAGCGGCAGCAGAATACCCACCAACAGAACCATTACCGGCGCAATAATCGCGCCCCACATACCACCTGCACCGAACAGGCCCCAGAATACGGGTTCGTCAGAGCGTTTTGGATTTGGATTAATCATCCCGGACTCCTTACCAGTACAGGGCAACATACAGTATGACTACGGTGACAACCGCAGTAACAACCCAGAGACCTTTAATGATCGGCTCTGGCCCCATTTTTTCGTCTTTAACAATGATGTTGGCGGCTTTTGGCGCCAGCTCGAACCAGGTTTTGGTGTGCAGCAAGGCTGCCGCCAGGGCGATCAGGTTTAAGATCACCACTACCGGGTTTTGCAGGAAGCCAACGAAGCCCATCCAGGATTCCGCGCCATGTTTGAGGGCAAACAGGCCGAAAATCAGTTCAATGCTGAACCAGACTGCCGGAACCGCCGTGCCTTCGCGCAGCATGTAAAAGCGATAAAACGGCAGTTTTTTCCACCAGGTGGACGTCATTGGCCGCACATAGGCTTTGCGTTTAGTCGTCATGTTGCACTCCTTAGCGTGGTTTCAGGGTGGCGATAAGAAAGTCTTTCGAACTTTCCACTTTACCCTGCTGAATGGCCGCAGCCGGATCGACGTGTTTCGGACAGACTTCGGAGCAGTAGCCCACGAAGGTACAGGTCCATACGCCGTTCTGACCGTTTAACTGCGCCATACGCTCCTTCTTACCGTGGTCGCGGCTGTCTTCGTTATAACGATGCGCCAGCGTGATCGCAGCCGGGCCGATGAACTCAGGGTTCAGGCCGAATTGCGGGCACGCGGCGTAGCACAGACCACAGTTGATGCAACCGGAGAACTGGTGATACTTCGCCATCTGCGCCGGGGTCTGGGTATTTGGCCCCTGATCCGGCGTACGCGGGTTGCCGATGATGTACGGTTTGATCGCTTCCAGGCTCTCGATAAAGTGCGTCATATCGACGACCAGATCGCGTTCGATCGGGAAGTTCCCCAGGGCTTCAACCTTCATACCCTTGGTGTAATCACGCAGGAAGGTTTTGCACGCCAGTTTTGGCACGTTGTTGACCATCATGCCGCAAGAACCGCAGATTGCCATACGGCAGGACCAACGGTAGCTCAGGTCTGGCGCCAGGTTATCTTTGATGTAGCCTAACGCATCCAGCAGCGACGTCGCTTCATCGTAAGGCACTTCGTAGAAAGCACTGTGCGGCGCGGTGTCGGTTTCCGGGTTATAGCGCACCACCTCAATTTTCAGGTTTTTCATCTCAGACATTACGCCTTCTCCTTCTTATCGGCGGCTTCCGCTTCAGCGCCATACACACGTTTTGCCGGTGGCAGAGTGGTGATTTTCACGTCGCTGTATTCCAGGCGAGTTGTGCCATCAGCATCGCGGAAGGCGAGGGTATGTTTGAGGAAGTTGACGTCGTCACGCTCGGTGCAGCCTTCGTCCAGACGCTGGTGAGCGCCGCGTGATTCTTTACGTGCCAGCGCGGAGTGCGCCATACATTCCGCTACGTTCAGACCATGACCCAGCTCGATGGTGTACAGCAGGTCGGTGTTGAATACGCTGGAGGTATCGGTGATACGAACACGCTTGAAGCGTTCCTGCAACTCCGCCAGCTTATCCACGGTTTTCTGCATGAGTTCCGGCGTACGGTAGATACCGCAACCTTCTTCCATCGATAGGCCCATTTCATCGCGGATTTTCGCCCAGTTCTCGTTGCCTTCCTGGTTAACGAGGTCTTTCAGACGTTGTTCAACGCCCGCAACCTGCGCATCAAGCGCGGCGTCGTTAGCCGTACCTGCGGTTGAGGCGCGTTCCATTGCTTGTTCGCCCGCCAGACGGCCAAAGACCACCAGTTCCGCCAGAGAGTTAGAACCCAGACGGTTAGCGCCGTGCAGACCCACAGAGGAGCACTCGCCAACGGCAAACAGACCTTTAATGCGGGTTTCGCAATTCTGATCGGTTTCGATGCCGCCCATGGTGTAGTGCGCGGTTGGACGAACCGGAATCGGCTCTTTAACCGGATCGACACCCACGTAGGCTTTCGCCAGTTCGCAGATGAACGGTAAACGTTCGAGCAGTTTTTTCTCGCCCAGATGGCGCAGGTCGAGGTAAACCACATCGCCACGCGGCGTGGAAATGGTGTTGCCTTTGCGCCATTCGTGCCAGAACGCCTGAGACACTTTGTCGCGCGGCCCCAGTTCCATGTATTTGTTTTTCGGCTCGCCAAGCGGCGTTTCCGGGCCCATGCCGTAATCCTGCAAATAGCGGTAGCCGTTTTTGTTGACCAGAATACCGCCTTCACCACGGCAGCCTTCGGTCATCAGGATACCGGAACCCGGCAGACCGGTCGGGTGATACTGAACGAATTCCATATCACGCAGCGGTACGCCGTGGCCCAGCGCCATGCCCATACCGTCGCCGGTCACGATGCCGCCGTTGGTGTTGTAGCGATACACGCGGCCTGCGCCGCCGGTAGCCATCACCACCGCGTTGGCGCGGATCTGCACAAGCGTGCCTTCCATCATGTTCATGGCCACGAGGCCACGGGCATGACCGTCATCGACCAGGATATCCAGGACGAAGTGTTCATCAAAACGTTGGATTTGTGGGAACTGCAAAGAGGTCTGGAACAGGGTATGCAGCATATGGAAGCCGGTTTTATCCGCGGCAAACCAGGTACGCTCAATTTTCATACCGCCGAAACGACGTACGTTGACGCTGCCGTCCGGGCGACGGCTCCACGGGCAACCCCATTGCTCAAGTTGCGTCATTTCAGTTGGACAATGGTGGACAAAGTAATCCACGACATCCTGTTCACACAGCCAGTCTCCGCCCGCTACCGTATCGTGAAAATGGTAGTCAAAGCTGTCATGATCCTGGGCGACAGCGGCTGAACCCCCTTCGGCAGCAACGGTGTGGCTGCGCATTGGGTACACTTTTGAGATCAGTGCGATTTTAGCGTTAGGATTCGCCTGCGCGGCAGCTATTGCAGCACGTAATCCCGCGCCACCGGCGCCTATAATGGCAAGATCGGCTTGAAAGGTTTGCACGACATTCCTCCAGATTGTTGTTATTTCGTCCCCGTACACCATCAGATTGAACTCCTGATTGATGCGGGTTGCGAACGCGTTTCCACTGCTCCTTTATAGGTACAACAGTATAGTCTTACGGATGTGAGGGAAATTTGACGTGTTCGATTTTTTTAGCGCATCAACGGGTCGATTTATCATTGATTCTGATTAATTTAATTACTAAACCACCTGGCTTCACTTTTTTTACTTTTCCGGCGGAGCGCATTATTCCCGCACAAAATTTGTTTCACTGGCGTGTTACGAGTAGACTTCGTGCCCTTGTCTTAAATCGGAGAAAGTACCATGAGCGAAACGGCAACCTGGCAGCCGAGCGCGTCCATTCCTAACCTGTTAAAACGTGCAGCAATTATGACGGAGATCCGTCGTTTCTTTGCCGATCGTGGAGTGCTGGAGGTTGAGACGCCCTGCATGAGCCAGGCGACGGTAACGGACATTCATCTGTTCCCGTTCGAAACGCGTTTCGTCGGCCCTGGCCACTCTCAGGGCATGAACCTTTATCTGATGACCAGCCCGGAATACCACATGAAACGCCTGCTGGTGGCGGGATGCGGCCCGGTTTTCCAGCTGTGCCGTAGCTTTCGCAACGAAGAGATGGGGCGTCATCACAACCCGGAATTCACCATGCTGGAGTGGTATCGTCCCCACTACGACATGTACCGTTTGATGAACGAAGTGGACGACCTGCTGCAACAGGTGCTGGAATGTCAACCTGCGGAGAGTCTTTCTTACCAGCAGGTGTTTCAGCGCCATCTGGAGATTGATCCGCTGTCTGCGGATAAAACTCAACTGCGTGAAGCGGCGGCGAAGCTGGATTTAAGCAATATCGCGGATACCGAAGAAGATCGCGATACGCTGCTGCAACTGCTGTTTACTATGGGCGTGGAACCGCACATTGGCAAAGAGAAGCCGACGTTTGTGTACCATTTTCCGGCAAGCCAGGCATCGCTGGCGCAAATCAGCACTGAAGACCATCGGGTGGCTGAACGCTTCGAGGTTTACTTCAAAGGTATTGAGCTGGCGAATGGTTTCCACGAACTGACGGATGCGCGCGAGCAGCAACAACGCTTCGAGCAGGATAACCGTAAGCGCGCCGCGCGAGGCTTACCGCAGCAGCCTATCGATAACAACCTGCTGGAGGCGCTGAAGGTGGGGATGCCTGACTGTTCCGGCGTGGCGCTGGGCGTGGATCGTCTGGTGATGCTGGCGCTGGGGGCGGAAAGCCTCGCTGAGGTTATCGCTTTTACCGTTGATCGGGCATAAATCCGAAAACCCCTCTTTTGCGAAACAAAATGGCGCAATGAGCGCCATTTTGTAGCACATTTTTTCAATTCCCCTCTTATAGCCACAATATAAGTCTGGATGTTTGATACCATTCAGGTATCAATTCTGTGTTGATTTTTATTGCTGACCTCTGCAAAGGGGCAGTGCAAACCGGTGAGCGCCGTTTAGCCAACGTGCCCAGAGTAAGGGATGGTTTCATGAACCAGACAATAAAGAAGATGAGCCTGGCTGGCCTCATCCTGATGATATTTACGTCCGTTTTTGGTTTTGCCAATAGCCCGTCGGCGTTTTATTTAATGGGGTATAGCGCGATCCCGTGGTATATCTTTTCTGCATTATTATTCTTTATTCCATTTGCCTTAATGATGGCTGAAATGGGTTCTGCTTATCGAAAAGAAGAAGGCGGAATCTATTCGTGGATGAATAATAGCGTTGGCCCGCGTTATGCGTTTATCGGCACTTTTATGTGGTTCTCCTCCTATGTTATCTGGATGGTGAGCACTGCGGCGAAAGTCTGGGTGCCTTTCTCTACGTTCTTGTTTGGTGCAGATATGACGCAGCACTGGCGGATCGCCGGGCTTGAACCGACGCAGGTTGTTGGTCTGCTCGCCGTCGGCTGGATGATTCTGGTGACCTGTATCGCATCAAAGGGAATTAATAAAATTGCGCGTATTACGGCAGTAGGGGGGATTGCCGTGATGTGTCTTAATTTAGTTTTGTTGTTAGTGAGTGTCGCTATTTTGTTATTAAATGGTGGGCATTTTGCGGAAAATATTAATTTTGTCTCCTCACCCAATCCCGGATATCAATCCGGCCTGGCCATGCTCTCATTTGTTGTTTTCGCTATTTTTGCCTACGGCGGAATTGAAGCGGTAGGCGGCCTGGTGGATAAAACAGAAAAGCCGGAAAAGAATTTTGCGAAAGGAATTGTTTTTGCGGCAATTGTTATTTCCGTTGGTTATTCGCTGGCGATATTTTTATGGGGTGTTAGCACCAACTGGCAACAGGTATTAAGTAATGGCTCCGTTAACCTCGGAAATATCACCTATATTCTGATGAAAAGCCTGGGGATGACGTTGGGTAACGCGCTGCATCTGTCGCCGGAAGCGGCAATGGCGACCGGCGTCTGGTTTGCGCGTATCACTGGCCTCTCCATGTTCCTTGCCTATACCGGCGCGTTCTTTACGCTGAGCTACTCGCCATTGAAGGCCATTATCCAGGGGACGCCAAAAGCGCTGTGGCCTGCGCCGATGACGACGCTGAACGCGGCAGGTATGCCAGCTACCGCAATGTGGATGCAGTGTCTGCTGGTGAGTCTGTTTATTCTGCTGGTCTCTTTTGGCGGTGATACCGCGTCGGCGTTCTACAACAAACTGACGCTGATGGCGAACGTGTCGATGACGTTGCCGTACCTGTTCCTCGCGCTGGCCTTCCCGTTCTTTAAGTCTCGCGAAGGCCTGGAACGGCCATTTGTGATCTTCAAAACCCATGTTTCTACGATGCTGGCAACGGGCGTGGTCGTGCTGGTGGTGACGTTTGCGAATGTGTTTACCATCATTCAGCCGGTGATTGAAGCCGGGGACTGGAATAGCGCGCTGTGGATGACCGGCGGCCCGATATTCTTCTCGCTGTTAGCGATGGCGATTTATCAGAACTACAGCCGCCGGATGGCAAACCAGCCCCGGTGGGCGGTGGAGTAATCTTTTTGCCGTTACCCGGCCTACGCGTTCATTGCTGTTCTGTAGGCCGGATAAGGCGAAGCCGCCATCCGGCATTATTACGGCTTACAAACTTCCCGCCGGGCGACTTTTCCTGGCGGCGGATGTCAGCGTTCTTCCAGTCTGCCTGCCATTCAGGCTTTCCAGGCGCATCTGGAACGGCGGGAATGGCATATCGATACCGTGCTCATGGAAGCCCGCCAGAATCAACTGGTGAATTTCATGGCGCAACGGCATACGGTGCCCCATCTCTGCGGCATAGATACGCAGTTCGAAGATCTGAATCCCCTGTTGCAGGTCAACCAGGAATACTTCCGGCGCCGGGTTGTCAATCACCAGTGAACAGCGGTGCGCCGCAGTCAGCAGAATTTGCGTCACCTCTTCGCTGTTAGCGTCTGACGGCGCCGGGATGGTCAGCACCACACGCGTTACCGAATCAGACAGCGACCAGTTGATAAACTGCTCGGTGATGAACGCTTTGTTCGGCACGATAATCTCTTTACGGTCCCAGTCGCTGATGGTGGTGGCGCGGGTGTTGATTTTGGTCACGCTGCCGGTAAGGTCGCGAATGGTCACCGTATCGCCAATACGAATCGGCTTTTCGAACAGGATGATTAAGCCGGAAATAAAGTTGGCGAAGATCTCCTGTAAACCAAAGCCCAGACCGACACCGAGCGCGGCGACCAGCCATTGTAACTTCGACCATTCAATGCCAATCATCGAGAAACCGACCAGCCCGCCAATCAGCATCAACAGATACTTGGTGATGGTGGTGATGGCGTAGCCGGTGCCGGGCGTCAGATCCAGATGCTGCAAGAGCGCCAGCTCCAGCAGTGCGGGCAGGTTACGCACCAGTTGCGTGGTGATGATAAACACCAGGATCGCAATCAACACCGCGCCCAGCGTAATCGGCTCCAGACTTTCAACCCCTTGCACCGTGGAGGTGACATCCCACAGCGAGATATTCTCCAGGAAGCCAAAGGCGGAATGGATTTCCGACCACAGCACAATGACCGACAGCAGGGCGATAAGCATCAGGATAGAACGTACCAGGCGCAGCGACTGGGCGCTGATGGCGTCGAGATCCACTTCGCTTTCATCCACTTCGACGGCCCCTTCGAGGCTGGTGGAGTGGGCGGGTTCTTCTTCACCGCGCGCACGTTGCGCCAGCATTTCGGCCCGGCGATGCTTAGCGCGATCGAACGCCAGACGGCGACGCTGAATCAGCATCCAGCGGCGAATGACGTGATAGATAACCAGCAGCAGGAACCAGATAGCAACGGAGGTCTCCAGTCGCGCCAGCAGCGCCTGTGCGGTAGCCAGATAGCCGACAGCGGCCGCAAGGATCGCAATGAGCGGCGCGCCCATCAGCAGATTCCAGAGCATACTGTTAACCATATTGTCACCGCTGCCCTCTTTATCGAGGTACAGCGGGATACCGGCGCGCTTCAGACTCAGCGTGACAATCGCGAGCGCGCCGCAAATCAGGATGAAGCAGAGACGCCCCAGCGACGCGGAGAACTCCCGATCGTTAAGATTATCAAACATAATCAGCGCCATAATGAGCGGGACAATCAGCCCGATGCTCATCAGGTAATAGCGCATGGCGCGCGCGACACGGTTTCGGGGCCAGCCAAAATGCGCCACGAACAGACCGTTAGGGCGGGCAAAGGTGGCGCAAATCATGACGACCCACAGCAGCGGAACCGTTGCTGTCACCCCGTCGCCGATGGCGACGGCCAGAGGATAAGGCCATGCCTCCTGCAACCCATAGCCCAGCGTGGCCCACAGTACGGGCAGCGGGGAGGCGACCAGAATCGACCAGAACACGGTGCGCAGCGTCAGCCAGAAGTGATCCTGCGTGACTTTCCCGACGCGGGAGGATGAACGCTCCAGAAAACGGGTGAAATGTTTGCGCGAATAGAGACTAAAACCAACCAGCACCAGCGCGCCAAACAGCGGCAGCAGCGTCTCCTTGCTGGTAAGCATCATGATGCTGGCTTTGCCGAGCTGATTGAACGTATCCAGTGAGATCAGTCGACGCAGATCCTGAACGAGGCTGATAGGCCACGAGAGCGACATCGGACTCACGTCAGACGTCCAGAACAGGTAACGGTGAGTGGCTTCGTTGACCTCTTTCAGCGCGTCTTCCAGTTGACTATTGGACACTTTCAGCTTGGTGAGCTCAAGGATCAACGTATCACCGCCCTGCAACAGTGAATTCAGCAGCTCGCGTTGGGTACGCAGTTGGGCGTCAAGAATGCGGCTCTGCTCAGAGGTCAGCGTTTGACCGTCGTCCTGGCGAATCTGACGTAGTTGCGGTTGTTTGTTGAGCAGGTCTTCGTAGCGCATACGGTGTACGCGCAGCTGCGCCATTTCGGTGTCTAACTGCTGTGGCTTGGGCATTTCCGGGAGACGCGATACCTGCGCGCGCAGGGCTTCCCCCAGCATATTCGATACGCCTAACCACTGCGACTGTTCCCGCAGGGTGTTCAGGGCCTGACGAACCTGTAGCGTCTGGCTGGTGGCCTGGCGTTGCTGTGAGGCCACCAGATCCATGCGTTGCGCCTGCTGGTTAAGCGCCTGTGACAGCTCGCGGTTCACCTTGAACTGTTCGATAATGCCCGGCGGCAGGTCAGCGCTGTTTTCCGCCAGCAGTTCGGTGCTTTCCAGCGCTCGCTCTGCTTCTCGTTGGCGCTGGCTGTTTAATTGATTGCGTAATGCCTGCAACCAGGCATCCAGCTGTTGGCTCTGTTTTTCCGCCAGTTCGGAGCGCATTCGCGCCAGTTCCTGACGGTTATTCGCCGAAAGCTGCGCCAGTTCCAGCTCATCAACCTGCGCTTTGAGTCTGGCGGATTCGGCCTGCATACTCAGATTTTGCGCCTGGTTGAGCGGGGAGTTGCCGCTGGCGGTGCCGATGCGCCGCTCAATCTCATTTAACTGGCGACGGGCATCCGTTTGCTGTTGTGGAAGCTGGCTTAACGAATCGGCGATTTCACGAGCGCGCTCTCGCTCCTGCTGGGCCTGACGGCTTTTATCCAGCAACTGGCTGCTGACCTGGAGGATCTCCTGGCTTAGCGCATCGGTGGACATGCCTGGCGGCACGCTGCGCGGTTCATCGCGCAAGTTATTGAGCTGTGCGCGTAGCGTCGCGGACAGCTTAGGGAAATTGTCGATAACTTGCTGATATTGTTCGGCGCGCTCAAGAGAACCTTTTCGTTCCTCAAGCGCGTTCAGCGCGGACTGGAGGGCCTCTACGGCCTCTGGCTGAGCGGGTTTTGCTGCTTTAGCCTGCTCCAGTTCCTGGGCAATCAGTTTGGCGTCGGGGGCCGTCGCAGCGTACGCCCCCAGGCTGAGGCACCAGGCCATCAGAAAAGTGATAATCAGGCGCACAGCAGCGATCCTTTATTTAACTTTCGTCTTTCTTGTCGTCAACCAGCGGGCTGGCGTCGTGTTCGGCGTTGATCTCTTCTTCCGGCAGCGGCGCGGGTTCCGCTTCAGGGGTCACGAAGAGTTCGGTAGAAACGGCCAGCGGCTGACCGATTTTGGTCACTGACAGGCTTTGCAGCTGTTCAGCCAGCGTGACTTTACCCGGCGCAAACAGGTTGATCACGGTTGAACCCAGTTTGAAACGGCCCATCTCCTGACCTTTCAACAGCGCCACAGACCCTTCGCTTTCCCCTTCCGGCCAGGTCCAGCGTTTGATCACGCCTTCACGCGGCGGCGTAATGGTTCCCGCCCAGACGGTTTCGATGCTGCCGACAATGGTCGCCCCGACCAGAATTTGCGCCATTGGGCCAAACTCCGTGTCAAACAGGCAGATCACGCGTTCGTTACGGGCAAACAGGTTTGGTACGTTCTGCGCGGTCAGGTGATTCACCGAGAACAGATCGCCCGGTACGTAGATCATCTCGCGCAGGATACCGTTGCACGGCATGTGTACGCGGTGGTAGTCGCGCGGAGAGAGGTAGGTGGTGACAAACGAACCGTTGCGGAACAGGTCCGCCATCAGGTAGTTACCTGCCAGCAGCGCTTCCAGGCTGTAGTTGTGACCTTTCGCTTGCAGGATTTTATCTTCTTCGATTTTACCTGACTGGCTGATCACGCCGTCAGCCGGCATTACCAGTACGTTTGGATCGGTATTCACCGGACGGACGTCGTCACGCAGCGGACGAACAAAGAAATCGTTAAAGGTGCGATAGCTGGCGGTATCCGGCTTCTGCGCCTCTTTCATATCGACCTTGTAGTATTTCACGAACAGATCGATAACCAGTTTGGTCAGCCAGCCCGCTCGTTTTCTCGCGCCCCAGCCCGCCAGGCGAGTGAGCCATAGTTTCGGCAGAATGTATTGTAGCGAAAGTTTAAATGAGTTTAACAAGGTAGCCTCCAGGCCATTGTTGTTCCTGAACCGGCATTGACGCCGGCATCCTGAAAAAAGGGGACGATTCTAGCGATGCTTAGCGTAGTTGTCAGTCGTCCATATCAGAAAAGTTTTTACGTGTTTTTACCTGTGCCATGCTTTCCAGAATGCGGTGATAATTTTCGAAACGGGTTTCTGCAATTTTACCGTCTTCTACCGCTTCACGGATGGCGCAACCTGGGTCGGTATCATGCTTGCAGTCGCGATATTTGCAATGGCCCAGGTAGTCATGAAATTCGACAAATCCGTGGGTGATTTGTTCCGGTTCGAGATGCCAGAGGCCAAATTCGCGTACCCCGGGGGAGTCAATCACATCGCCGCCGTGCGGGAAGTGATACAGGCGCGCGGCGGTCGTGGTGTGCTGCCCCAGACCGGAGTTATCCGACACATCATTGGTGAGGATCGCTTCTTGCAGGCCCAGAAGGGCGTTCAACAGGCTCGATTTTCCAACGCCAGACTGCCCGGCAAAGATGCTGATACGGCCGGTTAGCGCCTCTTCTAATGGTTTGAGGCCATCTTGCGTATGGCTGGATACCATCAACACGCGATAGCCGATGTCGCGATAGATATCCATCTGCTCATTAACGAAGTCCATCCCTTCGTCATCCAGCAGATCGATTTTATTGAGCACGATGATCGGTTCAACCTGCAACGTTTCGCAGGCCACCAGGTAGCGGTCGATAATATTGAGTGACAGCTCCGGCAAAATGGCGGAGACAATGACGATTTGGTTGATATTGGCGGCAATAGGCTTCACGCCGTCGTAGAAATCCGGGCGCGTTAGCACGGAGGTGCGTTCGTGTACGGCTTCGACGATCCCTTTGACGTTAACGCCTTCAGCCGCCGCTTTACCCGGACGCCAGACGACGCGATCGCCGGTGACCAGCGAACGGATCGTGCGACGGATGTTGCAGCGGTGAATCTCGCCATCGGCGGATTCTACGTCGGCATGCATGCCAAAGCGGCTGATGACGATACCTTCAGCGGTCTCGCCGAACAGGTTGTCATCGAAGTCTGCCTTCTCCGTGGACGTTTTTAGACGACGCTGATGATTGGCTTTCACGCGGCGCTGTTGGCCTTTGGAGAGTTTATTTTTACTCAATCGTACTGGCTCCTGGTCGCCCGCAATGGGCAAAACATCTATGATACACGCTATTTTAGATGAATATAGTCACACTGACTGTGACCTCTGAAGGGTGGAAAATAGCATGAGTGCCAATGAAAACAACCTCATTTGGATAGATCTTGAGATGACCGGCCTGGATCCCGAGCGCGATCGCATTATTGAGATCGCGACGCTGGTGACCGATGCCAACCTGAATATCCTGGCGGAAGGGCCGACGATTGCGGTGCATCAGTCTGCTGAACAACTGGCGTTAATGGATGACTGGAACGTGCGTACCCATACCGGAAGTGGTCTGGTGGATCGGGTAAAAGCCAGCACGTTTGACGATCGCGCCGCAGAACTGGCGACCATTGAATTTTTAAAAGAGTGGGTTCCGGCAGGTAAATCACCGATTTGTGGCAACAGCATCGGCCAGGATCGCCGTTTTCTGTTTAAGTACATGCCTGAACTGGAAGCCTATTTCCACTATCGCTATCTGGATGTGAGTACGCTGAAAGAGCTGGCGCGTCGCTGGAAGCCGGAAATCCTTGCTGGTTTTACCAAGCAGGGGACGCACCAGGCGATGGATGATATTCGCGAGTCGGTGGCGGAGCTGGCTTATTACCGCGAGAATTTTATTAAGCTGTAAACGGCGTATTTGCCGGATGGCGAAGCGAAGCGTCTTATCCGGCTTACGCTTTGCCTGCCGGGTGTGCTTGCGGCGGGGTGAATTTGGCGCTAAATTGTACGCTTTGCTGATAAATTCAACACTCAGAACGAAAACGGAAAAAATTGCGTTTTAGGGGGTTGCAGCAGAAAGGATTTCTCGTATAATGCGCCTCCCGTAACGACGCAGAAATGCGAATTACGACAGCAACAAATTTAATCACAGAATTTCAGATAACAGTCTGAAAAACGAAGATTAAGCGGGAATAGCTCAGTTGGTAGAGCACGACCTTGCCAAGGTCGGGGTCGCGAGTTCGAGTCTCGTTTCC
>NZ_JAOWFU010000036.1:408741-461565 GCF_030333525.1 Citrobacter sp. CK188
AAGCGGGAATAGCTCAGTTGGTAGAGCACGACCTTGCCAAGGTCGGGGTCGCGAGTTCGAGTCTCGTTTCCCGCTCCAAATTCTTATCTCCATAAAATTATCCACAGCGTATTTTCACGTTGGGGGCCTTTTATTTTGCCTCTGAAACACTCTTGTAAACAGACTTATCCACAGGCCCAGGCATTATTCCTGGAATACAAAAAACTTCGCCTGGTGAATAGTAACTTTGTAACTTATTGAAATTGATAGATTAATTATCATTTCGAAATGTTAATGCGATCACTTGACGATTTTTTCCCTCTTGAATCGCAATGTCTTTTTATTTTTATACACAAGCTGTGGATGACTCAGGCGTCGCGCGGCAGTCCCTTTTCAATGACCCTGACCAGGCGTTGTTTCTTCGGTAATTGCACCTCCACCACGCAGGCATTTCGCTTCTCAATTTGCTGCGCAATCGCCCACTCTATGTGTTCATCGAGAAGTGGGTGCTCACCCCGGCGACTTTCCAGGGCGGTAATCACGGCGTTATCCCAGGGCGCATTGCCTAACGCGACGGCAATATTTCGCAGCCAGCGTAAGTGACCAATGCGGCGAATCGCCGATCCTTCCGTAACTTTTAAAAACCAGGCTTCGCTCCAGCCAAACAGTTCAATCAGCTCTGGCGCGTGAAGATGCTTGCGGGGACTGAAATCTTCTTCATCGGTCAGTTGCGAGTAGCGGTTCCACGGGCAGATAAGCTGACAATCGTCGCAGCCGTAAATCCGGTTGCCCATTAATGGCCGAAGCGCTTCTGGTATCGCCCCCTCCAGCTCAATCGTGAGATAGGAGATGCAGCGGCGCGCATCCACCGTGTAGGGCTCGACGATTGCGCCAGTCGGGCAGATGGTCAGACAGGCAACGCATTTCCCGCAGCCTTCTTCAACTGGCGTATCAATGGGGAGAGGCAAATCAATTAACAACTCCCCCAGAAAAAAGAACGAACCGGCTTCGCGGTTAAGGATTAGTGAGTGCTTACCTGTCCAGCCAAGCCCGGCTTTTTCAGCCAGCGGACGTTCCAGAATGGGCGCAGAATCGACAAACGGTCTAAAATTCAGCGAAACGCAGTGCTGCTGAATCCTCTCGCCGAGTTTTTTGAGACGGTTACGTAACAGCTTATGGTAGTCACGGCCCAGCGCATAACGGCTGACGTAGCCCAGAGAGGGATTTTTTAGGGTACTGGCGAAAGCGGCATTGGCAGGCAGATAATTCATGCGCACACTGATGACGCGTAGCGTGCCGGGCAATAATTCGTGAGGGCGGGCGCGCATCATTCCGTGGCGAGCCATCCAGTCCATTTCGCCGTGGTATTGTTTATCCAGCCATGCCTGTAATTTGGGTTCGCTGGCGCTGAGATCGGTATCGGTAATACCGACCTGCTGAAAGCCCAGTTCCAGCCCCCACTGTTTAATATTTTGCGCTAACTGATTGAGATCGAGGGGCTCTGACATGACGGACCATACAATGAAGAAAAACCCCGCAAGTATACCACACTCCATCTGGCCCGCCGATGAGATCAAACGGGCGGAACGCGAGGCGGCGGACAGCTTAGGGCTGACGCTGTATGAGCTGATGCTGCGGGCGGGGGAAGCCGCATTTCAGGTTGCACGCGGCGCGTACCCCGATTCCCGGCGCTGGCTGGTGCTTTGCGGTCACGGTAATAATGGCGGCGACGGCTACGTGGTGGCGAGGCTGGCGAAAGCCGCAGGTATTGAGGTGACGCTACTGGCGCAGGAGAGCGATAAGCCGCTTCCTGAAGAGGCAGCGCAGGCGCGCGAGGCGTGGCTCAATGCCGGGGGCGTCATTCATGCGTCGGATATCATCTGGCCGGATCATATTGATGTGATTATTGACGCCCTGCTGGGGACCGGCCTGACGCAGGCTCCGCGCACCTCCCTCTCTACGCTTATTGAACGAGCGAACAGCCATCCAGCGCCGGTGGTGGCTATTGATATCCCTTCCGGTTTGCTGGCGCAAACGGGCGCCACGCCTGGAGCGGTGATGAATGCCGCGCATACCGTTACCTTCGTTGCGCTGAAACCCGGTTTACTGACGGGCAAGGCGCGGGATGTGGTGGGAGCGCTGCACTTTGACGCGCTGGGGCTGGAAAGCTGGCTGGCAGGACAAGAGGTACGTATCCAGCGCTTTGCGGCTTCGCAACTTTCCCACTGGCTGACACCACGCCGCCCGACGTCGCATAAAGGCGATCATGGTCGGCTGGTCATTATTGGCGGCGACCACGGGACGGCGGGAGCGATACGTATGACCGGCGAAGCGGCGCTGCGTGCCGGAGCGGGATTAGTGCGGGTGCTGACGCGCAGCGAAAATATCGCGCCGTTGCTGACCGCCCGTCCCGAACTGATGGTGCATGAACTGACGCCTCAATCTCTCGATGACAGCCTGCAATGGGCGGACGTGGTGGTGATAGGCCCCGGGCTCGGACAGCAGGAATGGGGTAAAAAAGCGCTACAGAAAGCTGAGAATTTTCGCAAACCGATGCTCTGGGATGCGGATGCGCTGAACCTGCTGGCAATCAATCCCGATAAACGTCACAATCGCGTGATCACGCCGCATCCGGGGGAAGCCGCGCGGCTACTGGGTTGTTCTGTCGCAGAAATTGAAAGTGATCGCTTACTTTCAGCACGTCGTCTGGTAAAACGGTATGGCGGCGTGGCGGTGCTGAAAGGTGCGGGAACGGTCGTCGCCGCCCAATCGCATGCGTTGGGCATTATTGATGCCGGTAACGCCGGGATGGCCAGCGGTGGAATGGGCGATGTGCTTTCCGGCATTATTGGCGCATTGCTTGGACAGAAGTTTTCCCCGTATGATGCAGCGTGTGCGGGATGTGTTGCCCACGGTGCGGCGGCGGATGTTTTAGCTGCGAGTTATGGCACCCGCGGCATGCTGGCAACCGATCTCTTTTCTACGCTACAGCGTATTGTTAACCCTGATGTGATTGACGTAAACCATGATGAATCGAGTAATTCCGCTACCTGACGAGCAGGCGACTTTAGACCTGGGACTACGCGTAGCGAAAGCCTGTGACGGTGCAACCGTCATCTATTTGTACGGCGACCTGGGGGCGGGAAAAACCACCTTCAGCCGGGGATTTCTACAGGCGTTGGGCCACAAAGGTAATGTGAAAAGCCCGACCTACACGCTGGTTGAACCCTATACGCTCGATAACTTAATGGTGTATCACTTCGATTTATACCGACTTGCGGATCCTGAGGAGCTGGAATTTATGGGGATCCGTGATTATTTTGCCAACGATGCCATTTGCCTGGTGGAATGGCCGCAACAAGGTAAAGGTGTACTGCCTGACCCGGATGTCGAAATACACATAGATTACCAGGCGCAAGGTCGTGAGGCGCGCATTAGTGCTGTCTCCTCATCAGGTGATTTGTTGCTGGCGCGTTTGGCCGGTTAACCTTAAGGGTGGCGGGATGATTTATCGCATCAGAAATTGGGTGGTGGCAACTCTGGTCCTGCTGTGCGCGCAGGCGGGGGCCGCCAGCCTCTCCGATATTCAGGTATCTAACGGCGATCGGCAGGCGCGGATTACGTTCAGTTTTATCGGCGATCCTGATTACGCGTTTTCGCAAGAAGGTAAACGTACCGTCGCGCTGGATATCAAACAGACCGGCGTGATTCAGGGACTGCCGTTGCAGTTTAGCGGCAACAACCTGGTAAAAGCGATTCGCTCCGGTACGGCGAAAGACGCGCAGTCGCTGCGGTTGGTTGTCGATCTGACGGAGAACGGTAAAACCGAGGCCGTGAAACGACAGAACGGCGGTAACTATACCGTGGTCTTTACCATCAACGCCGATACGCCGCCACCTCCACCGCCTGTCGTCGCAAAACGCGTTGAGACGCCGGTGGTCGCTCCGCGTCCGACTGAACCTGCGCGAAATCCGTTTAAAACAAACCAGGATCGCGCTACCGCTGTCACCAGCAGCAATACGGTAACGCGCCCGGCAGCGCGGGCGACATCCAGTAACGGCGACAAAGTGGTGATTGCCATTGATGCCGGTCACGGCGGACAAGACCCCGGCGCTATTGGCCCCGGCGGGACGCGGGAGAAAAACGTGACGATTGCTATCGCCCGTAAGCTGCGCACGCTGTTGAATAACGATCCGATGTTCAAAGGCGTATTGACCCGCGACGGGGATTATTTCATCTCCGTGATGGGGCGCTCCGACGTGGCGCGTAAGCAGAACGCCAATTTCCTCGTCTCCATTCATGCGGATGCCGCGCCAAACCGCAACGCGACGGGCGCCTCGGTATGGGTGCTGTCAAACCGGCGCGCCAACAGCGAAATGGCGAACTGGCTGGAAGAACATGAGAAGCAGTCTGAGCTGCTGGGCGGCGCGGGCGATGTGCTGGCGAACAGTCAGGCTGACCCCTACTTAAGCCAGGCGGTGCTGGATTTGCAATTCGGTCATTCCCAGCGCGTAGGGTATGATGTGGCGACAAACATGTTAGGTCAGTTGCAGCGCATTGGTTCGCTGCATAAGCGTCGCCCTGAACACGCCAGCCTCGGCGTGTTGCGTTCCCCGGATATCCCCTCGGTGCTGGTTGAAACGGGCTTTATCAGCAACAGCGGCGAAGAACGTTTGCTGGCAAGCGATGCTTATCAGCAGCAGCTGGCAGAGGCAATTTACCAAGGGTTGCGTAACTACTTCCAGGCGCATCCGGTGCAATCCGGGCCGCAGAGCGCTCCGGCGCAAACGGCCAGCGCGGTATCGCCGGGCGAGTCGTTGATTAACTAAGGATTTTACATGCCGATTCAGGTTCTACCGCCGCAACTGGCGAACCAAATTGCCGCAGGTGAGGTGGTAGAGCGACCTGCGTCGGTAGTGAAAGAGCTGGTGGAAAACAGCCTTGATGCAGGGGCGACGCGGATCGATATTGATATCGAACGCGGCGGCGCAAAGCTTATTCGTATTCGCGATAATGGCTGCGGAATTAAAAAAGACGAGCTGGCGCTGGCGCTGGCCCGCCATGCCACCAGTAAAATCGCCTCGCTTGACGATCTCGAAGCGATTATCAGCCTCGGATTTCGCGGCGAAGCGCTGGCAAGTATCAGCTCGGTTTCGCGTTTAACCCTCACGTCACGTACCGCGGAACAGGCGGAAGCCTGGCAGGCCTATGCCGAAGGGCGTGATATGGACGTGACGGTAAAACCGGCGGCGCATCCGGTCGGCACCACGCTGGAGGTGCTGGACTTGTTCTACAACACGCCGGCACGGCGCAAGTTTATGCGCACCGAGAAAACCGAGTTCAATCACATTGACGAAATTATCCGCCGCATTGCGCTGGCGCGCTTCGACGTCACCCTTAATTTGTCGCACAACGGTAAAATGGTGCGCCAGTACCGTGCGGTTGCGCAGGACGGGCAGAAGGAACGTCGATTAGGCGCGATTTGCGGCGCACCGTTTCTGGAACAGGCGCTGGCGATTGAATGGCAGCACGGCGATCTGACGCTGCGCGGCTGGGTGGCCGACCCTCACCACACCACGGCGGCGCTGGCGGAAATCCAGTACTGCTACGTGAACGGCCGCATGATGCGCGACCGGTTAATCAATCATGCGATTCGTCAGGCCTGTGAAGACAAACTGGGTGGCGATCGGCAACCGGCATTTGTGCTGTATCTGGAGATTGACCCGCATCAGGTGGATGTGAACGTGCATCCGGCGAAACATGAGGTGCGTTTCCACCAGTCGCGGCTGGTGCATGATTTCATCTATCAGGGCGTATTGAGCGTGCTACAGCAGCAGCTTGATGCGCCGCTGCCGCTGGCGGAAGAAGAGCCTGCGCCGCGTCACATCCCGGAAAACCGCGTGGCGGCCGGGCGTAATCATTTCGCTGAACCGGCCTCTGCGCGGGAACCCGCCGCGCCGCGCTATTCCACGTCGTCAGAGGCAATCGGCGGACGTCAGCCTGCTGCCAGTTGGCCGCATGCCCAGCCGGGCTACCAGAAACAGCAGGGCGAAGTGTACCGCCAGCTGTTACAGACGCCCGCTCCGCGACAACCGGCGCTTGCACCGGAAGCAGAAACGGCAGCGCCGTCGCTGGCAGGGCATAGCCAGAGTTTCGGTCGCGTGCTGACCATTGTCGGCGCGGATTGCGCATTGCTTGAGCGTGACGGCAATATTCACCTGCTGGCGCTGCCCGTGGCGGAACGCTGGCTGCGTCAGGCCCAACTGACGCCGGGGCAGACGCCGGTCTGCGCCCAGCCGTTGTTGATTCCGCTGCGCTTAAAAGTGTCGGCGGAGGAGAAATCCGCGCTGGAAAAAGCGCAAACACCACTGACGGATCTGGGGATTGAATTCCAGTCAGATGCGCAGCATGTGACCATTCGTGCAGTGCCTTTACCCTTACGCCAACAAAATTTACAAATCTTGATTCCTGAACTGATAGGCTACCTCGCGCAGCAGTCAGCGTTTGACGCGGGCAATATTGCACAGTGGATTGCGCGGAATTTGATGAGTGAACATCCGCAGTGGACGATGGCGCAGGCCATTACGCTGTTGGCTGATGTAGAGCGGTTATGTCCGCAGCTCGTGAAGGCGCCGCCGGGTGGTCTGTTACAACCTGTTGATTTACATTCGGTGATGAACGCCCTGAAACATGAGTGATGTAAGTAAGGCGAGCCTGCCAAAGGCGATTTTTTTGATGGGGCCGACGGCCTCCGGCAAGACAGCGTTAGCAATTGAATTGCGTAAAGTTTTGCCAGTAGAGTTGATAAGCGTTGATTCCGCCCTTATTTATCGGGGGATGGACATCGGTACGGCGAAGCCGACGGCTTCAGAGTTAAAGGCCGCTCCGCACCGATTGCTGGATATTCTCGATCCGGCGCAAGCGTACTCAGCAGCGGATTTTCGCCGCGATGCGTTAGCGGAGATGGCGGAGATTACTGCGGCGGGGCGTATTCCGCTGTTAGTGGGCGGCACCATGTTGTATTTCAAGGCGTTGCTGGAGGGACTTTCGCCCTTACCGTCGGCGGAACCTGAGATCAGAGCCCGAATTGAGCAACAGGCGGCAGAGCAGGGATGGGATGCGTTGCACCGACAGCTTCAGGATATTGATCCGGTCGCTGCCGCACGGATTCATCCAAATGATCCGCAAAGACTTTCCCGGGCACTGGAAGTTTTTTTCATTTCGGGTAAAACTTTAACGGAACTGACGCAAACGTCAGGAGACGCTCTACCGTATCAGGTGCATCAGTTCGCCATCGCCCCGGCGAGCCGTGAACTGCTCCATCAGCGAATTGAGCAGCGTTTTCATCAGATGTTGGCTTCAGGTTTTGAAGCAGAAGTTCGGGCGCTTTTTGCCCGTGGAGATTTGCATACGGACTTGCCTTCCATTCGTTGTGTGGGATACCGCCAGATGTGGTCATACATTGAAGGCGAAATTTCATATGATGAAATGGTTTATAGAGGTGTTTGCGCCACGAGGCAGTTGGCGAAGCGTCAGGTAACCTGGTTGCGTGGTTGGGAAGGAGTACGCTGGCTTGACAGTGAAAAGCCTGACCAGGCGCGAAACGAAGTATTGCAGGTTGTTGGTGCTATCGCGAACTGAATGTGTACAATTGAGACGTATCGTGCGCAATTTTTCAGAATCGAAAGGTTCAAAGTACAAATAAGCATATAAGGAAAAGAGAGAATGGCTAAGGGGCAATCTTTACAAGATCCGTTCCTGAACGCACTGCGTCGGGAACGTGTTCCAGTTTCTATTTATTTGGTGAATGGTATTAAGCTGCAAGGTCAAATCGAGTCTTTTGATCAATTCGTGATCCTGTTGAAAAACACGGTCAGCCAGATGGTTTACAAGCACGCGATTTCTACTGTTGTCCCGTCTCGCCCGGTTTCTCATCACAGTAACAATGCCGGTGGCGGCACCAGCAGTAACTACCATCACGGTAGCAGCGCGCAGGGTACTTCTGCGCAACAGGACAGCGAAGAAACCGAATAAGGTTTTGGCTGTTTTACACACGGGGAGCCAGGGAACCTGCGTTCCCCGCTGATATATATCGAGGGGTTGACGCTTGTTTGACCGTTATGATGCCGGTGAGCAGGCGGTACTGGTACACATCTATTTTTCGCAAGACAAAGATATGGAAGACCTCCAGGAGTTTGAATCTCTGGTCTCTTCCGCCGGTGTCGAAGCAATGCAGGTGATTACCGGTAGCCGTAAAGCACCGCACCCGAAGTACTTTGTAGGTGAAGGTAAGGCAGTTGAAATTGCGGAAGCCGTGAAAGCGTCTAACGCTGCGGTTGTGCTTTTCGATCATGCTTTGAGCCCGGCCCAGGAGCGTAACCTGGAACGTTTGTGTGAATGTCGCGTGATCGACAGAACCGGTCTTATTTTAGATATTTTTGCTCAGCGTGCACGTACCCACGAAGGTAAGTTGCAGGTTGAACTGGCGCAGTTGCGTCATCTGGCCACGCGTCTGGTTCGTGGCTGGACCCACCTTGAAAGGCAGAAAGGCGGGATTGGTTTGCGCGGTCCGGGTGAAACCCAGCTCGAAACCGACCGTCGTTTGCTGCGTAATCGTATTGTACAAATACAGTCGCGCCTGGAGAAAGTTGAGAAGCAACGTGAGCAGGGGCGGCAGTCGCGTATAAAAGCGGATGTCCCGACGGTCTCGCTGGTGGGATATACCAACGCCGGTAAATCCACCCTTTTCAATCAGATTACTGAAGCCAGGGTGTATGCCGCAGACCAACTGTTTGCGACCCTGGACCCGACGTTGCGCCGTATCGATGTCGCAGATGTGGGGGAAACCGTACTGGCGGATACCGTAGGGTTTATCCGTCATTTACCGCACGATCTGGTGGCGGCGTTTAAAGCGACCTTGCAGGAAACCCGGCAGGCCACGCTCTTGTTACACGTTGTTGATGCCGCTGATGTGCGCGTACAGGAAAACATCGACGCAGTGGATACGGTTCTCGAAGAGATCGACGCTCACGAGATCCCAACCCTGATGGTGATGAATAAGATCGATATGCTGGACGATTTTGAACCGCGTATCGACAGGGATGAAGAGAACAAACCAATCCGTGTCTGGCTTTCTGCGCAAACAGGGGTTGGGATACCACAGCTTTTTCAGGCTTTGACGGAGCGGCTTTCCGGCGAGGTGGCGCAGCATACGTTGCGTTTGCCGCCGCAGGAAGGGCGTCTGAGAAGCCGGTTTTACCAACTTCAGGCAATAGAAAAAGAGTGGATGGAGGAGGACGGCAGCGTAAGTTTGCAGGTTCGCATGCCGATTGTCGACTGGCGTCGCCTCTGTAAACAAGAACCGGCGTTGATCGACTATGTGATCTAATGGCGGCTCGTCTGGAGCATGGAGTAATTTCGCCTTATCCCTCTCGTCGAAAGACAACGGGGATCACCGCATAACAAATATGGAGCACAAACATGGCGTGGAATCAGCCCGGTAATAACGGACAAGACCGCGACCCGTGGGGAAGCAGCAAACCTGGCGGCAACTCTGAGGGAAATGGAAACAAAGGTGGTCGCGATCAGGGGCCACCTGATCTTGATGATATCTTCCGCAAACTGAGTAAAAAGCTCGGTGGTCTGGGTGGCGGTAAAGGTACAGGCTCTGGCGGTGGTAGTTCATCGCAGGGGCCGCGCCCGCATATCGGAGGTCGTGTCGTTACCATCGCAGCGGCAGCGATCGTCATTATCTGGGCTGCCAGCGGTTTCTACACCATCAAAGAAGCGGAACGCGGCGTGGTGACACGCTTCGGTAAATTCAGCCACCTGGTTGAGCCGGGTCTGAACTGGAAGCCGACGTTTATCGATGAAGTTACCCCGGTGAACGTGGAAGCGGTTCGCGAACTGGCGGCGTCCGGTGTGATGCTGACTTCTGATGAAAACGTTGTGCGCGTTGAGATGAACGTGCAGTACCGTGTGACCGATCCGCAGCGTTATCTGTTCAGCGTGACCAGCGCGGATGACAGTCTGCGTCAGGCGACCGACAGCGCCCTGCGTGGGGTTATCGGTAAATACACGATGGACCGCATTCTGACGGAAGGTCGTACCGTTATTCGTAGCGATACCCAGCGTGAACTGGAAGAGACCATTCGTCCGTACAACATGGGTATTACCCTGCTGGACGTCAACTTCCAGGCAGCGCGTCCGCCGGAAGAGGTAAAAGCGGCGTTTGACGATGCTATCGCGGCGCGTGAGAACGAACAGCAATACATCCGTGAAGCGGAAGCGTACACCAACGAAGTTCAGCCGCGTGCGAACGGTCAGGCGCAGCGTATTCTTGAAGAAGCGCGTGCATACAGAACCCAAACCATCCTGGAAGCGCAGGGTGAAGTGGCTCGCTTCGCTAAAATTCTGCCGGAATATAAAGCCGCACCAGAGATTACTCGCGAGCGTCTGTATATCGAGACGATGGAAAAAGTGTTGAGCCATACGCGTAAAGTTCTGGTCAACGACAAAGGCGGCAATCTGATGGTTCTGCCATTGGATCAGATGCTGAAAGGCGCTAACGCGCCTGCGGCAAAAGACAGCACGGCTAACAATCTGCTGCGTCTGCCGCCGGCTTCATCGTCCAGCACGAGCGGAGCAAGCAATACCTCGTCCACCAGTCAGGGCGATATTATGGACCAACGCCGCGCTAACGCGCAGCGTAACGACTACCAGCGTCAGGGGGAATAACGATGCGTAAGTCAGTTATTGCGATTATCATCATCGTGCTGGTAGTGCTGTACATGTCTGTCTTTGTTGTCAAAGAAGGCGAGCGCGGAATTACGCTGCGTTTCGGTAAAGTTCTGCGTGACGATGAAAACAAACCGCTGGTTTATGAGCCGGGCCTGCACTTTAAGATCCCGTTCATTGAGTCGGTGAAAACGCTTGATGCGCGTATCCAGACGATGGACAACCAGGCCGATCGCTTTGTAACCAAAGAGAAAAAAGACCTGATCGTTGACTCCTACATCAAATGGCGCATCAGCGATTTCAGCCGTTACTACCTGGCGACAGGCGGCGGCGATGTTTCTCAGGCCGAAGTGCTGCTGAAACGTAAGTTCTCTGACCGTTTGCGCTCTGAGATTGGTCGTCTGGATGTGAAAGACATCGTGACCGATTCCCGTGGTCGTTTAACGCTGGAAGTGCGTGACGCGCTGAACTCCGGTTCTGCGGGAACGGAAGATGAAGTGGCGACTCCGGCGGCGGATAGCGCGATTGCCGAAGCGGCTGAACGCGTTGCGGCAGAAACCAATGGCAAAGTGCCGGTGATCAACCCGAACAGTATGGCGGCGTTAGGTATCGAAGTGGTGGATGTGCGTATCAAGCAGATCAACCTGCCGACCGAAGTATCCGAGGCGATTTACAACCGTATGCGCGCCGAGCGTGAAGCGGTAGCCCGTCGTCACCGTTCACAGGGTCAGGAAGAAGCGGAGAAACTGCGCGCGACCGCCGACTATGAAGTGACCAGAACGCTGGCGGAAGCCGAGCGTCAGGGCCGCATTTCGCGTGGTGAAGGTGATGCCGAAGCCGCGAAACTGTTTGCCGATGCCTTCAGTCAGGACCCGGACTTCTACGCCTTCATCCGTAGCCTGCGTGCTTACGAGAAGAGCTTCGAAGGCAATCAGGACGTGATGATCATGAGCCCGGACAGCGATTTCTTCCGTTACATGAAGACACCGAATACGGCAACACGTTAAAATCGTATCAACGGTTTTAGATGAACAAAACCACCGGCATCCTCAGGGAGGCGGTGGTTTTCTTTTTATATAAGGACGATGGATGAATTCAACTATCTGGCTGGCGCTTGCCCTCGTTTTGGTACTGGAAGGTTTAGGCCCGATGCTGTATCCCCGCGCCTGGAAGAAAATGATCTCTGCCATGACGCAACTGCCGGAAAATGTTTTACGTCGTTTTGGCGGCGGTCTTGTGGTTGCTGGAGTTGTTGTCTACTACATGTTGAGGAAAACGATTGGCTGATCAAAAAGTAGTCGTATTTGCCGATCTTAGCATGCAAAAAGTGCTGTATATCTGAAAAAGCGATGGTAGAATCCATTTTTAAGCAAACGGTGATTTTGAAAAATGGGTAACAACGTCGTCGTACTGGGCACCCAATGGGGTGACGAAGGTAAAGGAAAGATCGTCGATCTTCTGACTGAACGGGCTAAATATGTTGTACGCTACCAGGGCGGTCACAACGCAGGCCATACTCTCGTAATCAACGGTGAAAAAACCGTCCTCCATCTTATTCCATCAGGTATTCTTCGTGAGAATGTTACCAGCATCATCGGTAACGGCGTTGTGCTGTCTCCGGCTGCGCTGATGAAAGAGATGAAAGGACTGGAAGACCGTGGTATCCCTGTCCGTGAGCGCCTGCTGCTGTCTGAAGCCTGTCCGCTGATCCTTGATTATCACGTTGCGCTGGATAACGCGCGTGAGAAAGCGCGTGGCGCGAAAGCGATCGGCACCACCGGTCGTGGTATCGGCCCGGCTTATGAAGACAAAGTGGCTCGTCGCGGTCTGCGCGTTGGCGATCTGTTCGATAAAGCTACCTTCGCTGTAAAACTGAAAGAAGTGATGGAATATCACAACTTCCAGCTGGTGAACTTCTACAAAGTGGAAGCTGTTGACTACCAGAAAGTGCTGGATGATGTGATGGCAATTGCCGACATCCTGACCTCTATGGTTGTTGATGTTTCCGATCTGCTGGACCAGGCGCGTAAGCGTGGCGATTTCGTCATGTTCGAAGGCGCGCAGGGTACGCTGCTGGATATCGACCACGGTACTTATCCGTACGTTACCTCCTCTAACACCACTGCGGGTGGTGTAGCGACCGGTTCTGGCCTGGGGCCGCGTTATGTGGACTACGTTCTGGGTATCATCAAAGCTTACTCCACTCGCGTGGGTGCGGGTCCGTTCCCGACTGAGCTGTTTGATGACACCGGCGAGTTCCTGTGCAAGCAGGGTAACGAATACGGCGCCACCACCGGTCGTCGTCGTCGTACCGGCTGGCTGGACTCCGTTGCTGTGCGCCGTGCGGTGCAGATCAACTCCCTGTCTGGCTTCTGCCTGACCAAACTGGACGTGCTGGACGGCCTGGAAGAGGTGAAAATCTGCGTGGCTTACCGTATGCCGGATGGCCGTGAAGTAACCACCACACCGCTGGCAGCGGATGACTGGGAAGGCATCGAGCCGATCTACGAAACCATGCCGGGTTGGTCTGAGTCCACCTTTGGCGTGAAGGATCGCAGCGGCCTGCCGCAGGCGGCGCTGAACTACATCAAACGTATCGAAGAACTGACCGGCGTGCCGATTGATATTATTTCTACCGGCCCGGACCGTACTGAAACGATGATTCTGCGTGACCCGTTTGACGCATAATTTGGGGTCATGGCGCAGTGCCTGATGGTGCTGCGCTTATCAGACCTGTTCACACTGTAGGCCGGATAAGGCGCTTTTCACCGCCATCCGGCTTAATACAGCGTAAGATCCTCGCTTTTTTCCTTCCCGAACTGAAATAAATTAGCGACCTGGCTGGTGGCTGGTTTATCATCAATGTAATTAATACAACCTGGTTTATCCCGTTTTCCCCTTTTCCTGAGGTTGATGTGCAGTTAACGAGTTTCACCGATTACGGATTACGTGCGCTAATCTATATGGCGTCGCTACCCGAAGGACGTATGACCAGTATTTCTGAGGTGACAGAAGTCTACGGCGTGTCCCGTAATCATATGGTCAAAATAATCAATCAACTTAGCCGGGCGGGCTTCGTTACTGCTATTCGAGGAAAAAATGGCGGTATCCGCCTGGGTAAACCGGCTAATGTTATTGTTATCGGTGATGTGGTTCGTGAGCTGGAACCTTTATCTCTGGTAAATTGCAGCAGCGAATTTTGCCACATTACTCCTGCCTGCCGACTCAAGCAGGCACTTTCGAAGGCCGTGCAAAGTTTTCTCAAGGAACTGGATAACTACACGCTTGCCGATTTGGTTGAAGAGAATCAACCGCTTTATAAATTATTGCTGGTGGAGTGACGAAAATCTTCATCAGAGCTGACAACGGAGGAACCGCCATGTCACAAGATCCTTTCCTGGAACGTGAAGCTGAAAAATACGCTAACCCTATCCCGAGCCGGGAATTTATCCTCGAACATTTAACAAAACGTGAAAAACCAGCCAACCGTGATGAGTTGGCTGCGGAACTGAACATTGAAGGTGAAGAGCAGCAGGAAGCCCTGCGCCGCCGTCTGCGCGCGATGGAACGCGACGGACAGCTGGTCTTTACCCGCCGCCAGTGCTATGCGCTGCCGGAACGCCTCGACCTGCTGAAAGGTACCGTTATCGGCCACCGTGATGGCTACGGCTTTTTGCGTGTCGAAGGACGTAAAGATGACCTGTATCTCTCCAGTGAGCAGATGAAAACCTGCATTCATGGCGATCAGGTACTGGCGCAGCCGCTGGGGGCCGATCGTAAAGGCCGCCGTGAAGCGCGTATCGTGCGCGTTCTGGTGCCGAAAACCAGCCAGATTGTCGGTCGTTACTTTACCGATGCGGGCGTGGGCTTTGTGGTGCCGGACGATAGCCGTCTGAGCTTCGACATCCTGATCCCGCCTGAAGAGGTGATGGGCGCGCGCATGGGCTTTGTGGTGGTGGTGGAACTCACCCAGCGCCCGACCCGCCGCACTAAAGCGGTTGGTAAAATCGTTGAGGTTCTCGGCGATAACATGGGCACTGGCATGGCTGTCGATATGGCGCTGCGCACCCATGAAATTCCTTATATCTGGCCGCAGGCGGTAGAACAGCAGATTGCCGGCCTGAAAGAAGAAGTGCCGGAAGAGGCGAAAGCAGGCCGTGTGGATCTGCGCGACTTACCCCTGGTGACGATTGATGGCGAAGACGCCCGTGACTTTGACGATGCGGTTTACTGCGAGAAGAAACGCGGTGGCGGCTGGCGCCTGTGGGTGGCTATCGCTGACGTAAGTTATTACGTGCGTCCGCCAACGCCGCTGGATCGCGAAGCGCGCAACCGTGGGACGTCGGTCTATTTCCCGTCGCAGGTTGTGCCGATGCTGCCGGAAGTGCTCTCCAATGGCCTGTGCTCGCTGAACCCGCAGGTTGACCGCCTGTGTATGGTCTGCGAAATGACCGTATCATCAAAAGGGCGTTTAACCGGCTATAAATTCTACGAAGCAGTGATGAGTTCCCATGCGCGCCTGACGTATACCAAAGTCTGGCATATGCTACAGGGCGACCAGGACCTGCGCGAGCAGTATGCGCCGCTGGTCAGGCACATCGAAGAGCTGCATAACCTCTACAAAGTGCTGGATAACGCCCGCGAAGAGCGTGGCGGCATCTCATTTGAAAGCGAAGAAGCGAAGTTTATCTTCAATGCTGAACGTCGCATTGAACGTATCGAGCAGACGCAGCGTAATGACGCGCACAAGCTGATCGAAGAATGCATGATTCTGGCGAATATCTCGGCGGCGCGATTCGTTGAGAAAGCCAAAGAGCCTGCGCTGTTCCGTATCCACGACAAGCCGAGCACCGAGGCGATAACCTCCTTCCGTTCCGTTCTGGCGGAGCTGGGGCTGGAATTGCCGGGCGGCAATAAGCCGGAACCGCGTGATTATGCGGAGCTGCTGGAGTCGATTGCCGACAGGCCTGACGCGGAAATGCTGCAAACCATGCTGCTGCGCTCAATGAAACAGGCAATTTACGATCCAGAAAACCGTGGCCACTTTGGTCTGGCATTGCAGTCTTACGCGCACTTTACCTCACCGATCCGCCGTTATCCTGACCTGTCGCTGCACCGCGCCATTAAGTATCTGCTGGCGCATGAGCAAGGGCATAAGGGCAACACGACGGAAACGGGCGGCTACCACTATTCGATGGAAGAGATGCTGCAACTGGGCCAGCACTGTTCTATGACCGAGCGCCGTGCTGACGAAGCCACGCGCGACGTCTCTGACTGGCTGAAGTGTGACTTCATGCTGGATCAGGTGGGGAACGTCTTTAAAGGGGTGATTTCCAGCGTAACCGGGTTCGGCTTCTTTGTTCGTCTGGATGAGCTGTTTATTGATGGTCTGGTACACGTCTCTTCGCTGGACAACGATTACTACCGTTTCGATCAGGTAGGGCAGCGTCTGATGGGGGAATCCAGCGGCCAGACCTACCGTCTGGGCGACCGCGTGGAAGTCCGCGTCGAAGCGGTCAATATGGATGAGCGTAAAATTGACTTTAGCCTGATCTCCAGCGAACGCGCCCCGCGCAACGTCGGTAAAACCGCGCGTGAGAAAGCGAAAAGAGGCGAAACGGCTAAAAATGCCGGTAAGCGTCGTCAGGTGGGCAAAAAGGTGAATTTCGAACCGGATAGCGCCTTCCGCGGCGAGAAAGCGAAAGGTAAGGCGAAGAAAGAGAAGAAAGCCAAAAATCCATCGGCAAAGACGCAGAAAATCGCTGCCGCGACAAAAGCGAAGCGCGCGGCGAAGAAAAAGTCAGCTGAGTAATTTCCCCCTCTCCCCCTGCGTGGAGAGGGCGTTTGTACTGTAGACCGGGCAGGCATCGCGCCGCCCGGCAAAATTGATCAATGAGAACCATCAATGAGTGAAATGATTTACGGCATCCACGCGGTGCAGGCTCTGCTGGAACGTGCGCCAGAGCGCTTTCAGGACGTCTTTATTCTGAAAGGGCGGGAAGATAAACGCCTGCTGCCGCTGATCCATGCGCTGGAAGCGCAGGGCGTGGTGATCCAACTGGCGAACCGCCAGTATCTTGATGAAAAAAGCGAGGGTGCGGTACATCAGGGGATCATTGCGCGCGTGAAGCCGGGACGCCAGTATCAGGAAAACGATCTTCCTGATCTGATCGCGAAGTTCGACAATCCCTTCCTGCTGATCCTCGACGGCGTGACCGATCCGCATAACCTCGGCGCCTGTCTGCGTAGCGCAGACGCCGCTGGCGTACATGCGGTCATTGTGCCGAAAGATCGTTCTGCACAGCTTAATGCAACGGCGAAAAAGGTGGCCTGCGGCGCAGCCGAAAGCGTGCCGCTGATCCGTGTGACCAACCTGGCGCGTACCATGCGTCTGTTGCAGGAAGAGAATATCTGGATTGTCGGTACGGCGGGCGAAGCTGACCATACGCTGTTCCAGAGCAAAATGACCGGCCGGATGGCGCTGGTGATGGGCGCTGAAGGCGAAGGGATGCGTCGTCTGACCCGCGAGCACTGTGATGAGCTGATCAGCATTCCGATGGCGGGCAGCGTGTCGTCGCTGAACGTCTCCGTCGCGACCGGGATCTGCCTGTTTGAAGCGGTGCGACAGCGCAGCTAAGCGCTTTTGACTGATGAAGCCATCCCTCGGGATGGCTTTTTTGTGACCGTTATCCCAGGCGTGTCCCCCGCAGGCTGACCATACTTAATGCGACTGCCATTGACGGAGGGAAACACAATGCACTGGCAAACGCATACCGTTTTTAACCAACCGGCACCGCTCAACAACAGCAATTTATTCCTGTCTGATGGCGCGCTTTGCGAGGCGGTCGCCCGTGAAGGCGCGGGCTGGGACAGCGATCTTCTTGCCAGCATCGGTCAACAACTGGGCACTGCGGAGTCGCTGGAGCTGGGGCGGCTGGCGAACGCCTTTCCACCTGAACTGCTACGTTACGATCCACAAGGGCAGCGGCTGGACGATGTCCGTTTTCATCCCGCCTGGCATCTGCTGATGCAGGGCCTGTGCGCTAACCGCGTGCATAACCTGGCCTGGGAAGAGAACGCCAGGCAGGGGGCGTTTGTCGCGCGGGCTGCGCGTTTCATGCTGCATGCGCAGGTGGAAGCAGGCACGTTGTGTCCAGTCACGATGACTTTTGCCGCTACGCCGCTGCTGCTACAGATGCTGCCGCCTCCCTTTCACGACTGGTTAACGCCGCTACGCAGCGATCGCTATGATTCACACCTCCTGCCCGGAGGGCAAAAACGCGGCCTGCTGATTGGCATGGGCATGACGGAAAAGCAGGGCGGCTCCGATGTGCTGAGTAACACCACCCGGGCAGAGCGACTGGACGACGGTGCCTGGCGCCTGGTGGGGCATAAATGGTTTTTCTCCGTGCCGCAAAGCGACGCGCACCTGGTGCTGGCGCAGACGAAAGGCGGGTTATCCTGCTTTTTTGTCCCGCGTTTTTTGCCTGACGGGCAGCGAAACGGCGTTCGCCTTGAGCGACTGAAAGACAAACTGGGCAACCGCTCTAATGCCAGTTGTGAGGTTGAGTTTCAGGATGCGGTGGGCTGGCTACTGGGTGAGGAAGGCGAGGGGATTCGTCACATACTGAAGATGGGAGGGATGACCCGCTTTGATTGCGCGCTGGGCAGTCATAGTATGATGCGCCGGGCGTTTTCGGTGGCGATTTACCATGCGCATCAGCGGCAGGTGTTCGGCAAATCTTTGATTGATCAGCCCATGATGCGGCAGGTTTTAAGTCGTATGGCGCTCCAGCTTGAAGGCCAGACGGCGCTGCTGTTTCGTCTGGCTCGCGCGTGGGATCGTCGTGGCGACCCGAAAGAAGCGCTCCGGGCGCGTTTGTTCACGCCAGCCGCGAAGTTTGCTATTTGCAAAAGCGGCATCCCCTTTGTTGCCGAGGCGATGGAAGTGCTCGGTGGCGTTGGCTATTGCGAGGAGAGCGAGCTGCCGCGCCTGTATCGTGAGATGCCGGTCAACAGCATCTGGGAAGGGTCGGGAAACGTCATGTGTCTGGACGTGCTGCGGGTGCTGAGTAAACAGACCGGCGTCTATGAGCTGCTCAACGAGGCTTTTGCGGAGGTCAAAGGGCAGGATCGGCATTATGATCGGGCGGTACGTCAGCTGCAACAGCGCTTGCGCAAACCCGATGAAGCGCAGGGGCGGGAGATAACGCAGCAGCTGTTCCTGCTCGGCTGCGGGGCGCAAATGCTGCGCTATGCTTCTCCGCCGTTGGCACAGGCCTGGTGCCAAATGATGCTGGACACGCGCGGCGTGTTACGCCTGTCTGAACAGGTGCAAAATGATCTGTTGCTGCGGGCAACGGGGGGATTGCGATAACGATTTGCCTGATGGCGGCGCGGGCGCGTCTTATCATGCCTGCGATCGATGCAGGCCAGATAAGTTTACGTCATCAGGCAATCTGTTACGCATAAAGTATGGCTTGTACGCGCCAGTTATCGGGCTGCTGTTCTTCGTACATCTGGATAATCCGATACCACGAAGCGCCCTGCTCATCGGCTTTTAACGCAATGATACGTTCCACATCCTGCTGATTTCCCGAAATATTACTCACGGATATCAGACCAATTTCATTCAGGCCCGTTACGCAGTCCGCGCTGGCAAATTCGGCAGACTGCGCCGTCGTACTCACCAGACCGGCAGAAAGCAGCAGTGAGGATAAGGCAAGAGATCGTTTCATCGTCAGCTCCTTTTACGTGACCCCGCATTCAACAGGGCATTCCATTGCGGTCATCCCATGATTTCATTGTGCACAGGTAAACGCATAGAGGCGCAAAGCAATGTAAAGCTGACTAAATTTCAACCTTCCGCTATTTACGATACAGGATGGCTTGCGAATACCATTGGCCTGTTACGATGGTTTCATCAACCAACAAAATAACGTAATAATCTGCTTTAGCGGCGGCGGCTTTCGCTCTGATCTCTGCCACAGCATCGTCAGGAGAACCCCGAACCATTGAGCTTACCGTTCCCAGGCGCTGCAACCCTTGTATCTGGTCACGGCGAATTTCCTGAGGATGGTCAGCGACTGGCGGTGCTGGTTGCGGCGTCCCTTGCAATACGCTACAGGCGCTTAAAAACAGTACCAGCATCAATGGGGCGAACCGTCGCATAACTCTATCTCGTTTACTGATAGCCATAGTGTAGTGCCTTATTAATTTCCTTTAGGGGGAATGTTCCCAAATTGTTATCTCTCACGCGATTTTCGAATGAAAATAGAGTGAAAGCGTAATCCACTTCTCAACATTATGAATCATTGCCGTACTCATTAACTTGAGTTATGTATTTCTCCGTGGCATATCAGAGAAAGGGGGATATATGATAAAAATAGAAACACGGTACCTGGCAGGACATTCCATACTCCACGCGTTTCCTGACGGTAAACGTGACACGCCCCTTCCATGTATTATTTTTTACCACGGTTTTACCTCTTCCAGCCTGGTCTATAGCTACTTTGCGGTTGCCCTGGCGCAGGCCGGGTTCCGGGTTATCATGCCGGATGCGCCCGAGCATGGCGCGCGGTTTAGCGGTGATGCGCAGGGGCGAATGACCCAATTCTGGCAGATTCTGCGGCAAAACATGCAGGAATTCGCTGCGTTACGTGCGGCAGTTCAACAGGAAAACTGGGTGCTGGAAGAACGTCTGGCCGTGGGGGGCACATCAATGGGCGGTATGACAGCGCTGGGGGTCATGGCCCGCCACCCGGAGGTAAAATGCGTCGCCAGCCTGATGGGGTCGGGTTATTTCACCCGACTGGCGCATACGCTTTTTCCGCCATTAATTCCTGAGACGCCGGAGCAACAGCGAGAATTTGACGACATCATTGCTCCCCTGACTGAGTGGGAGGTGGCGCATCAGTTGCCAAAACTGGCCGACCGGCCGCTGCTGCTATGGCATGGACAGGAAGATGACGTCGTCCCTGCGGTGGAAACGTTCCGCTTACAACAGGCGCTGATTCAGGCGAACAGGGATCAGAACCTGACCTGTCTGTGGGAGGCAGGCGTACGCCACCGTATTACGCCAGAGGCGCTGGCGGCAACGGTGTCGTTTTTCCGCCAGCATCTTTAAACGCGCAGAATGCTAACGCCTTGCGCTTCAAGCTGTTGCAGAATGTCAGGGTTAGCATTTTTGCCCGTAATCAGCGTGTCGATTTGATCGGCGCGGCTGAACAACATGCCTGCGCGCTCGCCGATCTTGCTGCTATCCACCAGCACCACCAGCTTCCCGACCACGCTGAGCATTTTCTGCTCGGCCATAGCGGTGAGCATATCGGTTTTATACAGACCGTCTGCGGTCAGGCCTTTGCCGCTGGTAAACATCCAGTGCCCGGCATACAGGCTGTTTTCGCTGCCCTGGGGGCTAAGCGTGATGGACTGGCTCTTGTTGTACTGACCTCCCATGATGATCACGCTTTCATGTTCCTGATCGATCAGATAGTTCGCCAGCGGGAGATAGTTGGTGATGATCTGCACCGGCTTACCGCATATTTCTCTGCCCAGCAGAAAGGCGGTCGATCCACAGTTGATCACCACGCTTTCCCCGGGATTTACCAGTTGCGCTGCCGCTTTAGCAATGCGCACTTTTTCATCGTGGTTCTGCGCCTGATGCAGATTCATCGGCGTCCAGCGTGGACGTTGCTGAGCGATCGCTTCGGCGCCATTACGCACTTTTTTGAGCTTTCCGCTCTCATCGAGCTTGTTGATATCCCGACGCGCCGTGGCCGGGGAGATCCCCAGACGTTCGATCACATTCTCGACGGTAACAAAGCCCAATTGCGCCAGCATATCCAGCAATATTTGATGTCTTTGTGCTTCAGTCATGAGCTATTCCGATACGAATTGATTTTAAAAGATGATATTTGAAATAGCCTGAAAATACTAAAGTAAATATAGAAAAATGCCGGGAAAACCCGGCATCGGAGAACAATTACAGGAAGGATTTGAACGGTAAATCCGGTTCCATCGTGAAGCAGTCATCAAAACCACGCGGGTAGTGATATTCAAAGTTGTCTTTATCCAGTGGCCAGGTGAACTTACCGCCAACCTGCCAGATAAACGGCTTGAAGCCATACTTCAGGCGATCTTTTTTCATTTCCCACAGAACGCGGATTTCCTGTGGATCGGCCTGGAAGTTCGACCAGATATCATGGTGGAACGGAATCACGACTTTCGTGTTCAGCGCTTCCGCCATACGCAGCATGTCGGCGCTGGTCATCTTGTCGGTGATGCCACGCGGGTTCTCGCCATAGGAGCCGAGCGCCACGTCGATCTGATGCTCATTGCCGTGCTTCGCATAGTAGTTGGAGTAGTGGGAGTCGCCGCTGTGATACAGCGTACCGCCCGGCGTTTTGAACAGGTAGTTCACCGCGCGCGCATCCATGCCGTCCGGCAGTACGCCCGCCGCCTTTTGATCGGCCGGAAGCGTGATGAGCGCAGTACGATCAAACGCATCAAGCGCATGAATTTCGATGTCTTTCACTTTTACAACATCGCCTGGTTTGACCACGATGCAGCGCTCTTTCGGCACGCCCCAGCCAATCCACAGGTCAACGCAGGTTTGCGGCCCGATGAAAGGCACATCGTCAGCGCAGTTTTGCATCACCGCTGCGGCGACGTTGACGTCGATATGATCGTTATGATCGTGAGTGGCCAGCACGGCATCGATCTGGCGAATCGCGAAAGGATCGAGAACAAACGGCGTGGTGCGCAGGTTCGGCTGCAATTTCTTCACCCCTGCCATGCGCTGCATCTGATGGCCCGTTTTCATCAACGGATTGCCGTGGCTTTGTTTGCCGGTGCCGCACCAGAAATCAACGCATACGTTGGTGCCGCCTTCTGATTTCAGCCAGATGCCGGTGCAACCGAGCCACCACATAGCAAATGTGCCGGGCGCGACCTGTTCCTGTTCGATCTCTTCATTCAGCCAGCTTCCCCACTCAGGAAAGGTGCTCAGGATCCATGATTCACGCGTGATACTTTTCACTTTACTCATCGCATTTACCTTCATGTTTGTTCAAATTGAATCAGTGTGTGATTGGTTTTGATTAATCCTGACATTATTTTTTCAAGATGGCAACGGCATATTTTTGCTTGTGAAGGGCGGTCTGGAAGTAAAGGAGAACGTAATGAAGGGCGTATAACTATTGAAATTAAATATATCTATTTGATTAAAATGAGTTTTATTGATGACTGGTTAATGTCGAGTTAATCCTTTTCTGAAGTGTGGGAATTATTTGCGTGGTGCGTCACAATTAATCAAATTCAATCTTGTTGTGATTACTTTTGAAAATTAGAGTGGTGACACAACAACCTGAGCGTACGCAGAGCTCAGCAACTTCGTCTACTGGAGATCGTTATGGAGATCCTCTACAACATCTTTACCGTTTTCTTTAACCAGGTTATGACCAATGCTCCGCTGCTACTGGGTATTGTCACCTGTCTGGGCTATATCCTCCTACGCAAAAGTGTCAGCGTTATTATCAAAGGTACGATAAAAACCATTATTGGTTTCATGTTATTACAGGCAGGGTCCGGCATCCTGACCAGTACCTTTAAGCCCGTCGTGGCGAAGATGTCTGAGGTGTATGGCATCAATGGCGCGATTTCTGATACTTACGCCTCCATGATGGCGACGATCGAACGCATGGGCGACGCCTACAGTTGGGTCGGGTATGCCGTGCTGTTAGCGCTGGCATTGAATATCGGCTACGTGCTGCTGCGCCGGATTACCGGGATTCGCACCATCATGCTTACCGGGCATATCATGTTCCAGCAGGCGGGGCTGATCGCGGTGTTCTTCTACATCTTCGGTTATCCGATGTGGACCACCATTATCTGCACGGCGGTTCTGGTGTCCCTGTATTGGGGGATCACCTCCAATATGATGTATAAGCCGACGCAGGAAGTCACAGACGGCTGTGGTTTCTCCATTGGTCACCAGCAACAGTTTGCCGCATGGCTGGCGTATAAAGTCGCGCCATATCTCGGTAAAAAAGAAGAGAGCGTTGAAGATCTCAAACTGCCCGGCTGGCTGAATATCTTCCACGACAATATCGTCTCCACGGCAATTGTCATGACCATCTTCTTCGGCGCGATCCTGCTCTCTTTTGGCCTGGATGTGGTTCAGGCGATGGCGGGTAAAACGCACTGGTCTATCTATATCCTGCAAACCGGCTTCCAGTTCGCCGTCGCTATTTTCATCATCACGCAGGGCGTGCGCATGTTTGTCGCCGAACTGTCCGAAGCATTTAACGGTATCTCTCAGCGTCTGATCCCCGGTGCTGTGCTGGCGATTGACTGTGCGGCGATTTATAGCTTCGCGCCGAACGCGGTGGTCTGGGGCTTTATGTGGGGCACGATTGGTCAGCTGATCGCCGTTGGTATCCTGGTAGGTTGCGGTTCCTCCATTCTGATCATCCCTGGCTTTATCCCAATGTTCTTCTCTAACGCCACGATTGGCGTGTTCGCTAACCACTTTGGCGGCTGGCGCGCGGCGCTCAAGATTTGCCTGGTTATGGGCATGATCGAAATCTTTGGCTGCGTCTGGGCGGTGAAACTGACCGGTATGAGCGCCTGGATGGGAATGGCGGACTGGTCGATTCTGGCGCCTCCGATGATGCAAGGCTTCGTCAGCATCGGGCTGATGTTTATGAGCGTCATGATACTGATTTCACTGGCTTATATGTTCTTCGCAGGGCGCACATTGCGCGCTGAAGAAGATGCAGAAAAACAACTGGCAGAACACTCTGCTTAATAAGGAGTTCCGATTATGACCGTACGTATTCTGGCTGTTTGTGGTTGTGGGCAAGGCAGTTCAATGATCATGAAAATGAAAGTTGACCAGTTTCTGACGCAGCAGGGCGTTGCGCACACGGTAAATAGCTGCGCGGTGGGTGAGTACAAAAGTGAGCTGAACGGCGCGGACATCATTATTGCCTCGACGCACGTCGCCAGCGAAATCACCGTTTCCGGTAATAAATATGTGGTGGGCGTGCGCAATATGCTTTCCGCCGCTGATTTTGGTCCGAAACTGATGGAAGTGATCAAAGAGCACTTTCCGAACGACCTGAAATAAGGACGCAGCATGAAATTACGTGATTCGCTGGCGGAGAATAAGTCCATTCGCCTGAATGCAGAAGCGAGCACCTGGCAGGAGGCGGTGAAAATCGGCGTAGACCTGCTGGTGGAAGCAGATGTTGTGGAGCCGCGTTACTACCAGGCCATTCTTGATGGCGTAGAGCGTTTTGGTCCGTATTTTGTGATTGCGCCAGGCCTGGCGATGCCGCATGGCCGCCCGGAAGAGGGTGTCAAAAAAACCGGCTTCGCGCTGGTGACGCTGAAAACGCCGATGGTCTTCAATCACGAAGATAATGACCCGGTCGATATCCTCATCACGCTGGCGGCAGTGGATGCCCGCGCGCATCAGGAAGACGGCATCATGCAAATCGTCAACCTGTTTGAAGATGAAGCCAACTTTGACCGTTTACGCGCCTGCCGTACCGAGCAGGATGTGCTGGATTTAATTGATAACGCCACTGCGGCGGCAGTTTAAGTAAGGAATAGAAATGTCATTACCTATGTTGCAAGTTGCGCTGGATAACCAGACGCTGTCCCACGCTTACGAAACGACCCGCCTGATCGCGGAAGAAGTCGATATTATCGAAGTTGGCACCATCCTGTGCGTGGGTGAAGGCGTACGTGCGGTACGCGATCTGAAAGCGCTTTATCCGCATAAGATCGTGCTGGCTGACGCCAAAATTGCGGACGCGGGGAAAATTCTCTCTCGTATGTGCTTTGAAGCCAACGCGGATTGGGTGACGGTTATCTGCTGCGCGGATATCAACACCGCCAAAGGCGCGCTGGAAGTGGCGCAAGAGTTTAACGGCGATGTGCAGATTGAACTGACCGGCTACTGGACCTGGGAGCAGGCGCAGGAGTGGCGCGATGCGGGGATCCAGCAGGTGGTTTATCACCGTAGCCGTGATGCACAGGCCGCTGGCGTGGCCTGGGGCGAAGCGGATATCAGCGCGATCAAACGTCTCTCTGATATGGGCTTTAAAGTGACCGTGACTGGCGGCCTGGCGCTGGAAGATCTGCCGCTGTTTAAGGGCATTCCAATCCATGTCTTTATTGCTGGTCGCAGCATTCGCGACGCCGCCTCTCCGGTTGGAGCCGCGCGTCAGTTCAAACGTTCTATCGCCCAGTTGTGGGGATAAGGAGCGGATATGCTGTCTAAACAGACTCCGCTTGGCATCTACGAAAAAGCGCTCCCCGCCGGGGAGTGCTGGTTGGATCGCCTGCGGCTGGCGAAAGAACTGGGCTTCGATTTCGTTGAAATGTCTGTCGATGAAACCGATGCCCGCCTGGCGCGCCTCGACTGGAACCGTGAGCAGCGCCTGGCGCTGGTGAGTGCTATCGCTGAGACCGGCGTGCGGGTGCCGTCCATGTGCCTGAGCGCGCATCGTCGCTTTCCGTTGGGCAGCGAAGATGATGCTGTACGTGCGCAAGGGCTGGAGATCATGCGTAAAGCCATTCAGTTTGCGCAGGATATCGGTATTCGCGTCATCCAGCTTGCGGGTTACGACGTGTACTATCAGGAAGCCAACAATGAAACGCGCCGTCGTTTTCGTGATGGGCTGAAAGAGAGCGTCGAGATGGCAAGCCGTGCCCAGGTCACGCTGGCGATGGAGATCATGGATTATCCTCTGATGAACTCCATCAGCAAAGCGTTGGGTTATGCGCACTATCTTAATAACCCGTGGTTCCAGCTTTATCCTGATATCGGCAACCTGTCAGCCTGGGATAACGATGTGCAGATGGAGTTGCAGGCTGGAATGGGGCATATCGTCGCGGTTCATGTCAAAGATACGAAGCCAGGCGTGTTCAAGAATGTGCCGTTTGGTGAAGGTGTCGTTGATTTTGAACGCTGTTTCGCCACGCTCAAGCAGAGTGGGTATTGCGGGCCATACCTGATTGAGATGTGGAGTGAAACGTCGGACGATCCGGCGCGTGAGGTGGCGAAAGCGCGTGATTGGGTGAAAGCGCGTATGGCCAGCGCCGGTCTGGTGGAGACAGCATAATGCAAAAACTCAGGCAGCACGTTTTTGAAGCCAATATGGATTTGCCGCGTTATGGCCTGGTGACTTTTACCTGGGGCAACGTCAGCGCGATCGACAGGGAGCGCGGGCTGGTGGTCATTAAGCCTAGCGGGGTGGCTTATGAAACCATGAAAGCGGACGATATGGTGGTGGTGGATCTCCAGGGCAATGTGGTGGAAGGGCAGTGGCGGCCTTCTTCCGATACCGCCACGCATCTGGCGCTGTACCGTCGTTACCCTTCGCTGGGCGGCATCGTGCACACGCACTCTACGCATGCCACGGCGTGGGCGCAGGCAGGGCTGGCGATCCCGGCGCTGGGCACGACCCATGCGGACTACTTCTTTGGCGATATCCCCTGTACCAGGGCGTTAACCGAAGAAGAAGTGCAGGGTGAATATGAGCTGAACACCGGTCATGTGATTATCGAAACGCTGGGTGACGGTCAGCCGCTGCATACGCCTGGCGTCGTGGTGTATCAGCATGGGCCGTTCGCCTGGGGCAAAGATGCGCATGACGCCGTGCATAATGCGGTGGTGATGGAAGAGGTCGCGCGGATGGCATGGATTGCTCGCGGTATCAATCCGGCGCTCAGCCCGATCGACGATTATTTAATGAATAAACATTTTATGCGTAAGCATGGGCCTGACGCCTATTACGGACAAAAGTAAGACACGTGCCCTGGAATCATTACTTCCTTCGGGATGTTACCGGCCTGATTCCGGGGCCGCTTTTGCCATAAAAAAGCCCCCGGTGAAGGGGGCAAGTCAAACTATGGCAATGTTCTCGTTGGTTTTTCCTGGTGCTAGCGATAAATATCCGCGCTGGCGCGCATGTTGCCGTTACTTCCCGGTTCCCGGGTCAGGATGGCGTGGTAGTACGTTGCGCCTCGCGCATCTGTCTCTTCATTCAATGCCTGATCTGCTTCACTTTCAGTGGCGAAGTTATGGTTTATATAAATCACGCCTAAGCTCTGCACATCATCCATATTTCGTGCCTGGTGATTATCGATTTTGATGGCTGCCATCGCGTTTGCACTGAGCAAAAGCGCAGCCAGAAGGGTCATAACACGCGCTCGCATACTGTACCTCCTCGACTGCTGTGTCTGGTTAGCAATATCTCCTGTAAGTGAATTGCTTCTGATTTAATTTTAATCGCTACCAGCGAAGTCGATAGCGACCATTTCTGATGCAGTTGTTCAAAAAATTGGCGCGATGCCATGTGATTAATTTTAAATCACATGGTTAACCTGTCTTTGCGCTTCGTGTGAATTTTTGCGCAATCAACTTGTGTTTCCTCATGGGCGCAAGTATTATGACGCGTCATTTTTCAGCCGACCTTTAACACGTTCCTTGCCTCCCCGGGATTCGGCTGACCCAGACAGGAGGCTGAATAATCCGTAAGGAGCAATTCGATGCGTCATTACGAAATCGTTTTTATGGTCCATCCTGACCAGAGCGAACAGGTTCCGGGCATGATCGAGCGCTACACTGGTGCAATCACTGGTGCAGAAGGCAAGATCCACCGTCTGGAAGACTGGGGCCGCCGTCAGCTGGCTTACCCGATCAACAAACTGCACAAAGCTCACTACGTTCTGCTGAACGTTGAGGCGCCGCAGGAAGTGATCGATGAGCTGGAAACTAACTTCCGCTTCAACGATGCCGTTATCCGTAGCATGGTAATGCGTACTAAGCACGCTGTTACCGAAGCATCTCCGATGGTTAAAGCGAAAGACGAGCGCCGTGAGCGTCGCGATGATTTCGCAAACGAAACCGCAGATGATGCAGATGCTGGGGATTCTGAAGAGTAATTTCTGATGACCAACCGTCTGGCGTTGTCCGGCACCGTGTGCAGGATGCCCCTTCGAAAGGTCAGTCCATCAGGAATTCCGCACTGCCAGTTCGTGCTTGAGCATCGTTCTGTGCAGGAGGAAGCCGGGTTTCACCGGCAGGCGTGGTGTCAAATGCCCGTTATTGTTAGCGGACACGAAAACCAGGCCATTACTCACAGTATAACGGTCGGCAGCCGCATAACCGTTCAGGGGTTCATCTCTTGCCACAAGGCAAAGAACGGTCTGAGCAAAATGGTTCTGCATGCCGAGCAGATTGAATTGATAGATTCTGGAGACTAGCCATATGGCACGTTATTTCCGTCGTCGCAAGTTCTGCCGTTTCACCGCGGAAGGCGTTCAAGAGATCGACTATAAAGATATCGCTACGCTGAAAAACTACATCACCGAAAGCGGTAAGATTGTCCCAAGCCGTATCACCGGTACCCGTGCAAAATACCAGCGTCAGCTGGCTCGCGCTATCAAACGCGCTCGCTACCTGTCCCTGCTGCCGTACACTGATCGTCATCAGTAATCGGCCACGGTCCATTAATACGACTTTGAGAGGATAAGGTAATGCAAGTTATTCTGCTTGATAAAGTAGCAAACCTGGGTAGCCTGGGTGATCAGGTTAACGTTAAAGCGGGCTACGCTCGTAACTTCCTGGTACCACAGGGTAAAGCTGTTCCTGCTACCAAGAAAAACGTTGAGTTCTTCGAAGCACGTCGCGCTGAACTGGAAGCTAAACTGGCTGACGTTCTGGCTGCTGCAAATGCACGCGCAGAGAAAATCAACGCCCTGGAAACCGTAACCATCGCGTCCAAAGCTGGCGACGAAGGTAAACTGTTCGGTTCCATCGGTACTCGCGACATCGCTGACGCTGTAACAGCAGCTGGCGTTGAAGTGGCTAAGAGCGAAGTTCGTCTGCCGAACGGCGTTCTGCGTACCACTGGTGAGCACGAAGTGAACTTCCAGGTTCACAGCGAAGTATTCGCTAAACTGACTGTAAACGTAGTAGCTGAATAAGTTTTATTCTTCTATCGCGTAAAAACGCCGGCCTTGTGCTGGCGTTTTGCTTTTCTGCCCCCCTGTTTTTCGCACTGGCTATTCTTTACCCTTTTCGGGATAATAAAAAATAAAACATTATTTCAAAGTGGTGATGGAATGGAGATAACCCACCAGCAACCCCTGTTCGCGCGTAAAAACGTTGTCTATCTGGGGGCGGCATTTTGTTGTCTGTTATGGGGAAGCGCCTACCCGGCGATAAAAAGCGGGTATGAGATCTTTCAGATTGCGACAGATGATATCCCGTCAAAAATTGTCTTTGCCGGATACCGTTTCTTGTTCGCGGGGTTATTGCTGCTGTTGCTGGCGATGGCGCAGCGTAAACCGATCGGCCGCTTAAGCCCGCGCCAGTTTGGTCAACTGACCCTGCTGGGGCTGACGCAAACCTCGCTGCAATATATCTTTTTCTATATCGGTCTGGCGTTCACCACGGGCGTGAAAGGATCGATCATGAATGCCACAGGCACTTTTTTTAGCGTGCTGCTGGCGCACTTCATCTACCAGAACGACAAACTGAGCTACAACAAAACCCTCGGCTGTATTCTTGGCTTTGCCGGAGTGATGGTGGTGAACTTCAACAGCGGGCTGATGGATTTCAGCTTTAGCCTGTTGGGTGATGGCTCCGTGGTGCTGGCTGCTTTTATTCTTTCTGCCGCGACCCTTTACGGTAAACGTATTTCGCAGACGGTTGACCCAACGGTGATGACGGGCTATCAGCTTGGCATCGGCGGCCTGGCGCTGGTGATTGGCGGCTATGCCTTCGGCGGCTCGCTCTCCGTGCACGGCCTCTCTTCTGTGGCGATTCTGGGCTATCTGACGCTGCTCTCGTCTGTTGCTTTTGCGCTGTGGAGCATTTTGCTCAAGTACAACCGCGTCGGGATGATTGCGCCGTTTAACTTCCTGATTCCGGTTTCCGGTGCGGTGCTGTCGGCGATTTTCCTCGGCGAAAATATTTTTGAATTGAAATATGCGGTTGCGTTGGTGCTGGTGTGTTCGGGGATCTGGTGGGTGAACAAGGTGAAGCGGTAACGCCTGATGGCGCTACCGCTTATCAGGCCTGCAATCGCGGGTGCCGTAGGCCGGATAGGGCGACGCCGCCATCCGGCAATTTGCGCGCTTAACGGGCGCGAATAAAGCTGCCGTTTGGCTGACGGGTAAACAGAACCTGTTGGTCATTACCGGTATCGATGGTCAATCCTGTCACCACGCCATTCGCATTCTGGCGGATCTGCACCATCTGGCCATCTTTCAGATTGCTCAGGGGCTTGCCTGCGCCTTCAACCTGCGCCATCGCGTAAACGTCCGTTGGCGGCAGGCCGTGGTCACGGAACAACTGCGCCAGCGTTTTACCTGACTCCACGCGATAGGAACGCCACTGCTGGTCAATTCCCCCGTTCTGCTGGAAAGGCTGTGTTTGCGGCTGGGATTGCTGCGTCTGCGGCGGTTCTTCCGGTTGGCCTTCCTGGATGGGTTCCGGCGCCACGGGGGCGACCTGTCCCGGATCGTTTTGCGGGGCGACCAGTTGCGCCTGAAGTTCGGCTTCCGTCGGCGGTTGCGACTGTGACTGGATATCTGTCTGGACATTACGCGTGACGACGGGCGTATCGCGGGTATCATTCGAGGGAAGCAGAAAACCGACCACCAGCATGATAGCGGCAATAATAATGCCACGGCGATGCATAGGCGGCAGCGGGTCCATGATGCGAAAATTGTCCGGTGCATGCCAGATTTTCGCCAGGGTTGGTTTTAGTTCAAAGCGCCCGGGCATGGCTTTCCTCCTGCTCCGCGTCTCGTTCCTCAATCATAGAGTATAGATGCCTAACGCTATGATGTTCGTAGTTATACCCGCTTTCGTGACATCAGCATGGGTTATTCTTATTGTTTCTTTTTCCCCGCGATTTGTCATCTCTTCCCGAGACAAAGTTTTACCGGAAGAGACGTGGCTGTTATGCTGCCCGCTACTTTACCTCCGATGAAAGGAAATATGATGGCAACCCCGACTTTTGACACTATCGAAGCGCAAGCAAGCTACGGCATTGGTTTACAGGTAGGGCAGCAGCTGAGCGAATCCGGTCTGGAAGGTCTGTTGCCTGAAGCGCTGGTGGCAGGTATCGCTGATGCGCTGGAAGGCAAACACCCGGCAGTGCCTGTTGATGTGGTGCATCGCGCGCTGCGTGAAATTCACGAACGTGCGGATGCAGTACGTCGCGAACGTTTCCAGGCAATGGCGGCAGATGGCGTCAAATATCTGGAAGAAAACCGTGAGAAAGAGGGGGTGAACAGCACCGAATCCGGTCTGCAATTCCGCGTGATCACCCAGGGTGAAGGCGCGATTCCGGCGCGTACTGACCGTGTACGCGTACACTACACCGGCAAACTGATCGACGGCACCGTCTTTGACAGCTCCGTTGCGCGCGGTGAACCGGCTGAATTCCCGGTGAACGGCGTGATCCCTGGCTGGATTGAAGCGCTGACCCTGATGCCGGTTGGTTCCAAATGGGAACTGACTATCCCTCAGGAACTGGCCTACGGCGAGCGTGGCGCGGGCGCGTCCATTCCTCCGTTCAGCACTCTGGTGTTTGACGTAGAACTGCTGGAAATCCTGTAAGCAGTGACTTCTGTTCCCCTCTTTGTTGGGGGGAACAGAAAATATGCAAGAAAACCGTAAGTTAGCCAGATGTCGATATTTTATCTTGCAAATGTAGCTATTGCGTGTATTTTTGTGAGCTAATTCGCGTTGCCAGAGTGATATGACACTCACTTTAAACATATAATTAACATTATATCTAAATCTTAGTATTCATCCCGCCGATTCTTACCTAATATCGATGAGTCCTGATAACAGGATCGTCGTATCATATGACGCACTAAAGGCCGCAGAGCCTGCACAACACAGACAGGTACAGGAAGAAAAAACATGGTAGATCAGGTAAAAGTCGTTGCCGACGAACAGGCACCGGCTGAACAGTCGCTACGGCGCAATCTCACAAACCGTCATATTCAGCTTATTGCGATTGGCGGCGCCATCGGCACCGGCTTATTTATGGGTTCCGGTAAAACGATCAGCCTCGCCGGGCCGTCGATCATTTTCGTTTATATGATCATCGGTTTTATGCTCTTTTTCGTCATGCGGGCAATGGGTGAATTGCTGCTCTCGAATCTGGAATATAAATCCTTCAGTGATTTCGCTTCCGACCTGCTCGGGCCGTGGGCGGGATATTTCACCGGCTGGACTTACTGGTTCTGCTGGGTGGTCACCGGGATGGCGGACGTCGTTGCGATTACCGCCTATGCGCAGTTTTGGTTCCCCGGCCTTTCCGACTGGGTCGCCTCGCTGGCGGTCGTTGTTCTGCTGCTGAGCCTTAACCTTGCGACCGTGAAAATGTTCGGCGAGATGGAGTTCTGGTTCGCGATGATCAAGATTGTCGCTATCGTGGCGCTGATCGTCGTCGGTCTGGTGATGGTTATGATGCACTTCAAATCACCGACCGGGGTTGAAGCGTCGTTTACTCATCTGTGGAATGATGGCGGCTGGTTCCCGAAAGGGATCAGCGGCTTCTTTGCGGGCTTCCAGATAGCGGTATTCGCGTTCGTGGGGATTGAGCTGGTGGGCACCACCGCCGCAGAGACCAAAGACCCGGAGAAATCCCTGCCGCGCGCGATTAACTCAATCCCGATTCGTATCATCATGTTCTACGTTTTTGCGCTGATCATCATTATGTCGGTCACGCCGTGGAGCTCGGTAGTACCAACCAAAAGCCCGTTTGTTGAGCTGTTTGTACTGGTAGGACTGCCGGCCGCCGCCAGCCTGATTAACTTCGTGGTGCTGACGTCTGCGGCCTCTTCCGCCAACAGCGGCGTGTTCTCTACCAGCCGTATGCTGTTTGGTCTGGCGCAAGAGGGTGTGGCGCCGAAAGCGTTCGCTAAATTGTCTAAGCGCGCGGTACCGGCGAAAGGGCTGACCTTCTCCTGTATCTGTCTGCTGGGCGGCGTGGTGATGCTGTACATCAATCCGAGCGTGATTGGCGCGTTCACCATGATCACGACGGTGTCGGCTATTCTGTTCATGTTTGTCTGGACCATCATTCTCTGCTCGTACCTGGTGTACCGTAAGCAGCGTCCGCACCTGCATGAGAAGTCCATCTATAAGATGCCGCTTGGTAAGCTGATGTGCTGGGTGTGTATGGCGTTCTTCGTCTTTGTGCTGGTACTGCTGACGCTGGAAGATGATACCCGTCAGGCGCTGATCGTCACGCCGCTGTGGTTTATTGCGCTGGGGCTGGGCTGGCTGTTTATCGGTAAGAAACGTATGGCAGGAGTGCGTTAATCTTGATGCCCGGTGGCGCAAAGCTTACCGGGCCTACGGATTGTAGGCCGGATAAGCGTTAGCGCCATCCGGCAACACATCATTCCCCGGCCAGTGCGCGCGGGAACAAGACGTTGTTTTCCAGACTGATGTGCTCCATCAGATCGTCAATCATTTCATTAATGCCGTTGTACATCGCTTTCCAGGTGGTGCAGGCTTCTGGCGGCGGCGTGACGTTGTTGGTGGTGTGTTTGATCACTTCCAGCAATTCGCCAGCGTCATCGTGTTCGCTTTCCATGACGCTAATCGGGCCCATTGCCTGGCTTCCCATGCCTTGTTTGATCATCGGGAACAGGATCTGCTCCTCTTTCATCATGTGGCTGGAAAGTTCCTGATGCAGCATAGTCAGGTATTTCGCCAGACCTTTCGGTACGCTGGGTTTGTCTGCGTGAACGCGTTCCACTTTGGTGGCTTGCAGGATCAGCTCCGGCAGTTGCTCGCGGTGTCTGTCGTGGTAGCGCACGATAATGTGGTCGATAATTTCGGCCAACGGCGCGGTACGCCAGTCCTTCTCAATCGGTTGTTCAGCCAACTGTGCCAGTTCTGCTTCAATGGCTTCTACATCCAGCTCTTTACGTGCAGCAGCGCGCGCGAGCGTCTGCTTACCACCGCAGCAGTAATCCATATCGTACTTACGAAACAGCGCCGAGGCGCGAGGAATAGAGAGCGCCAGTTCACCTAAAGGTTGATCGCGAAAAGACATAGCCGTTACCTCATTCTCAATAATATAAGATGTATTTTAAATACATCTTTAAGCCGAAGATATAACCCTTTTGGGTCAGAATAAAATGTGATGACCATCACAAAAAAATGTTTGTGCCTTAACGTGCTGAATCTTATTGAAAAGGGCAGGAATACGCGCGGCAAACCGCCGGACAAAATTAAATATGCCGGCGGCACTGCCGATAGTTAGACCTCTGACAATACCTGCATAGTAAAAGGCAACAAATGTTCAAACGAATCAAAGTTATAACCTTACTGATTATCGTGTTACTCGCCCTCGGCGCGATGCAGCTTATTTCGGCGGGCGTTTTTATCAGCGCGCTTAATAACGATAAGCAAAATTTTACCGTATCGCAGCGTTCCAGCCAGAACGTCGCGGAGTTTACCGATGCCTGGATCAGCCTGAACCAGGCGCGCGTCACGCTTAACCGCGGCATGTTGCGCCTGCAAAGCAGCATGGCCAATGAGATCAACGGCGGTCAGCTAAATGAACTGGTGAAGACGGCGAATACCCTGCTGGCTGATGCGCAGCGTCATTACGATAAATATTACGCGCTGCCAGAAACGCCGGGGCTGGATGAACACCTGGCCGACCGTCTGGAAGAGCAGTATGGCATCTACTCCGCGACGCTGGCGAAAATGAATACCTTCCTTGCCGCAGGACAACTGGAAGAGATGTTCAAACAGAATGCGGAACAAAAACAGACGGCGATGCAGGACGTGTACCTGGAATGGCGTGCTGCCCAGGCCGAACTGACGAACGCGGGCATTCAACAAAATGAACAGGACTACCAGCGCATTCTGTGGATTCTGGCGGCCGTTATGCTGGCGGTTGTCGCGGTGATCGTGATTAGCTGGCTGGCAATGCAGCGTGTCTTACTTAAACCGTTACATGATGTTATGGAACATATCCGCCATATTGCGGCAGGCGACCTGACGCGCAATATCCATACCGAAGGCAGTAATGAAATGGCGCTGCTGGCGCATAACGTACATGAGATGCAGCAGGCGCTGGCGAACACGGTCAGCGTGGTACGTGAAGGCGCTGACACGATCTATACCGGTGCGGGTGAAATTGCGACAGGCAGTAGCGATCTCTCTTCGCGTACTGAACAGCAGGCCGCATCGCTGGAAGAGACTGCCGCCAGTATGGAACAACTCACCGCAACCGTGAGACAGAACGCCGACAACGCGCGCCAGGCGTCCAGCCTGGCGAAAAATGCCTCTGAGACGGCGCAAAAGGGCGGCAACGTAGTGGACGGCGTTGTGCGCACGATGGATGAAATTGCCACCAGCTCCAGCAAAATCGCGCAGATCACCAGCGTTATCGACGGTATCGCATTCCAGACCAATATCCTGGCGCTGAACGCGGCGGTGGAAGCCGCTCGCGCGGGCGAACAGGGCCGTGGCTTCGCGGTGGTCGCTGGCGAGGTGCGCACGCTGGCGCAGCGTAGCGCGCAGGCGGCGAAAGAGATCAAAACGCTGATTGATGACTCCGGTAATCGGGTCAGCGCGGGTTCCGCGCTGGTGCATGAAGCGGGGGAAACGATGGTGGAAATTGTCAGTGCGGTAACGCGTGTGACCGACATCATGGGGGAGATTGCCTCTGCATCTGATGAACAAAGTCGCGGCATTGACCAGGTTGGCCTGGCGGTGGCGGAGATGGATCGCGTGACGCAGCAGAACGCCGCGCTGGTGGAAGAGTCGGCGACTGCCGCCGTAGCGCTTGAAGAGCAGGCGGCACGTCTGACCCAGACGGTAGCGGTGTTTAAAGTTTAACCTCTGCTCCGGCCTACAGGATAATATCTTGTCGGCCGGATTAGCGCAGCGCCATCCGGCACATTATGATTGTGAAACCACGACGACGCCGGGTTTCTGCGGCCTGGCTCTGACGGCTATCACCACCCCAACAATCAGCAGCGCAATGCCGCTTACCGTCAGCAGCGGTGGAAATTCCTGGCGCAGTATAAAGGTGTACAACAGGCCAGCCAGCGTTTCGAACACGATCAAGGGCCCCAGAATCACCGTCGGCAGCTTTTGACTGGCGACGTTCCAGCATAGCGCCCCCACCCATGAACAGAGCACGGCAATGGCGACCATCAGGGCGACAAAGACATCCGGCCGGGGGCCAAAGGGGAGAGGAAAGCCGGGCATCTGCTTACCCAACCAGATGCAGGCCGCGACATAACCCAGCAGCGAAACGGGAAGCGTCACTAGCGCCTGTGCTGTTGCCCACATCATCGGATGTTTATCCGGGTTTTCCCGCAGCCAGCGGGCATTACGCAACGCGTACCATGCCCAGCACACAACGGAAACCAGCGCCAGCGCGATACCTGAACCGTAGCGCCAGCCGCTAAACTCCGGCAGCCCCTGATTCAGCTCCGCAATATTGACGCACAGCAGGCCAACGCCGATGAGCGCCAGCGCAGGCGCCAGACGCCGCCAGGATAACTTACCATCTCGCTGGCTGTAGAGCAGGTTGGCAAACACCGGGATCACCACCGGCAACGTGCCGATGATCATGGTGGAAACAGGGGCTCCCGTGCGCTGGATAGCGCTCGCCAGGCAGGCGTAATAGATCAGATTGCCCATCATCGTCAGCGCGAGTGCGGTTATCCAGTCTTTGCGCGTCAACTGGCGCAGGCGCGCACGCCCCAGCCACGCCAGGGGCACAGCAATTAACCCCAGCGCCAGATAGCGCCCCATCGACTGCAATACCGCCGGATACTCCGGTACGATCAACGGTCCGACAAAAATCAGTCCCCACATTAACCCTGCCATCAGGGCATACAACACGCCGCTAATCATCGTTGATATCCACATCGTTTCACATTGCGAAAAGTGTAGGCAGGAGAAATGCGCCAGTATTGTATGAGATTGCGCATTAGCGCGGATAAACCTGTTTTTGATAGCGCACTGGCGTAATGCCGTAGCGATGGGTAAAGGCGCGCGTGAGATGAGATTGATCGGTTAGCCCGGTGGCGGCCGCCACATCCGCTGCGGGCATCCCGAGCGTGAGAAACGCCTTTGCCCGCCACAGACGGATCGCCATCAGCATTTGGTGCGGCGTAACGTGGAAATGAGCCTTGAACTGACGCTGAAAATGCCAGGGGCTTAATGAGGCGACCCGCGCCAGTTCGTCAAGCGTGACCGGATGCATGTAGTTGTCGTGCAGATAGTCCCGCACGCGCTCAAAGCGATGCCCGCCTTCCCGCACTTCCGGCGCATGGCGCGCCAGCGGCTGGAAGGTGTCGATCAGATCGAGCAGCAGCCCTTTTTGCGCCAGCGGATCGTCGGTATGCCACAGGCCGTGGATCAGCGTGCAGATCTGGCGTGAGCGTAGCGGATCGTGGCGCGTGACCTCATGAAACCACCAGTGACGAACCCCGGTCACTTCTTCCAGCAGATCGGGATCGAGATAAATCATCCGATAGCGCCAGCCGTCGGCGGTTTCCGCTTCGCCGGTATGCAGCTCATCGGGATTCATGGTGACAACGGAGTGAACGGGGGCAACGTACTGCGTGCCGCGATAGCGGAAGCGTTCGGCGCCGGCTTCAATTGCGCCGATACCGAAGGCTTCGTGGGTGTGAGGTTCGAAAGCGTAACGCGAGATATGCGCATGATACAGCTCAACCCCCGGCACCTGCGCCAGATGGCGAAAGCGGGCGCTGTCTTTCTCATCGCTAAACTGTTCGGGTACGCCTTGCACGTTGTCTCTCCCTGAAAGCCATCTGTTCATTATCAGAGATGGCCAGCAGGGATGCCACAACAATTAACCTGTTTTTAACACTTACAGGATGCTTTTGACGCTTTCCGCCAGCGAGGTTGTCGGGCGACCGATCAGTGCGCTCAGAGTATGGCTGTCGTCAAACAGGCCGCCTTTTGCGGCGCCCGCGTCAGAATCAGCCAGCATATCCGCCAGACCCGCTGGCAGGCCCACGCCTTTCAGCGCGGCGGCGAAATCGGCTTCATTCAGGTTCTGATAGACGACCTTTTTCCCGCTCTGTTTTGCCAGTTCGGCGGCTAACTGGCTCAGCGTCCAGCCTTCGTCGCCTGCCAGTTCATACACTTTACCGGCATGGCCTTCTTCGCTGATGACGCGAGCGGCTGCGGCAGCGTAATCGGCACGGGTTGCGGAGGCGATTTTGCCTTCTCCGGCCGCGCCGATAAAGACGCCGTGCTCCAGGGCCGCTGGCGCGCTCGCCAGGTAATTTTCGGTGTACCAGCCGTTGCGCAGCAGGGCGTAAGGAATGCCTGAATCCGCCAGCATTTTTTCGGTTTCCACATGTTCAACATGCAGGCCCAGCGGGGAACGGTCTGCGTGCAGCAGGCTGGTATAGGCAATGAATTTCACGTTTGCGGCTATTGCCGCGTTAACCACGTTGCGGTGCTGAGCGGCACGTTGCCCGACTTCGCTTGATGAGATCAGCAGCAATCTGTCGATGCCCTGCAACGCTGCCGTGAACGCGGCTTCGTCGCTGTAGTCTGCCTGGCGTACGGTAACGCCCAGTCGGGTTAGCGCGTCAGCTTTCGCGGGGTTACGGACAATCGCCGCAATCTGGCTGGCAGGAACGGTTTTCAGTAAGGTATCGATAACGTGTTGGCCCAGTTGGCCGGTCGCGCCGGTAATTGCAATCATGGGGGATCTCCCTGTGTTCGTCTTGTGTTTCATTAAGCTAGCACTTAAACTTACTTTTAGTAAGTACGTACAAAAAGGTAAGTGTAAAGATGACGAACCCGACGCTTTCTCAGCAGCTTCGCGATGGCAATTTGTTTGCCGAGCAGTGTCCTTCTCGCGAGGTGTTAAAGCATGTCACCAGCCGCTGGGGCGTATTAATTCTCGTGGCACTGCGTGATGGAACGCACCGCTTCAGCGATTTACGCCGCAAGATGGGCGGCGTGAGTGAAAAAATGCTGGCGCAGTCATTGCAGGCGCTGGAGCAGGATGGATTTATTCATCGGGTGTCGTACCCGGTGGTACCGCCGCATGTGGAGTACAGTCTGACGACGCTGGGTGAACAGGTGAGTGAGAAGGTCGCCGTGCTGGCAGACTGGATCGAACTCAATTTGCCGCAGGTGCTGGCACAGCGGAAAGAGCGAGCGGCATAACGGCTTGCCGGATGGCGCTGCGCTTATCCGGCCTACGGCATGTCGATCGCGTAGGCCGGGTAAGGCGAAGCCGCCACCCGGCGTGGTTTTACTTACTCAAATCCAGCTGATAAATCGCAAAGCCGATGTCATCGGTAGCGACTTTATTCATCGGATATTGTCCCTTCTCTTTGATAAACGCGGCAGCCTTGTCGGACGGCGAGGTTTCGAAGCGGATATCCAGTTTCGTGTCGCTGTGAACTGGCGCCAGACGCCAGTTGTTGTCCGCCGCCGGGTGGATTTCCCCCGCACGCTTCGACTCCGCGCCAATCCACGCCGCCAGCACGGAGCGGTTCTCATCCGGTGATGCAAAGGCGATGTGGCTGTCGCCCGTACCGGCAAATTTGCCGCCGTAGGCGCGATAGTTATTGGTCGCGACCAGGAACATGGCGTTCGGATCGACAGGCTTGCCGTTGAAGGTCAGATTTTTAATACGTTCCGCTTGCGGATTCACCGTCTGGCATTCGCCGTCGTAGCGCGCAGGCTGCGACACATCAATCTGATACTCCACGCCGTCAATCACATCAAAGTTATAGGTGCGAAAACCGTCCCAGTTGATCAATGACTGCGGTTTACTGCTGTGGACATCAATCTGATTGAACTGCCCGGCGGAACATTCCAGCCACTCTTTTACCTCTTTGCCGCTGGCTTTTACGACGACCAGCGTATTCGGATAGAGGTAAAGATCGGCGGCGTTGCGGAAGGTAAGCTGACCTTTTTCCACTTCAACAAAGCTGGCAGGATCGTTTTTACGTCCACCGACTTTAAACGGCGCAGCGGCAGAGAGCACCGGCAGTTTCGCCAGATCCGGGTCGCCCTGAATAAAGTGTTCGACATACGCTTTCTGCGCGTTGTTCACCACCTGCACGGTAGGATCGTCCTGCACCAGCGCCAGGTAGCTGTACATGTTATCGGCGGACTTACCGATCGGTTTGCTAACGAACTCGCGGGTGGCATCGTGGTCGGCTTTCAGGATTCCCACCAGTTTTTTATCTTCTGCGGCCAGCGATTTTTTCGCGGCGGCATCGTAAATGGGCCGCGCTTCGGCTTTCGCATCGGTCACCTGCCATTTGCCGCTGTCGTTGTTGAGCACTAGATCCACCACGCCCAGATGATCGCCCCACATACCCGGCATGACCGCCGGTACTCCGTTAAGCGTACCTTTTGCAATATCCGCGCCGTTGATATCGGCAAAATCTTTGGAAGGGAAGACCGCGTGCGCATGGCCGAACATGATGGCGTCAACGCCGGGGACTTCGCTCAGGTAATACACGGAGTTTTCCGCCATCGTCTGGTACGGATCGGCAGAAAGCCCGGAGTGGGCAATCACCACCACAACGTCGGCGCCGTTGGCCCGCATCTCCGGCACATACTGACGAGCGGTTTCGGTAATGTCGTTGACGGTGACTTTGCCGCTCAGGTTGGCTTTATCCCAGGTCATAATCTGCGGAGGGACAAAACCGATATAGCCAATTTTCAGCGTCTGCGTGTTGCCCTCTTTATCGACCACGTTAGTCTCTTTGATCAGATAAGGCGTAAATAGCGGCTTTTTGGTCTTAACGTCGATGATATTGGCATTCACGTAAGGGAACTTCGCGCCCGCCAGCGCCTTATGCAGATAGTCCAGACCGTAGTTAAATTCATGGTTACCGAGGTTGCCGACCGCATAATCCAGCGTATTCAACGCCTTGTAGACAGGGTGAATATCACCGGCTTTCAGCCCCTTTGCTGCCATGTAATCGCCCAGCGGACTCCCCTGAATAAGATCGCCGTTATCGACCAGCACGCTATTTTTGACTTCATTTCTGGCGGCGTTAATTAAACTTGCTGTGCGTACCAGTCCGAATTTTTCGGTCGCTGTATCTTTGTAATAATCGAAATCCATCATGTTGCTATGCAAATCAGTGGTTTCCATAATCCGAAGATCGACGGTCGCCGCATTCACGCTGGCGGCGATCAGCGTGGCCAGGAGCGTTGCGCTAAACTTAATCATCAGGGGCATCCTTTTTTAGATCTGAAACACAAAAGAAAATGTATATAAGTCTTGTTGCTTACAGAACTGTGAATCATGACATGAATTCAGCCATTAAAACCGCAATCGCTATCACAGATGGCGGATTCATTTACGATGGGGTATAAGTAAAACAAAGAGTTAAACGCCACTGCCATAAACGAGGTGGAGAATGCTAGAACATGTATGCCAGCTTGCACGGAATGCGGGCGATGCCATTATGCAGGTCTACGATGGAATCAAACCGATTGAAATCACCAACAAGCAGGATGATTCTCCGGTTACTGCGGCGGATATTGCCGCCCACGCGGTGATACTGGAAGGGTTACAGGCGCTGACGCCGGATATCCCGGTTTTGTCGGAAGAAGATCCGCCCTCCTGGGATGTGCGCCAGCACTGGCAGCGCTACTGGCTGGTTGACCCGTTAGACGGCACCAAAGAGTTCATCAAACGTAACGGCGAGTTTACCGTCAATATTGCGCTGATTGATAAAGGTAAACCGATTCTGGGCGTGGTCTACGCGCCCGTCATGAAAGTGATGTACAGCGCTGCGGAAGGAAAAGCCTGGAAAGAAGAGTGCGGCGTGCGTAAACAGATTCAGGTGCGCGACGCGCGACCGCCGCTGGTGGTGATTAGCCGCTCCCATGCCGACAACGAGCTGCAAGAGTACCTGCAACAGCTGGGCGAACATCAGACGACCTCCATCGGCTCATCGCTGAAGTTTTGTCTGGTGGCGGAAGGGCAGGCGCAGCTGTATCCGCGCTTTGGGCCGACCTGCGTCTGGGACACTGCCGCAGGCCATGCCGTTGCCGCTGCGGCCGGGGCGCACGTTCACAACTGGCAGGGGAAACCCCTGGACTATACCCCGCGTGAATCGTTCCTTAACCCCGGCTTCCGGGTCTCTATCTACTAATTATTCAGCAACTTATGCAGCAGGGCGATCACCTGCTGCACCTCTGCCGGGCTTAACCCGCCGTCTTTGGCATACTGAATACGCCCGTCTTTATTGAGCACCACAATGGCGGAGCTCTCTTCTTCAAGCTGCCATGCCTTACGCGCCACGCCATTGCTGTCGACAATAAATTGTGACCACGGATAGAGTTTTTTATTGCTCTCGATGCTGCTGCGCACAAACATGCTGGTGCCCGGAATCGCGTCGTCGGTGTTGACGATAGTGGTCGTCTGGTAGCGGTCATGCGGGAGATTCGCGGATTTAATCGCTTCTATCAGCGCGGCATTTTTCTCTTTCGCTGACGTTCGCCCGGCGATGTGCTGCAACACTCGAACTTTCCCGGGGAGCTGCGCGCTATTCCAGCTTTTGTAGCTAAACTTGTTGTTATCAAGAATCAGTTCGCCGCGATCGGCGATCCCAATCGGTGATACGCGCTGATGGGTTTCAAAGTTATGCGCGGAGGCCATCATCGGCAGTAACAGGCACGACAGCGCCAGCAGTTTACGTAAGGTCATGGGGTTTCCTTCTTTATTTTTTGCAGGTGATCCGACCACTTGGGTCTGAGGTTTAATCATATGTGCGAATGATGCTTTTTCCCGCAAGCGTGATGCCAGTTTGCGGACGGGCGCACAAATCCTGCGAAAAATGAAGACTTATACTGAAGACAGCGAATCGGTGAATAGATAATTCTGAATAACTGTAATGAAAAGGTAAATAAACTTATACACACTGGAAACATCGTAGAGATAGTCTATAGTCATATGGCATTAAAATTTGCGCCTTAGAACAGCTGGGCCGAATGTGGCACCGCAAAGGCGTAACGCTCAGCAGGAGATAACAATGAAAATTTTCCAACGGTACAACCCGCTACAGGTGGCGAAGTACGTGAAGATCCTGTTCCGTGGACGGTTATATATCAAGGACGTTGGCGCTTTTGAGTTTGATAAGGGCAAGATTCTTATCCCAAAAGTGAAGGATAAGCAGCATTTGTCTGTGATGTCCGAAGTTAACCGTCAGGTTCTGCGTCTGCAAACTGAGATGGCTTAACCAAAGTGCTATGCAGTAGTTTAAAGTAGTATAAAAAAACGGCTCCCAATGGGAGCCGTTGATGTTTCCAGGGCCGGGCCTTTATGCCGGGCCTTCTTCTTTCTCTTTGCTATCCGGCAGTTTAGGGACCAGGATGCTGGTTTTAGTGTCGAGGCGCGTTACCAGTAGCTGATCGATACGGTAGTTGTCGATATCCACTACCTCAAATTTATAGCCCGAGAACTTCACCGAGTCGGTGCGTTTCGGGATTTTACGCAGCATAAACATCATAAAGCCGCCGATGGTCTCGTAGTTGCCGGACTGCGGGAACTCGTCGATATCCAGCACGCGCATGACGTCGTCAATCGGCGTTCCGCCGTCGATCAGCCAGGAGTTTTCATCGCGCGCCACGATTTGTTCTTCCAGACCCTGGCCGACCAGGTCGCCCATCAGCGTGGTCATCACGTCGTTCAGCGTGATAATCCCGACCACCAGCGCGTATTCGTTCATGATCACCGCGAAGTCTTCCCCCGCCGTCTTAAAGCTTTCCAGCGCTTCAGAGAGGGTCAGGGTGTCCGGCACGATTAATGTGTTGCGGATCTGCACGCCGCTGTTAAGCGCCATACTCTGGTTTGCCAGAACGCGGTTGAGCAGATCTTTAGAATCAACGTAGCCGATGATGTGGTCGATATCTTCATTACACACCAGGAATTTTGAGTGCGGATGTTCCGCGACTTTATTTTTCAGGCTTTGCTCATCTTCGTGCAGATCGAACCAGATGATGTTTTCACGCGACGTCATGGAGGACGGCACGGTACGCGATTCCAGCTCAAACACGTTTTCAATCAGCTCGTGTTCCTGCTTACGCAGCACGCCAGCAAGCGCCCCGGCTTCCACGACGGCGTAAATATCGTCCGAGGTGATATCGTCTTTACGTACCATCGGGATTTTAAACAGGCGGAAAATGCTGTTTGCCAGGCCGTTGAAGAACCACACTAAGGGGCGGAAAACGAACAGGCAGAAGCGCATCGGGTTGATGATACGCAAAGCCACGGCTTCTGGCGCAATCATACCGATGCGTTTCGGGGTTAAATCGGCGAACAGGATGAACATACCGGTAACTAACGAGAAGGAGAGCACGAAGCTTAACTGCTCGGAGAGTTCTGGCGACATATAGTTCGAGAACAACGAATGAAAGGCCGGAGAGAATGCGGCATCGCCGACGATACCGCCCAGAATGGCGACAGCGTTAAGGCCAATTTGCACCACGGTAAAAAACGTCCCGGGGTTTTCCTGCATTTTCAGGATGCGTTGCGCATTGATGTTGCCTTCATCAGCCAGCAACTTGAGTTTTATCTTTCGTGAAGCGGCAAGTGAGATCTCGGATATCGAGAAGAACGCACTCACAGCGATCAGGCAGAGTATAATTAAAATACTGTTTAACATATCTTATCCGACCGTTCAAGTCAGATCCTCGGAAGGGGAAGTTGATAAATCCGTGTGATATACACATTGAAAACCGGCCCGAAGGATGTGGGCCGGTAATTTCAGTCGCTAGTATAGCGTAAGGAACTGTAAAGCCGCCAGAGGCGCTGAATTAACCTTGCGGCGGTAAGCACACGCCGATCCCGCCAATGCCGCAATAGCCATACGGATTCTTGTGCAGATACTGCTGGTGATCGTCCTCGGCATAGTAAAACGGGGTGGCGGTGTTGATCTCGGTGGTGATGTGGCGATCGTCGTTTGCCGCAGTCATCGCGCTCTGGAAACGCGCCAGGCTGGCATGTGCGGCGGCGTTCTGCTCTGGCGTTAACGGATAAATCGCCGAGCGGTACTGCGTTCCGTGATCGTTGCCCTGCTGCATACCTTGCGCCGGATCGTGATTTTCCCAGAAGACCTGCAACAATTGTTCATAGCTGATAACCTGCGGATCGTAGACGACGCGTACCGCTTCGGCGTGGCCGGTTTGCCCGGAGCAGACTTCCCGGTAGGTTGGGTTTGGCGTATAGCCGCCGGTGTATCCCGCTGCGGTGCTGTAAACGCCGGGTAATTGCCAGAACAAACGCTCGACGCCCCAGAAGCAACCCATGGCGAAGAGGGCAATTTCCATCCCTTCGGGCACGTTTGTCATTGAGTGTCCGTTTACCGCATGTAAAGTTGCCACTGGCATCGGGGTATTGCGTCCAGGTAGGGCATCTGCTTGTGAAACAAGATGCTTTTTATCAAATAAACTCATGGGCCATTCTCCCGAAATCAGTAATTGGGGTTAAGGTTGTAACGAGACGCGTCTTTGCACACAATAGTTACAGTGAATGCGTCTAGAGTAAACATAAGAAATATTTGGGTTGTCGTCTGTTTTTCAATCCCGGTTGTTGGGTTTTTGTTAAGCCGTGGAGCGGCATTGTGATTTCCTTCCAGGGGTGGGAATAAGGGATATTCAGGAGAAAACGTGCCATATATCCGTCAGTTATGCTGGGTTAGCTTACTGTGCTTAAGCGGTTCTGCCGTAGCCGCAAACGTCCGTTTACAGGTCGAGGGGTTATCGGGCGAGCTGGAAAAAAACGTTCGTGCGCAGTTGTCTACGATTCAAAGTGATGAAGTGACGCCGGACCGGCGTTTTCGCGCGCGCGTTGATGATGCCATCCGCGAAGGGTTAAAAGCGCTGGGCTACTACGAGCCGACCATTGATTTTGAGCTGCGCCCGCCGCCGGAGAAGGGGCGTCAGGTCTTGCTCGCCAAAGTGACGCCAGGCGAACCGGTTCGCATCGGCGGAACAGAAGTGATTTTACGCGGCGGCGCGCGTACCGACAGGGATTATCTGGATTTGCTGAAAACGCGTCCGGCCATCGGAACCGTGCTGAATCATGGCGACTATGACGGCTTCAAAAAGTCATTAACCAGCGTGGCGCTACGTAAAGGCTATTTCGACAGTGAATTTAATAAAAGCCAGTTAGGCGTGTCGCTCGATCGTCACCAGGCGTTCTGGGACATCGATTACAACAGCGGCGAGCGCTATCGCTTTGGTCAGGTCACTTTCGAAGGTTCGCAGATTCGCGACGAGTATCTGCAAAACCTGATCCCGTTCAAAGAGGGAGATTACTACCAGTCGAAAGACCTGGCGGAACTGAACCGCCGTCTGTCGGCCACCGGCTGGTTTAACTCGGTCGTCGTCGCGCCTGAATTTGATAAAGCGCGCGAAACCAAAGTATTACCGTTGCACGGCGTCATGTCGCCACGTACTGAAAACACCATTGAAACGGGCGTCGGCTACTCTACCGACGTCGGGCCGCGTGTGAAGGCGACGTGGAAAAAACCGTGGATGAACTCCTACGGCCACAGCCTGACCACCAGCGCCAGTATCTCCGCCCCGGAGCAGCAGGTCGATTTCAGCTATAAAATGCCGCTCTTAAAGAACCCGCTGGAACAATACTATCTGGTTCAGGGGGGGATTAAGCGCACCGATCTCAACGACACCGAAGCGGACTCCTCCACGCTTGCCGTTTCCCGCTACTGGGACCTTTCCAGCGGCTGGCAGCGCGCCATCAATCTGCGCTGGAGCCTCGATCACTTTACGCAGGGTAACGTCACCAACACCACCATGCTGCTCTATCCGGGCGTGATGATCAGCCGTACCCGATCGCGCGGCGGCCTGATGCCGACGTGGGGGGATTCCCAGCGTTACTCCATCGATTACTCAAACACCGCCTGGGGTTCGGACGTGGATTTCTCGGTATTTCAGGCGCAAAACGTCTGGATTCGCTCGCTGTACGATCGCCATCGCTTCGTGATGCGCGGTAACCTGGGCTGGATTGAGACCGGCGATTTCGACAAAGTGCCGCCGGATTTGCGTTTCTTCGCTGGTGGCGATCGCAGTATTCGCGGTTATAAATACAAATCTATCTCGCCGGAAGACAGCGACGGCAACCTGAAAGGGGCGTCGAAGCTGGTGACGGGCTCGCTGGAATACCAGTATAACGTGACCGGAAAATGGTGGGGGGCGATGTTCGTCGACAGCGGCGAAGCCGTCAGCGATATCCGTAAGAGCGACTTTAAAACCGGCGCCGGGGTGGGCGTGCGTTGGCAGTCTCCGGTCGGGCCGATCAAGCTCGATTTTGCCGTGCCGGTTGGTGACAAAGACGAACACGGTTTACAGTTTTACATCGGTCTGGGGCCTGAATTATGAGTTTATGGAAGAAAATAAGCCTCGGCGTACTGATTTTTATTCTGCTGCTGCTGGGAACTGTGGCGTTCCTGGTGGGTACCACGACGGGGCTGCATCTGGTCTTTAACGCGGCGAACCGTTGGGTGCCGGGGCTGGAGATCGGTCAGGTAACTGGCGGCTGGCGTGACCTGTCGCTGAAAAATATTCGTTACGATCAGCCCGGCGTGGCGGTGAATGCCGGTGAAATCCACCTGGCGGTGAAACTCGGCTGTCTGTGGGACAGCAGCCTGTGTGTTAACGATCTGTCGTTGAAGGACATCAACGTCGCCATCGACAGCAAAAAAATGCCGCCTTCCGAACCAGTGGAGGAAGAAGAGGACAGCGGGCCGCTGAATCTTTCCACGCCGTATCCCATCACGCTTTCGCGCGTGGCGCTCAGCAATATCAATCTCAAAATTGATGATACGACCGTCTCGGTGATGGATTTCACCTCCGGCCTTAACTGGCAGGAGAAAACCCTGACTCTGAAGCCAACTTCGCTACAGGGACTGCTAATCGCGTTGCCAAAAGTGGCGGAAGTGGCGCAGGAAGAGGTGGTTGAACCGAAGATTGACCATCCCCAACCGGATGAAAAGCCGCTTGGCGAGACGCTGAAAGATCTGTTCTCAAAGCCCGTGTTGCCGGAGATGGCCGATGTGCATCTGCCGCTCAACCTTAATATTGAGGAGTTTAAGGGCGAACAGCTGCGCGTGACGGGCGATACTGACCTGACGGTGCGCAACATGCTGCTGAAAGTCAGCAGCATCGACGGCAATATGAAACTGGATGCGCTGGATATCGACGCCAACCAGGGCACCGTCAATGCGACCGGAACGGCGCAGTTGACCAACTCGTGGCCGGTGGATATCACCCTCAACAGCACGCTGAATATCGATCCGCTGAAAGGCGAAAAGGTGAAGCTGAAGGTAGGCGGCGCGCTGCGTGAACAACTGGAGATCGGCGTTAACCTCTCCGGGCCGGTGGATATGGGTCTGCGCGCCCAGACGCGCCTCGCCGAGGCTGGGTTGCCGCTGAACGTCGAAGTGGCAAGCCGCCAGGTTTACTGGCCGTTTACCGGCGACAAGCAGTTCCAGGCCGACGATATCAAACTCAAACTTACCGGCAAGATGACCGACTACACGTTGTCGATGCGCACGGCGGTGAAGGGGCAGGACATTCCGCCCGCCACCATTACCCTGGATGCGAAAGGCAACGAACAGCAGATCAATCTCGATAAGCTCACCGTGGCGGCGCTGGAAGGGAAAACCGAGCTGAAAGCGCTGGTCGACTGGCAGCAGGCGATCAGCTGGCGCGGCGAACTGACGCTGGACGGCATCAACACGGCGAAAGAGATCCCGGACTGGCCTTCTACGCTTAATGGCCTGATCAAAACCCGGGGAAGCCTCTATGGCGGCAGCTGGCAGATGGATGTGCCTGAGCTGAAACTGACCGGTAACGTGAAGCAGAACAAGGTCAATGTTAACGGCTCTCTGAAGGGTAACAGCTACATGCAGTGGGTCATTCCGGGTCTGCATCTGGAGCTGGGACGCAATAGCGCCGATGTGAAAGGCGAACTGGGCATTAAGGATCTCAATCTCGACGCCACGATTGATGCGCCGAATCTGGATAACGCGCTGCCGGGGTTGGGCGGTACCGCCAAAGGGCTGGTGAAAGTCCGTGGTACGGTCGATGCGCCGCAGCTGCTGGCGGATATCAACGCGCGCGGATTACGCTGGCAGGAGCTGTCGGTGGCGCAGGTGCGTGTGGAAGGGGACATCAAATCCACCGACCAGATCGCCGGGAATCTTGACGTTCGCGTTGAGCGGATTACGCAGCCGGACGTCAATATCAACCTCGTCACCCTGAATGCCAAAGGCAGCGAAAAGCAGCATGAACTGCAACTGCGGATTCAGGGCGAGCCGGTCTCCGGGCAGCTTGCGCTTGCGGGCAGTTTTGACCGTAAAGAAGCGCGCTGGAAAGGCACGCTCAGCAATACGCGCTTCCAGACGCCGGTGGGGCCGTGGTCGCTGACGCGCGCCATTGCGCTGGATTATCGTAACCAGGAACAGAAAATCAGCATCGGGCCGCACTGCTGGACGAACCCGAATGCGGAGCTGTGCGTACCGCAAACGATCGATGCCGGGGCAGAAGGACGGGCGGTAGTGAATCTCAACCGTTTCGATCTGGCGATGCTGAAGCCGTTTATGCCGGATGCCACGCAGGCCAGCGGCGTCTTTAGCGGAAAAGCGGATGTCGCGTGGGACACCACCAAAGAGGGGCTGCCGCAAGGGCAGGTCACGCTGTCTGGTCGTAACGTGAAGGTAACGCAACGGGTCAATGACGCGCCGTTACCGGTGGCTTTCGACACGCTGAACCTGAATGCCGATCTGCACAATAACCGGGCGCAGTTAGGCTGGATGATCCGTCTGACCAATAACGGTCAGTTCGACGGGCAGGTACAGATAACCGATCCGCAAGGGCGGCGTAATATTGGCGGTAACGTCAATATCCGCAACTTCAACCTGGCGATGGTCAACCCTGTCTTCTCGCGCGGCGAAAAAGCGGCGGGCATGTTGAACGCAAACCTGCGTCTGGGGGGCGACGTACAAAGCCCACAGATGTTTGGTCAGCTACAGCTGAGCGGCCTGGATGTGGATGGCAACTTTATGCCGTTTGATATGCAGCCAAGCCAACTGGCGATGAATTTCAACGGTACGCGCTCAACTCTGCAAGGCGTGGTGCGCACACAGCAGGGGCAAATTAATCTGAGCGGCGACGCCGACTGGAGCCAGATAGATAACTGGCGCGCCCGCGTGGCGGCGAAAGGCAGCCGCGTGCGTATCACCGTGCCGCCGATGGTGCGGCTGGATGTTTCCCCGGATGTGGTCTTTGAGGCGACGCCGAGCCTGTTCACGCTGGATGGACGCGTGGATGTGCCGTGGGCGCGTATCGTGGTGCATGAACTGCCGGAAAGCGCGGTAGGCGTCTCCAGTGATGAAGTCATGCTCAATAACGATCTACAGCCTGAAAATCCGCAGAGCGCGTCGATTCCGATCAACAGCAATCTGATTGTCCACGTAGGGAACAACGTCCGCATGGATGCGTTTGGCCTGAAAGCGCGTCTGACCGGCGACCTGAAAGTTGCGCAGGATAAACAGGGACTGGGGCTTAACGGGCAGATCAATATTCCTGACGGGCGCTTCCATGCGTATGGTCAGGATCTGATCGTGCGTAAGGGGGAACTGCTGTTCTCTGGCCCGCCGGATCAGCCATTGCTCAACATCGAGGCGATTCGTAATCCTGAATCGACGGAGAACGACGTCATTGCCGGGGTGCGCGTGACCGGCACTGCGGATGAGCCGAAAGCGGAAATCTTCTCCGATCCGGCGATGTCCCAGCAGGAGGCGCTGTCTTACCTGCTGCGCGGCCAGGGGCTGGAGAGCGATCAGAGCGACAGTGCGGCGATGACCTCAATGCTTGTTGGTCTGGGGGTTGCACAAAGTGGTCAGGTTGTGGGTAAAATCGGGGAGACATTTGGCGTAAGCAATCTGGCGCTGGACACGCAAGGGGTGGGCGACTCATCCCAGGTTGTGGTCAGCGGATATGTGCTGCCAGGTCTGCAAGTGAAATATGGTGTGGGTATATTTGACTCTTTGGCGACGCTCACGTTACGTTATCGCCTGATGCCTAAGCTATATCTGGAAGCAGTGTCTGGCGTAGATCAGGCACTTGATTTGCTCTATCAGTTCGAGTTTTAGCAATGCGAATATTTGTTTACGGCAGTTTACGACGCAAACAGGGCAACAGCCACTGGATGACCAACGCCCAGTTGCTGGGCGATTACAGTATCGATAACTACCAGTTGTATAGCCTGGGCCACTATCCAGGCGCAGTTCCGGGAAACGGATCGGTACACGGTGAAGTTTATCGTATTGATAACGCCACGCTGGCCGAACTTGATGCCTTGCGCACCAGGGGCGGCGAATATGCACGCCAGTTAATCCAGACACCGTACGGAAGCGCATGGATGTATGTGTACCAACGTCCGGTCGAAGGGTTAACGCTGATTGAAAGCGGTAACTGGTTAGACAGAGACCAGTGCTGATCAAAAAACACGCCACCTTCGGGTGGCGTTGTTTTATGTGGTGCCAGCCGTCGTCCTGGATTATCAGGACGTACTTATCTTTTTGTTCATTACGCAAAATGCTTATTAAATGAAACACTAATTAGTGTGAATTATTATTCTTCTTAAAATATTATCTTGTATTATTATAAAGTAATATGATCCCGCTAGCGGAAATAATTTTATTTCAGTCGCATTCTCGTTCTACCAAATAATTATCCAGGTAAGGATAGTAATGGATGAGTGATATTGTTTATCTTAAACTCATTGGTGAGCAACAAGGTGATATTTCTGATGGATGTGGCACAACTGATTCAGTCGGTAATCGTTGGCAACGAAACCATGTGAATGAAATATTTGTGTTTTCTTTGAGTTCGGGGGTAACGAATACAGGTAAAGGTGCGAATCTACAGAGCTTAACATTCAGCAAGCAAATAGATAAAAGTTCACCGCTGTTAGCTAATGCGATTAATAACAATGAAAACCTGTTTCTGGCGTTTTGGTTTTACCGCAT
>NZ_JAOWFU010000037.1:0-85123 GCF_030333525.1 Citrobacter sp. CK188
AAGGCCGGAGGAACCCGCATGGATGCGGGTTCAGGGCGCGTTTTGCAGGGACGCTACCTCGCGCCCGCCCCGGTAGCCTGAAGGAATAAGCGGAGGGTATTGCGAAGCAACAATTTTCCTGCCGGGAGCGGGGATTGTTAAGGGGGCAAAGATAGCCCCCTTAACGCGTTCACGGGTGATGAAATTCCAGAGAACTGCTGAACCTAAAGTGAACGGAATCACGCGTCAGAATGAAATGTTCTCCGTAAAGATTTAACGGCAGGCATGACATACAAATTTACGCGATGGATTCCAGGCGCTGCACGCAATCGGCGGTCAGCGTGAACGGTGTCGGCGTGCAGACCGCCAGACTCAGGGTATCGAGCTGGCACTGGCTGACCGACAACGCCGAGTTGAGCGTGCTGTCCACGCTGACGATTTGCCAGGCGCTGCCGCCGCGCTGTTTTACGATAGCCTCTTTGCGCGTCCAGATGCGCCAGAACGCCGCCAGCTGTTGTTCGGGATGTTCGGCTTCTACTTCCGCATGTTCGCCAAGGCTGAACACCGCGTTGGCCAGCGACCGCCAGTTATCTCGCGGGCGGATCACTTCAATGTCGCAGCCGACTTCGCCCTCGTCGCTCAGCAGCAGGGCGATATCGTCCCCGCTATGACTCAGGTTAAACCAGAGCCGGGTGTCAGGAGAAAAAGCAGGTTTTCCCTGTTCGCCATACACAATCTCCGGCAATGGCGAAAGGGCATGGGAAAGCAGCACGCGACCGGCCAGCCAGCGCGCGCGGCGAGCGCCCTGTGGCGCCTGTGCGTACAGTGGCGACGGCAACGCGCCTGTGCTCAGTGTCGAAACTTTTCCCAGAACAATCCGGTACATATCAGGGCCAACGTTTAATAATGATAGAAGTATTGATGCCGCCAAACGCAAAGTTGTTGCTTTGCAAAAATTCACAATCAATCTTGCGGGCTTCACCCATGATGTAATCCAGCGCGCCACATTGGGTATCCGGCTGACTCAAGTTTAGCGTAGGTGCAAACCAACCTTCACGCATCATTTGCAGACTCATCCAGGCTTCCAGTGCCCCGCAGGCGCCAAGGGTATGCCCAAAGTAGCTTTTTAGCGAGGAGATCGGCACATTATCGCTATAAATTGCGGCCGTTGCCTGACTTTCTGCGATATCGCCCCGATCGGTCGCCGTGCCGTGGGCGGAAATGTACCCTATATCCCGTGCGCTTAAGCCTGCTATTTTCAGCGATTGTTCCATGCAAATCTGCATGGTTTCACGCTGTGGCTGGGTGATATGCGCGGCGTCGCAGTTAGTGGCAAAGCCGATGATTTCGCCGTAAATGGTCGCCCCTCGGGCTTTGGCATGTTCCAGCTCTTCGAGAATCAGCGTCCCTGCGCCTTCGCCAATCACCAGACCGTCGCGCTTTTCATCGAACGGCGAAGGCGTCGTTTTCGGTTCGTCATTGCGCTGGCTGGTGGCGAACAGCGTGTCAAAAACCGCCGCTTCAGACGGGCATAACTCTTCTGCGCCACCGGCGACCATCACCGTCTGGTAGCCGTGACAAATCGCTTCCCAGGCATAACCAATCGCCTGACTGCCGGAGGTGCAGGCGCTGGATGTCGGGATCACGCGACCCCGCAGGCCAAAGAACAGCCCGGTATTGACGGCGGTGGTGTGCGGCATCATCTGCACGTAAGTGGTGCCGGTGATGTTGTTGGTGTGTTTTTCCGTCAGCATGGTGGCGAATTCGCTCACCGGGCCGGTACTGCCGGTAGAAGAACCATAGGCAATTCCGGTTTCGCCGTTGGTCAGCACCGCATCGTCGATAAGCCCTGCCTGCTCCAGCGCCAGTTCGGTGGCGCGGGTGGACATGAGCGACACGCGGCCCATCGCCCGAATACGCTTGCGGGTATAGTGTGCCGGTAGGGTGAAATCATCGACTGGCGCGCCGAGCAGCGTATGCAGTCCGTCATAAACCTGCCATTCCGGCATCTGGCGCACGGCGTTTTCGTAAGCTTTCAGTCTGGTGGAAACGTCCTGCCAGTTCTCGCCAAACGCGGTGACGCCGCCCATGCCTGTAATCACAACGCGACGCGTCATAACATCCCTCCATTGATGGATATGACCTGGCGGGTAACGTAACCCGCAATATCCGACATTAAATAACTGGCCAGCCCTGCCACTTCATCTGCCTGGCCCATACGTTTCATTGGGATGATGGACATCGCCTCTTTCAGCGCGGCCTCTTCCATTGCGATCATGCCGGTGTCAATCAGCCCCGGCGCGATGCAGTTGACGGTGATTTTACGTTTTGCCAGCTCAATCGCCAGCGCTTTTGTCGCACCGATAATGCCCGCTTTTGCGGCGCTGTAGTTAACCTGACCACGGTTGCCCATCACGCCGGAAACGGATGACAGGGTAATGATCCGTCCACCCTGACGTGCGCTAATCATCGGCATGATGCACGGCTGAATCACATTGTAAAAGCTGTCGAGATTGGTGTGGATCACGGCATCCCAGTCGTCGTCGCTCAGCGCCGGAAAGGCAGCGTCGCGGGTGATCCCGGCGTTGCTGACTATGCCATACCACGGGCCATGCGCGTCGATATCCTGCTCCAGTACCTCGCGGCACTGCTCGCGACTGGCGACGTCAAAACTGAGCAGACGGCCTGCGCCGCCGACGGCGAGAATGGCATCCAGCGTTTCTTGCGCACCCTGTGCGTCACGGTGATAGTGAACCCCGACAACAAAGCCGTCAGCCGCCAGTTGACGGGCGATGGCGCGACCGATGCCTTTGCTGGCCCCGGTAACCAGAACGGAACGACTCATGTTGCAGCTCCCTGTTGAAATAGCGTGGTGAGTTCTTCCTGCGTGGGCTGGAACGTATTTACACGGCCTGTCGCCAGCGTGTCATCCCCCACGTCGATTGTGCATTCAAAGCTGCCGAAACGCTCATCCTGCATGAGTAATGTGGCCCTGATGGTCAGCGTTTCCCCGGCGGGGAGGGCGCCTGCGGCGCAGACGAGTTCACGCGCGCCGAGCACCATGCCCAAAGAGATGGCGCTCTGACCCTGTTGATGACGATGCCAGCCTGACCAGACACCGACGGTTTGCGCCATCAGTTCCAGCGCGAACCAGCCGGGCAGATTGCCCTGCGGGTCAAGAAACGGGGCCAGCACGCCGCCTGGCGCCACGGTGACGCGGCAGGCGGCGGACTCGTCCGTGACGCACTCGACGTCTTCGAGCAGCAACATGGGGGCGTCATGCGGCAGATACTCGCCGGGTGATAAATAGCGACTCATGAAACCCTCCCGAGCAGAATGCTGGCGTTGTTGCCGCCAAAGGCGAACGAGTTAGATAAGATCACCGGGCGTTCAAGCGCGCGCGGTTGTTCGATGATACCGCAGCGCGGCAACGCCGGGTCACGCGGCGAATCGCTGAAATCCTGCGGCGGCAGCGGCAAGTCGTGTTGCAGAATCAACATGCTGAGGGCGGCTTCGGTGATTCCTGCTGCGCCCAGCGTGTGCCCGGTCAGATGTTTGGTGGAGCTACAGGGCACATTCTCGCCAAACAGTTCACTCACGACTTTCGATTCGATCTGGTCGTTGAGCGGCGTGGCGGTGCCGTGCAGGTTGATATAACCCACCTGCGTCGGCGTGATGCCTGCGTCATCGAGCGCCTGGGTAATCGCGCGAATCGCGCCTTCACCTTGCGGATGCGGCGCGGAAATATGGTACGCGTCGCTGGACTCGCCGACGCCCAGCAGCGCGACAGGCTGCGGTTCGCGGGTCAGCAGCATCAGCGCGGCCCCTTCACCGATGGTAATGCCGCTGCGATCCCGGCCGAACGGCAGGCATCGTGTTGGAGAGAGCGACTCCAGGCTGTGGAAGCCGTTAATCGGCATCCGGCTTAAGGTGTCCGCGCCGCCGACAATCGCCACGTCCGCCAGACCGGCTTCGATCAGTCGGCGTCCGCTGATGATCGCTCTGGCGCTGGAGGAACAGGCGGTGGAAAGGGTGAACGCCGGGCCATCAAGCGCCAGCCAGTGGTTGAGAAAGCGCGACGGATCGCCCAGCTCCTGCTGCGGGTACTGCCAGGAGAGGCTTTCCTGGCCGTTTAGCGTCAGGTTGACATGGGCATCACCCTCGTCGAGGCCGGAGGTGCTGGTGCCGAGCACCACGGCGACGCGATCGCGGCCATACTGCGCGATGGCTTCATCCACCCGGGGCTGGATCTGCGCGAGCGCGGCCAGCAGCAGCTGATTGTTGCGCGAACGGTGAGCGGCAAAGTCATCGGGGATGGCGGGCAGTTCGCCGTCAACACCGGCGAGCACCGCCTGCGGATGCCCCTGTAGCCAGCCGGGGCGAGGGCGCATACCAGGCGCCACGCCGCGCGTCAGGTTCGTGGCGATCTCATCCGTATCGTTGCCCAGCGCGTTGATCATACCGATCGCAGAAATATAGATCATATCAGTCACCCAGATATTGAATGGTGATGTGGTATTTGAACACATGCTGCTCAATGCTGATCGGCTCGCGTTTGCCTTTGCGGTTCAGATAGATAATTTCCGTCACCAGCTTACCGCTGGCATTGCGCAGCTCGCGTTTGTCGCCGTTGTCGGTGAGCGTCCAGCCCGTCGGCAACTGCGGCTGCCAGGCGCTAATCGGCCAGTGGCTGAGCATTACGTCGGCCAGAACCTGGCTGGCGGGCGGCAACTGCGGCACCACGATGGACTGCTCGGTGTGCAACCCTTTCTCATCATAGGTGACCAGGAACAGGCGGATGCCAACCGACGACAGTCCGGCAAGGGTGATTTTTTGCTCGTCGGCATTGAGCATCACCAGCAGCGACTGGGTTTTGCCGTTAAAGCTGCCGGTGAGCAGTTGTTGCGAACTGACCGCCGGAGAGATGCCCGGCGCAGGCAGCGTGACGCGCGCGCCGGGTTCCAGCCACGCCTGCGGGCGGCCTTCCGGCGCTTTCTGCGAGTGGCTGCATCCGGTCAGAACGAGTGCCGCGGTCATCAGCAAAAACTGCCGGATGGCACTATGCTTATCCGGCCTGCGGTTTGTGCGCTGGCGTAGGCCGGATAAGGCAAAGCCGCCATCCGGCAAAAGGTGTCTCAACCAGCGCGCTGTTTGTTTGATCATCTTCTTTTTTTCTCTTTTTTACCGGGCATTGCCAGAGGCGATAACAGAAATGCGGTGAAAATCCCGCTGACCAGTACGATACCGAAACTGCTGATGGCCTGGGTGGCGCTAAAGACCAGCATGCCGAGGGTCAGCAGCGTGGTCATCATCGCCAGCGTAATCGCCAGCAGCGAGGTCAGCGGTGTTCCGCGTGGGTTGCTGAAAAACAGCGTATAGTTGATGCCAATCCCCAGCACCAGCACCAGTGCTAATAGCGAGAACAGATTGACCGCATGGCCGCTCAATGTCAGCGCCGCCAGACCGCAGCCCAGCGACAGCACTGACGGCACCAGGCTTACCAGCCCTTTGCGCCAGCCAAGCCTGATCATCGCGCCGCAGGCAATGACCGCCAGCGCCACAAACAGCAGTCCCGTCAGCACATTGCGATAGAGGGCGAACAGCGTGTCAAAGGTGCTTTTTCGGTCAACCCACGCCACGCCGGAATATTGCGTGGCGAGGGCGTTCAGCGCGGCGCTCCGCTTCACGCCGTCTACCGGCACCAGCACGCCGCTTTCGCCACTCTCCCGCGTCAGCCACAGCAGCCGCCAGCCTTCGCTGGCCGGGCTGGCAAGCCAGGCGTCCACCGTTACCGGCATGGCGTTCAGATCCGGGTTAACCGTGGAAAGCCCGGCATTCTGTAGCGCGCGGCTCACCGCCGGAGCGGCGTTTTTCAGTAGCTTCAGATCCTGCTGCTGACGGGCGAGCGAGTTGATCGGAAGCGTGCGATAGCCGCTGAGCAGCCCGTCACGCTTTGCCTGTTCCAGCGCTGGGGTAAAGGCTTCCAGCCGCTCCAGCGTTTGCTGTGCGGACTGACCGTAAACCACAAACCATTTCTGATCGACGCTCTGCCCGGTCAGGGCGGTGATCGCTTTTTCCTGCGCCAGTATTTGCTGCGGCAGCGCCTGTAGCTGTGAAATATCGTCATCCACATGCAGCGTTGCGATGCCCGCCAGCGAGAAGATCGCCAGCGCCACAGGCAGGCCGATGGACAGTTTTTTATTGCGCCGCCACGCCGCCAGCCAGCGCAACATCAGCACCATTGCCGGAACGGGGCGCACAGGCAGCCCGCGACACAGCCACGGATGCCAGAAAATGACCGTCAGGCAGGAGGCGCTTAATCCCACGGCGGCAAATACCGCCATCTGGCGAATGCCGGGGAAAGGGGCGAGCATCATGATCAGATACGCCGCGACGGTGGTCAGCAGCGCCAGCAGCAGGGCGTTACGCACTTTGGCGAGGCTCTGCCACGGCGACGCGTCGTTGCCGTGCACCATGCGCTCGGTCAGGTAATAAAGCGTATAGTCGGCCGAAATGCCGATGATGCTCATGCTCATCACCAGCGTCATCAGGTGCAGCTCGCCGAAAATCAGCAGGGTGACGACGGTTCCGGCCAGCGCGCCGACGCCAATTGATATCAGGCACAGCAGCAGCGGGCGCAGCGAGCGAAAGACCGCCACGATCAGCAGAATCACGCCCAGAACCGTCGCCACGCCAAGGGTGGAGATATCCTGTTTCGCCTGCTGGCTGGCGTAATCACTGTAAAAAACCGTACCGCGCGACAGCAGCTGCGCCTGTGGATAACGCGTTTTTAGTTCACCTTCCAGCGCGCTGAGCGTGGTGACGAGTTGGTGCGTTTGCTGCATATCAAACGACGAACCGGCCAGCTCGCCGTGCAGCAGATACCAGTAGTGCCCCTGCTCATCCTGAGTGACCAGCCAGCCGTCCATCAGCCGCAGACGCTGGCCGTTTTTCGCCATCGCCAGCTGCGAACCGCGCATCAGCATCAGCGGATCGTTTTGCAGCTCTTTACCGCTCACCCCGGAGAAGGCGGAATACAGCTGAGACAGAATCCACTGCGCCTGCGCGTCGCCGCCGTTTTGCAGACGAGTGCGGGTGGCCTCATCGATCAGGCCGTTGCGATGCTGCCAGAAAAAGGCGCCCCATGCCTGCTGGCTGTCGGCGTCCATCGGGCCTTTGACGTCCGACAGCGCGTGGGATTTTTGCAACAGCGCGAGCCAGTCGCGCGCCACCTGCGGATCGGCCTGTTTACCCGGGCTTACCAGCCAGACCAGCTGTTGGTCGAGGCGCTGCATGAAACCGTCGTTCAGGCCAGGCGGAATGTTCCCTAAAGCCTGTTTTGGCAGCATTGCCAGCACGCTGCTGTTCAGCCGTGACTGGGGCAGCAGCGTCAGCAATGCGCCCAACATAATCAGGCAGGCGACACCCCATAGCAGCGCGAGGCTTTTACGGTTATTGCGCGGTAAAACGTTGGCGTTCGTCATCGGTCAGTTGAGCGGGCGTCAGTTGGTGTTGAGTGAGTGCGATATCCGTGCGATCACCTTGTTTATCATTCAGTTGGATTGACTCCAGATACGTTTGTCCGGCCAGGTTAATCGTGGCGAAAATCTTGTCCAGCGGCGTGGTGATCGGCGTCAGCCGCAGCGCCCAGCGCCCCTCGCCTTTATCGGCGAAATCGACGCGGAAGTTCTGCTCCAGCACGCTGCGGTCAGCCTGGAACAGCGCGCGCAGCAGGTGGTTAAACTGGAACATCTGCGGGTTGTTTTCGGCGGTGATGACTTGCGGCGGCTGGCCGTTGATCACCTGTACCATCCGTTTGTCGTCCAGCAGCAGCTGCATCGGGAACGGGGCGGTTTGATCCCACAGCAGCCCCTGGTCGCGAGCGATCAGCATCCTGCCCTGGGATCGCAGCGGCTGCGGCAGATCCTTAATCGTCCGGGTTTGATCGAAGTGGGCGCGGACAACCGGCTGTTCGGTAAAGCGCTGTTGCAGATCGTCGAGCGTCAGAGCGCTCACGAACGGGCTGATGATCAGCGCCAGCAGCGGCAGGAATCTCATGGCGTTACTCCCATACGTTCAAACAAAATATCCGGGCTGACGAAGCACATCTCGCGGCTTTTCTCTTCTACCGCTACCTGGATGGTGTAACCCGTCGTGGCGCGTTTTCCCGTCTGCGCATCAAAAATTTCGTAGCCGATGCGCAGGCGGTTTTCGTACTCTTCAAGACGGGCGCGCACCCGAATGCGTTGTTCGAATGTCAGCGCGTTGCGGTACTTCACGCGGGTATCGACCACGGGCCACAGGTAGCCGGACGCTTTCATCTGGCGGTAGCCATAGTCGAACTGGTTGAGCAGCGCCTCACGGGCAATCTCGAAGTAGCGGAAATAGTTGCCGTGCCACGCGACGCCCATCATATCGACGTCGTGGAACGGAATGGTCAGCTCTACTTCAGCAGTAAAACGGGGATCGTTAAGCACCCTTTACTCCTTGTTTTTGGCATCCGGCAGTTGCCAGAAATCGAAAAAATTAAACCAGTCGAGCGGCGACTGTAGCGCGTAGTGCTCAAGGCGTTCGGCGTAGCGGTCGATGGCCTGCTGTAATGCCTGCTGGCGTTCGGCGCGCGGCAACAGCAGCGGGTCGGCGAACGGTTCACAGTGGATATGCCGTTTCCCGTTCTGGCGCAGAGCGAAAATAAGCTGAACCGGGCAGCGCAGGATGGAGGCCAGAATAAATGGCCCCTGCGGAAACGGCGCGGGCTGACCCATAAAACGACTCCAGCAGACGCGCCACTCGCCGCCACGCTGTGGGTTAACCGCAATACGGTCGCCAACAATGGCGATCCACTCGCCGCGTTCCAGCTTCTCTTTCAGCAGGATGGCGGTATCCGGGCCGATGTCGGTGACGGGCATCAGGTTCAGCCCGGCCTGCGGCGCCATCTCGTCCATGATCTGCTTAAAACGTTGGGCATTGTCGCTGAACACCAGAGCGTTGATGGTTTTGCTGCCCTGCAATTGCGCCAGCGCGCGGCAGGCTTCGACATCGCCCAGATGCGAGGCCAGCAACAGTTTGCCCGTTGGCGCCGTGATGTTGAGCGTCTCTTCTGCGCCCGGCGCAAAGACCACATCGCGGCCAAACTGTAGCTCCCCGCGCCAGCTGGCGATTTTATCCAGCATCGCCTCGCCAAAACGCAGAAAGTGGTGGAAGCTGGTCAGCCGGGACGGAACGGGGCGCTGGCGTGACGTCAGTTGCGTTCGCACGCGGGCTAGCCAGTGTTGCGACGCGTTGCGGGCGTGCGCTGCCGTCAGCCAGTAGACGCCGACCACCGGATAAAGCAGCAGCGAGAACGCCTTACGCCCAAGCAGACGCCAGACCAGCAGCATCAGACGCATTCCCCACAGCCCTTTAACTTCCTGCTGGCGCGCCCAGTGCGGCGACGAGCGGCGAAACAGCAAAGACGGGATGCGCGGCAGCATGCCGAAGAACAAACGGGTGTGCATCAGTGAAATTCGGCAGTTGTCTTTTAGCGCGTCAAAATGGGACAGTCCATCCAGCGGATAGGTCACGCGGGTCGGGAAAAAATAGCTGGTGTTGCCCTGCCAGTAGAGGCGCACCATGACTTCGGTGTCGAAGTCCATCCGTTTGCCGAGCGTGACGCGCTGCGCCAGTTGCAGCACAGGGGCGACCGGATACACGCGAAACCCGCACATGCTGTCTTTCAACTGGAATGAAAGCGTTTCAATCCATACCCAGACGTGGGTTATCCAGCGACCGTACAGGCGCGAACGGGGAATGGAATCGTCATAGATCGGCTGCCCGGAGATCAGCGCGGCTGGGTTTTCCTGCGCCAGTTCGAGCAGCTTCGGAATATCCTCAATGGCATGCTGGCCGTCGGCGTCCACCTGCACCGCGTGGGTAAATCCCGCGTCTGAGGCTGCCTGTAGCCCACGAATCACCGCAGCGCCTTTGCCCGCGTTTTCCGGCAGGCGGATCAGCGTCAGGTTCGGTTCCTGAGCCGCCAGCTGTGCTAATCGCTGACGTGTTGTTTCGTCACTGCCGTCATCCACCACAATGCAGGGCAGATTAAACGGCTGTAGCCGCGCCAGCACCCGCGCCATCATCGCGCCGTGGTTGTAGCAGGGGATGAGCACGCAGGGAGTGAAGGTCAACGGCATAACCGGATCTTCCCGCTGCTGGCGGTATGCCGCGCGTCGCCATCGTGGCGCTGATAGCTAAACGTCAGGAGCTGGCGGGTTTCCTGCCAGCTCAGGGTCAGCGTCACCGTGGTTTCAGGCAGCAGCGGCGCCTGGAATTTGACGTTCTGGATGCTGTGAAAACGCCAGCCGGGCGTGAGCAGCGTGGTGGCGTAATGCATCACCCAGTCCAGCTGCGCGACGCCAGGCAACAGCGGCTGCACGGTAAAGTGGCCGCTGAACCAGAACAGGGAAGGGTCGAGATGCAGGACGATCTCAAGCTGTTGGGGTTGTGCCTGATGGCGCTCAATTTCATGGGGTATCATGAAATAACTCCTGTAATTGCGCATAGACACGCTTGTTCATACTGTTGACCGGGATCTCGTCGATCACGCGCCAGTAGCGAGGTACGGCAACCGGCTCCAGCCACGGCAGCAGCGAACGACGCCAGGTCAGCTCCTGGGCTTTGCCGCCGCAGCGCTGCCATTGTTGGCGGGTTTCGTCATCCAGCACCAGCAGAACGCCAATGCCCTGGCGACCGCCGCGTGAAACAGGCAACGCGACCGCCTCGCGGATGCCCTTCAGCTCCAGCAGCCGCTGTTCAACTTCGCTGAGCGAGATCCGTTTCTCTTCAATTTTGACGACGCGCCCCCGGCGTCCCATCAGGCGGAACTGGCCGTTCTCATCAAACTGGAGGATATCGTCGAGCAACAGGCCGTCCTGCTGCACGATCAGCGGCGAAAAGGCGCGAAATGCTTCGCCCTCCGGCTGAAAATGTACGCCGGGGAAGGGGAGCCAGGCGATCTCCTCCTGCTGGCGGTAGCGCCAGGCGAGAATGCCGGTTTCGGTGCTGCCATAGATTTCATCCGGCCAGATATTGAGCCAGGCGGCGGTTTGCGTGACATCGCCCCAGGGCAGCATACCGCCTGCGGAAAGGATCATGTTGACCGGCGGCGGCGTGAGCCGGTGGTCGAGGCGTTTCAGGAACGCCGGACTGCTGATAAACGCATAGCGGTGGTCGTGGCTTAGCGCGGCAAGCTGCTCTGCGTAGTAGAGCATTGCGGCATGAAGCGGCAGGCCGAGCGCCATCGGCAGGAAAATACGGAAAGTCAGACCGTACAGATGCTGAGGAACGACTGACGCCACGACGCGACAGCCAGCCAGACGGTCGGCAAAACGCATCGCCAGCAGTTCGGCCTCGCAATCCAGCCGCGCGATGGGTTTGATGATGCGCTTGGGCTGACCGGTGGAGCCAGAGGTAAACAATTCAACGAAGGCATCGGCGGCAATATCGTCGAATGTGAAGGCTTCTGCGCTGAACTGTCGTGATGTATTGACCACCAGCAGCGGGCCGTGCCAGCCAGACGTCTTATCGCTGAGCACGCCGTTGAACAGCGCGCGCTGCTCATCCAGCAGAGAGACGCGGTTATGCCCCGGAATAACGGGCGTTTTTCCGCTATGCAGCGTTGCCAGCAGCGCAACAATAAACAGATAGCTGTTCTCAAAACACAGCGCCCAGCGCTCGCCCTCCTGCTGTTGCAGGTGTTTCACCAACTGCGCGACGTCATGGCGCAGGTGGCCCAGCGTCCAGGTGTCCTCACCCAGCCAGGCAACAGGCGTTTCATCCGGGCGTGGCGCGGTGAGCCAGCGGGAGAGCGGAAGGGTCTGCTTCATTGTGTTTCTCGTTTAATCACCTGGCGGCGCACCAGCCACTCGCCCGCCATCAACGCGCCCATCAGCAGATAGGCAATCATGCCGTTCCAGGCGGTCCATAGCGCCATGTCGCCGTGTAGCGCGGTAAAGAGCGCAATACCGCCGTTGCCGATGAAAAAGGCGCACCAGATTTGTGTTACGCGACGGGTGTAGCGCACTGCGGCTTCCGGCAGCGCAGGTTCACGCAGTCGCGCCAGACGTTCGACAATCGGCATGGATGTCCACAGCGAGCCGCCAAAAACGGCAAGCATGACGCCGTTAACAACGACCGGGTAAAACAGCAGCAGTTGATGTGTTTTAAGCAGATAGCTGGCGACGCAAAGCGCTATGCCCGCCACCGCCGCCACCTGAGTGACGACGCGCAGCGGCCCCGCCTGTCGCCGGGTCTGACGAAAGCGTAAAAAGAGCAGCAATGCCATCAGCGGCAGCAGCCAGTGGAGGCTGTTATGCGTCAGCCCAAACCAGATCAAAAATGGCCAGGCCAGCAGCATCAGGCCGGTCAGCAACTGAATACCCATACGCGCGTGAGCGCCTGACATGGCGTATTACGCTTCTTTCAGCAGGCGTTCTACGGCGTCGACGACATCCTGCACGGTACGCACCGCTTTGAACTCTTCCGGCTTGATTTTCTTACCGGTTTTCTTTTGCAGATGCACGATCATGTCGACGGCGTCGATGCTGTCCAGCTCCAGATCTTCATACAGGCGCGCCTCAGGTTTGATGTCCTGAGGGTCGATTTCAAACAGTTTGACCAGAAGCGCGGAGACTTCTTCATAAATGGCATGTTGTTCTGTCATAACGGACTCGCCTCAGGCTCGTTGAGCGTGAATGAAAGATGCCAGCGTGGCGACGGAAAAGAAGTGCTGACGCATCTCTTCGCTCTCTGCGGAGAGCACCACGCCATACTGGTTTTTCACCGCCAGCCCCAGCTCAAGGGCATCGATCGAATCCAGTCCTAAACCATCACCAAAGAGCGCTGCCTCGGTATCGATATCGTCAGCGGACAGCTCGTCCAGATTCAGCGTATTTATTATGAGATTTTTAATTTCAAGGTAGAGCGCTTGCATCATTAATTCCTGAAAGAGGTGTAGCACCTGGTTGTAATTGAAGCAAAAGATGCCGGTTCAACTGCCTTGCCGCCAGCGCCGGTTCTTGTAAATTTGCATCGTTAAACGGGTCGATCGCGATCCGCTCGCGCACCTCTACGGTAAACAGAGGTTTCGCGGGAGGCACGTCATACCATTTGCTCTGCTTATCCAGCAGATGCTCGCTACAGTGGATAGTCACTACGCGTAAATCGCTGCCGCAGCGCACGGCGATATTGGCCGCGCCGCGTTGCAGCGTCATTTTTTCACCGGGTCGCGTTCGCGTCCCTTCGGGGAAAATCAATATTGTGTCGCCCTGATCCAGACGCTGCTGGCAGGCCGGTAACAGCGCGTCGGCCTGGCTGTTGATCAGGTAATCCGCCGCGCGAATAACGCCGCTGACGAACGGGTTTTTCAGCAGTGCGCTCTTCACCAGGCAGTCGGTTTCGGGCATGACGGAAGCCAGCAGCACGTAATCGATAAGCGTGGGATGGTTCGCCACCACCAGACACCCTTTCTCCTGTCGCAGCACGTCGCTTCCCTCAATGCGGTAGTCCAGAACGCCAAGCGTTTTCGCTACCGTTAAAAAGGCGCGAAAACTGGCCGCAATGCTGCGACGGGCCAGGCGGCGGCGTCTGACGGGGTTCCATACCAATAGTAACAATAAGTTGAACCACACGACAGAAAGCAACAGCCCGCCGATGCCGAACAGGGCAAAACAAAAACCGGTCATCACCAGTCGCCATGCCCAATCCAGGCGCGCCAGAAGCGTATTCACGCGCGGCTCCACTGCCACTCTACCCGCTCGCCCGGTAGCGTAAAGGCGTCGGCGTTTTGTAAGTAACGCTGTAAAAACAGCAGGCTTTGCGGAAGCGGTGTTTCATCCTGAGGCGCGCCGGGACGCGTGGCGCAGGACAGCGAATTCCCCGCTTCAATGATAAAGGCGACGGCGTAAGGCCAGGTCGGCATCTGCGGTGGTAATCGCGGATGGTAAAACTCGGGCAGAAAGCCGTCGAAATCGACCATCAGTACCCGCTGATAACCCGCCTGAAGCAGGCACATCACTTCGCACAATCCTTGCTGGAAGGTGTCTCTCCCGGCGGAAAGCGAGGATGAGACAACTGGCTGTTTTGCGGCAATGGTCAGATTACCGACCGCGGAATTGTGTACTGACAGGGCGAAATCGGTGGGAGAGAGAGCCTGTTCCATCGCCAGCGCGTGCAGGATGCGGTAGTTACGCTCCAGTTCGCCGTGGCGGCTGGTATAGAGCACCGCGTCGATATCGTGGCGACGCAGCATGGCCAGCCCGCACTCTACCGCCAGTTTGCTGCCGGAACTGAGCCGCCGGGCGGTCATCATCGGGAGTTCGTGCAGTTTTGCCTGCGGCGCGGCGGGATCGATGGCGTACGGCTCCCGCGACCACTGCTGCCAGTGGGTCGCTTCGCTAAGTCCTGGGGCTCTGGCCTGCCAGTCTGTTATGTTTAGTGCAAATTTCATCAACGCGCGTCCGCGGTAATCCGGTGATACCAGTGACGTTTTTTTAACGTCACTTTGTTATTTTTTCTTTTGGCATATCAATAAAGTATGCCCAACGCCCAGGTTGTCATGGCGTTCATCCACCTGGAACCCTGCCATGTCCAGATAGTGATAAAACTTCTCTACGCTGTAGAAACGGCTGTTGCCATTTGCCATACAGGTAAAATAAAGCGAAGACGCATTCAGGCTAAAAGAGGCCGCTTCAAATTTCTGCGCATCCCAGAACAGCTCCATAATGCACAGCCTTGCGCCGGGTTTCATCACGCGGGCAACGTTACTGAGCATGGTGATAATCTGTTCCGGTGAAAAGCAGTCCAGAAATTGGCTCATCCACCAGATATCGGCCTCTCCAGGTAAAGGCGTATCACCCAGCATATCCACTGCATGGAAATCTATGCGATGAGATAATCCTGCATTTTCGATATTTTTACGGGCAAGTGCAATTTGTTGTGGCAAATCTAATAAAGTGACCGCGATATTTTCATCGTACTGGCAGCAGCGTAATGCCCATTTCCCGGTATTTCCGCCCACATCGTACAGGGTTGCCGGGCGACTGGCGAATACATAAGGCAGCGCGGCGTCAAATGCGCCGTCGGAATAGTAATGATCGAAGGCGAACCAACTGTCACGCGCCGCCTGCGGTAATTGCGACAGCGCGGGATAAATCGTTGGCCAGTCGCCGAATATTTTCAGTCCTGACGGTTTGCCTTCCTTTAGCGCATTTTCCAGATAAAACAGCCCCTGATAGCAAACATCCTGGGTGAAATCCATATTTATGCGGGTCATGGCGTCATGCAGAAGAAAATGCCCCACCTTCGCGAGATAATAATGCCCCTCTTTGTGAGTAATAATACGTCCGCTTAATCCCATATCCAGCAGTACGCTGGCGGCATATTCATTGATGCTGCTGTTTTCAGTGATATCGTCGAGCGTTGCGCCGCGTTTACCCTGCCGATCCAGATATGTCAGCACACCCGCGTTACGCAGACACAATGCGGCCTGGAAAAGCATGGGGGCGAAGGCGATACGTTGTGCTTCCGTGATGGCATCCAGTGCGCTGAGCGAGTCCTGTTCGTACATAATGGGGACAACCTGTTAAGAGGGGGTAAAAGCGAGTTATCGGGCCGTCTTCGACCCGACTTTAATAATCCGCGTCATCTTTCAGGCCGCCGCTTTTGACGCGTGAACGTTCAGCTCAATGCCACCTGAATGAAAGTGCGTACCGCCTGAATTACAGACCCGCGCCTGCGGACAAGTTAACCTGGATGTCTTTGTCCAGGTTATGTACCCAGCGGTTGTAGTTTTTGTGAATTTTGCCGCCGGAAGCCTGCAAATTGAGGCTGCTGTCGTATTTGATGTCGTAGCCGGTGGCGGAGTAGGTAATGCGCACTTCAGCGACGTGGTTGCGCGTCTGCTGACGTCCTTTGATAACGCCAGGCCCGACTTCAGACATGATCCATTGACGTTGAACGCCGGCCTTCAGAATGGCGTTTTTGACCTGCTCCTGAGTATGGCCCGCGCTCACGCTGGAGTGCACCTGATCGATAGGCGCAGTACGCGCGCAACCCGCCAGAGCACCCACAACCGCAATAGCGGCAAACCATTTAATGAATTGTTTCATGAAAACTCCCTATCAATTAACTAGTTGACTAATAATGTGCTTATTAATTTATTAATAACGAACGCCAGCCATAATGGCGTCGGTTTTTATTTTATGCATTTTTCATTTCACGCGAAAACCGACTGAATGCGGTATTGTTATATCTGTTTGAGTTAAGTCGCTTTATTCCGGTGAATGCTGTTTCTTATTTATTAAATAACGGGCGGCAGGACATATTTCATTTAAGGTAAACTGCCACATATATTTAAAACGCATGACAGTTTACCGGGCAGGTGCGTAGATAAAAACTACCCTGGTTGGTAGGTAAATTAATTATCCGGGCAACCGACTTTTCGGGCGACCCGGCCCCAGTAAAATCGCCAGCTTGCTGCCGCCTTTGGTGGTCTCCATCCAGATCTTACAGACGCTGGTAAGCGGAACGGAAAGCAGCATCCCTACCGGGCCTAATAACCATCCCCACACCAGTAAAGAGAGGAACACCACCAGCGTGGACATTCCCAGGCGGTGGCCCATCATGCGCGGTTCCAGGATATTGCCGATGATCATATGCACCACCAGAAAGAGCGCGCCGACCAGAACGCATTCGTAGAAACCGTTGAACAGCAGCGCCTGAATCATCGGCGGCACTGCTGAAATGACCGAACCAATATTAGGGACATAGTTGAGTAAAAACGCCAGCACGCCCCACATCAGCGCAAACTGGATGTCCATCAGCGCCAGCCCCAGCCAGACAATCACGCCGGTCCACAGGCTCAGCAGCGTTTTCAGCGCCAGATAGTGCGACACGCCTTTGAGCGCCCGGTGTAAACCCGCAATGTGAATTTGTGGGTTGTTCAGCGCGAAACGCAGTTTGTAGGGAACGTGGCGGACTTCGAACAGCATAAACACCACCGTCATCACCAGCAGGACTACGCTTGCCATCGCCCCGGAAAGGCCGGTCATCAGTGTGGTGGTGAAGGTCATCAGTTTATCGGAGTCGATGCGTTGTAGCAGGCGTTCCGGCGACATGTGCAGGTTGAGGAAGGGCAGCATCTCCTGCAAATGCAGAACCTTGCGCGTCAGCTCCTTGTTGTATTTCGGCAGCATGGCGACGAATTCATTGATTGACGCAGCCAGCACGCCGATCAGCGCCGTCAGTACGATAAGCATCACGACCACCACGAGGGTAATCGCCACCGGGCGGTTAACGCCGCGACGAATAAACCAGGTTACCAGCGGGTTGAGGACAATGGCGAAAAAGAGCGCCAGTAAGAGCTGCACAATAATATCTGCTGCGGCATGGAGCCCTGCCAGTATGACGACCAACGACGCCAGTTTGAGCAGAATATGCATCCCCGTTTTGTCGGGGTGAGGGGTTGTCATGTCATCTTCCTTTTTGCATTTTTTCTAAGTGTAGCGCCTGGTCTGAGACCAATATTCTTAATCTTGCTACTGATTTTCGCGACTCAGCATGATAAAAATGAAACACTGTTGTAAAAACGTGGTGACCTCCCATGCCCGAACCCGTCGCTGAACCGGCGCTTAGCGGATTGCGCCTCAATCTGCGTATCGTTTCTGTTGTGATTTTTAACTTCGCCAGTTATCTGACGATCGGTTTGCCGCTCGCAGTCCTGCCGGGCTATGTCCATGATGTGATGGGGTTTAGCGCCTTCTGGGCGGGGCTGGTCATAAGCTTACAATATTTTGCGACGCTCGTGAGCCGCCCTCATGCGGGGCGCTATGCTGACCTGCTGGGGCCGAAAAAGGTTGTCGTCTTTGGTTTGTGCGGCTGCTTTCTGAGCGGCCTGAGCTATCTCCTGGCGGGATTCGCCAGCGGCTGGCCGATTGCAAGCCTGCTGCTGTTATGCCTGGGGCGTGTCATTCTGGGTATTGGACAAAGCTTCGCCGGAACCGGATCAACGCTCTGGGGCGTAGGCGTGGTGGGGTCGCTGCATATTGGCCGGGTGATTTCGTGGAACGGTATTGTCACGTATGGCGCGATGGCGATGGGCGCCCCGCTTGGCGTGCTGTTTTACGCCTGGGGCGGGTTACAGGGGCTGGCGTTGACGATCATGGGCGTGGCGCTGCTGGCCGTGCTGTTTGCGCTCCCGCGCCCGGCGGTGAAAGCCAGTAAGGGCAAACCGCTGCCGTTTCGCGCTGTGCTTGGGCGCGTCTGGCTGTATGGAATGGCGCTGGCGCTGGCATCCGCGGGATTCGGCGTTATCGCCACCTTCATCACGCTGTTTTATGACGCGAAAGGGTGGGATGGCGCCGCCTTCGCGCTCACGCTGTTTAGCTGTGCGTTTGTGGGCGCCCGTTTATTGTTCCCCAATGGCATCAATCGGTTAGGCGGCTTAAACGTGGCGATGATCTGCTTTAGCGTGGAGATTATCGGGCTGCTGCTGGTGGGCGTTGCGCTGATGCCGTGGATGGCGAAAATTGGCGTGCTACTGGCGGGGGCGGGGTTCTCGCTGGTCTTCCCGGCGCTGGGCGTGGTAGCGGTAAAGGCGGTGCCGCAGCAGAATCAGGGGGCGGCGCTGGCGACCTATACGGTGTTTATGGATTTATCGTTGGGCGTGACCGGGCCGCTGGCGGGGCTGCTGATGACCTGGGCGGGCGTGCCGGTTATCTATCTGGCGGCGGCGGGTCTGGTGGCGATTGCGCTGTTGCTGACCTGGCGGTTAAAAAAACGGCCTCCGGCGGTATCGCAGGAGGCCGTGTCATCGTCTTAACCGTTACTGGATAACCAGCGTGTTAATGATGTTTTCAGCGGCGGTTTGCGCCTTCTGCTGATCGTCTGCTGGCAGCGTGATTTGCAGGGTCAGCAGTTGGTTATCCACTTTGCCCAGCAGTACGGAAGAGTACGCGGTCTGGCCTTTCGCAGAGATAATGCTGTCCAGCTGTTGCAGCGTGTGGCCTTTCAGCTCGATGGCTTTATTGGTCACGACCTGCAACTGCGGGTCGCGGCTGCGCTGTTGGTCTTCCAGACGTTTCGCCAGCACGGCGAGGTCTTCATTGGTGTTATCGCCAACAATCACGATCACCGCTTTCTGGCCTGTCGCGTCAGAGTAGACGTGCATATTATTGGCCTGAGTGCCCAGCTTGCCGCTCTGGTCGGTCATATCCGCTGGCAGTGAGAACGTCAGCTTACCGTCCAGCAGGCTGACAGGTTGTCCGGTTGCGTTGCTTTCCGTAGAGGTTCCCTCTGCCGGAGCATTGGTATCGTTGTTATCACAGGCCGCAAGCCCCATAACCAGCAGGCCAATACCGACATATTTAACCAGATTGCGCATTGACTTCTTCCTTTCGATAAACGGCCATAACGGCTCATTCATCCATCTTATCACAACTCGGAAAATGAACCTTTAACTCGTCTGCAATGCCGAGATTTCAGATTTATCTGCCAGCCTTTTCAGCAACATATTCAGCAATACGCCATACATCGGCAGGAAGAAAATAATGCTGATGAGCACCTTGAAGCAGTAATCGACAAGGGCGATTTCCATCCAGTGCTCGGCCATAAAGGCATCGGGGCTGCGCCAGAAAGCGATGAAGAAGAAGGCGAGGGTATCGCTGACGTTGCCAAACAGCGTGGAGGCCGTAGGAGCCATCCACCAGCGGCGGTTCTGGCGCAGACGGTTAAAGACGTGTACATCCAGAATCTGGCCCAGCGCATACGCCATAAAGCTGGCGGTGGCGATACGCGCGACAAACAGGTTGAAGTGCAGCAGCGCGCCAAATCCCTGCCAGGAACCCATATAAAACAGCGATGAGATGACATAGGAGATGAGCAGCGCCGGGATCATCACCGCAAAGATTATCCGTCGTGCCAGCGGCGCGCCAAAAATGCGCACGGTCAGGTCGGTCGCGAGAAAAATAAAGGGAAAGCTAAAGGCGCCCCACGTCGTGTGGAACCCGAAAACAGAGATCGGAAGCTGTACCAGATAGTTACTGGAGGTGATCACCAGTAAGTGGAATAGCGATAGCCAGAACAACGCTTTTACGCGCTGTATTTGAGTAAAGGAGTTCATATTGTACCTTTTTGATCGATATTTGGGGTGAGGGAACCCAATAAAACCGCCGCATCATACTGCTTTGAAAACGTATTGCAATGGTTGTTTTTCACGCAATCGTTAACTTGATTTGCTTACGGGCAAACAGGGCGTAAACTACAGCCGTTTTTTTAGTGAATGAGACGAAGATGACCGATCTGTTTTCCTCCCCCGACCATACGCTTGATGCCCAGGGGCTACGCTGCCCGGAACCGGTAATGATGGTGCGTAAAACCGTGCGTAACATGCAAACGGGCGAAACGCTGCTGATTATTGCCGACGATCCGGCGACAACCCGCGATATTCCTGGCTTTTGTACGTTTATGGAACATGAGCTGATGGCGAAAGAGACGGATTCGCTGCCGTATCGCTATTTGCTGCGTAAAAAGCATTGAGTCTCAGCCGGATAAAACCGGCGTGACCGCTGCGACATTTTTAAACCATCGTTTCAATTTTTCCTGCTTTTTTGTGAAGCACTTCACCTTCATCTTTCAGGGCATCGGCTACGGTTTAAGCGTAAAAACTAAAACAATGTTTTAACGCTACCCTCTCAACCTCTGGAGCTGACCCGATGAAAGTGACTCTCAAGCCGCTCGCGGCTTCCCTGTGCCTGGCTACCGCGTCAATACTGTTTTCCCATTCCGTTTTCGCGCAGGTCATTAAAGCGGCGGATGTCCATCCGCAGGGCTATCCGAATGTCGTCGCCGTGCAGAAAATGGGCGAAAAACTCAAACAACAAACCGACGGCAAACTGGAAATTAAAGTGTTCCCGGGCGGCGTGCTGGGCGATGAAAAACAGATGATCGAACAGGCGCAAATCGGCGCGATTGATATGATTCGCGTATCGATGGCGCCGGTGGCGGCTATTCTGCCGGATATCGAAGTCTTTACGCTGCCCTATGTGTTTCGCGACGAAGACCACATGCACAAAATTATTGATGGCGATATTGGGAAAAGCATTGGCGATAAGCTGACGAACAACCCGAAATCACGTCTGGTGTTTCTTGGCTGGATGGACTCCGGGACGCGCAACCTGATTACCAAAAACCCGGTGGAAAAGCCGGAAGATCTCCACGGTATGAAAATTCGCGTGCAGGGAAGCCCGGTGGCGCTGGATACGCTGAAAGACATGGGGGCGAACTCGGTGGCGATGGGGGTGAGCGAGGTGTTTAGCGGTATGCAGACCGGCGTGATTGACGGTGCGGAAAACAACCCGCCGACTTTTGTCGCGCATAACTACATGCCGGTTGCGAAGAATTACACCCTCAGCGGGCACTTTATCACCCCGGAAATGCTGCTCTATTCCAAAGTGAAGTGGGACAAACTGACTGCGGATGAGCAGCAGAAGATCCTGACGCTGGCGCGCGAAGCGCAGTTTGAGCAGCGTAAATTGTGGGATGCCTATAATCAGGAGGCATTAGCGAAGATGAAGGCTGGCGGCGTGCAGTTCCACGAAATTGATAAAGCGTATTTCGTGAAGGCCACCGAGCCGGTGCGTGCGCAGTATGGCGAAAAACACCAGGCGTTGATGAAGGCGATTGCCGACGTGCAGTAAGCGCCTTCGCTTCGCCGGATGAGCAGGCCTGCGTGGGTTCGTGCCATGATCCCCGTAGGCCTGATAAGCCTGGCGCCATCAGGCGACAATCTACCCTTTACGCAACAGCCGCAGCGCGTTGGCGGTCACCAGCACCGTCGCCCCGGTATCCGCCAGCACGGCCAGCCACAGACCGGTTATGCCGAGCAGCGTGGTGATGAGGAAGATCCCTTTCAGCCCCAGGGCAATCGCGATGTTCTGACGAATATTGGCGTGGGTGGCGCGCGCCAGCTGGATCATCTGTACCAGCCCGCGCAGGCGGTTATGCGTCAGAGCGGCGTCTGCCGTTTCCAGCGCGACATCCGTTCCGCTTCCCATCGCAATACCTATCGCGGCGGCTTTCATTGCGGGGGCGTCGTTAATGCCGTCACCCACCATCGCCAGCGGGGCGTGCTGATTGAGCGCCGTCACCGCCCGGACTTTATCTTCCGGCAGCAGGCCCGCTTTAAACGTCAGGCCCAGCTCTCCGGCAATGGCCGCTGCCGCGCGTGGGTTATCGCCGGTCAGGATCACGCCTTTCACCCCTAACTGATTAAGCTCGCCGATCGCGGCGCGGGCGTCATCGCGCAGCGTATCCTGTAGGGCGAGCACGCCGATTACGTCGTCGTTGCGCAGCACCAGCACGACCGTCTGTCCGGCGCTTTCCAGTTCGCTGATTTGCCCGGCAAAGGCTTCCGCCGGGCGTTTGCCTGCGGCGCAAATCAGGATGCGCTCGCCATTAACCTGAGCCTCGATACCCGAACCGACCAGCGCGCGCTGCTCCAGCGCTGGCGGAATGGTCAGTTCACGCGTCTGCGCTTCACGCACAATGGCCTGCGCCAGTGGGTGCGTCGCGCCTTGTTCCACCGCCGCCGCCAGCGCCAGCAGCTCCGCTTCGCCGATCCCGCTTGCCGGATGGATGGCGGTGACGCGCGGTTTCCCTACGGTCAGGGTGCCGGTTTTATCGAACGCCACCTGAGTGACTCTGCCTAGCTGCTCCAGCGCTGCGCCGCCTTTAATCAGCGCCCCGCGACGTGCCGCCGCCGCCAGCCCGGAGGTGATGGCCGCCGGAGTGGAAATGACCAGCGCACACGGGCAGCCAATCAGCAACAGCGTGAGTCCCTTATAAATCCACTCTTGCCAGGACGCGGCAAACAGTAACGGCGGCACCAGCGTGACCAGCAGCGCGACGGCCATAATCACCGGGGTGTAAATCCGGCTGAAGCGGTCAATAAAACGCTCAATGGGCGCACGGCGTTCTTCGGCTTCTTCAATCAGCTTCAGGATACGGTCAATCGCGCTGGCGCCCGGTTCTGACAGCACCTCCAGCGTGACGAGCCGATCCACGCTGGTGGCGCCGGCGGGGACTTTCTCGCCCGTTGAGCGCTCGACCGGAATCGACTCGCCGGTGAGCGCGCTCTCATCAAAACTGGCGAAACCGGAGACCAGCCTGCCGTCGGCGGGTAAGCGCCCACCTGCCGCCACTTCGATAATGTTGCCGGGTTGCAGGGTGTTGATCGCCACCTCTTCGCGCACGCCATCGCGCAGGCGCGTGGCGGTTTCCGGTTTGAGGGCCATCAGCGCGCTGACCCCTTTGCGGGCGCGGCTGGCGGCCCACCCTTCGAGGCGTTCGCCGATCAGAAATAACAGCAGCACCATCGCCGCTTCCGCCGTCGCGCCAATAAACAGCGCGCCAATCGCCGCCACGCTCATCAGCGTTTCGATGGCGAACCAGCTACCGGTTTTCATCAGGCGCAGCGCCTGACGGGCAATGGGATACAGGCCGACCAGCGTGGTGGCGATAAACGCCAGTTGGCCGAACGGATGGTTGAATTGTTCCAGCCCCCAGCTAATCACCATCATAATGATGAGCGTGATCAGCGGCAGGTTTTCTTGCAGCCGGGATTCGCGCGCCTCTGCTGTGGCCTGTTCATCACGCAGGGTATAACCCGCCTTTTGTACGGCGCGTTCAACGTGTTGGCGGATATCGGCATTCGCATCCACCACCAGTTTCTCGGTGGCGAACAGCACCTGTACCTGATTGACGCCCCCGACCTGGCGCACGGCGTTTTCGACTTTACGGGCGCAGGCGGCGCAGTCCATACCGGCGACTTTCCAGGTGTAACGCGTCCCTTCGATGGTGTCGGGGACGAGAGCCTCCGTTGCGCAGGTGCCCTCACAGCAGCAGTCATCTACCTTCCGGGGGGCTGGCGCCAGTTTGAAGGATGAAAATTGTGGGACTTTTTTGCCATCAGTATCGGGTGTCAACATGGCATCCTCCGGTTGATGATAATTTTCTCATTAACCGGAGGATACACTCTGGAGTCGACTCCAGAGTCAAGCGTTATTAAAGATAAAGTGAGCGGACAATCAGGAAGTGCCCGGCAAAGTAGCAGGCGGCGGAAATAGCGTTATCCGCGCGGAAGCGGCAGCGGTAATGGCTGCCCAGCCAGACGATGTTGCCGAGGAATAACAACGATGCGCCCATAAAAGCAGAGAGTGCCGGGGCGGTCGGGCGGAAGAACCACAGTTCACCGGCCAGCCAGACCATCATGAGCGTCATGGCGATAAAGGTGCATATCGGCCAGCGCAGCTCTTCCAGACGCGTCCAGATCACTGCAATCAGCAACCCGCCCAACACCAGCAGCACTAACGGCAATGGCCAGAAGAACGACAGCGTCATCTGGCTGGCGAAATAGAGGGTGTACAGCAGGTGCGACAGGAAGAATGCGCCAATGGCGTACAGCAGACGTTGGCGCGGCAACAGCGTCAACGCATCGCCCAGCAACGAGGCGCACAGGCCCGCCAGCACAAGGTAGCTGATCGCGTCGAACATCGGCGCTTGCCAGGCGAGTAAAAGAAGGAGAATCAGGGTGAGAGGTTTAAAGACCCAGCGCTGCCACGCTGGCCCACGATACGATGCGTCCACAAATAGCCATGCGGAAAGACAGACAGCGATAAACGACCAAAGCATCTTAGTTCCTTGAATTCGTTATTTTTTCGCGAGCGGTATGCTCACGGCCCTGTTGTCCAGTGTAGAGGTCGGCGCAGGCAGATGACAACACCATAACGGGCAGGGTATGCTTATTTCCGCATTTTCTGATGGGTTAAAATGATGAGTAAACCACCACTTTTTTTCATTGTTATCATTGGCTTGATTGTTATCGCCGCGTCGTTTCGCTTTGTTTCGCAGCGGCGAGAAAAAGCCGATAACGATGCCGCGCCATTGCAGCAAAAGCAGGTAGTGGTGAGCAATAAGCGCGAAAAGCCGATCAACGATCGGCGCTCGCGTCAGCAGCAGGTGACGCCAGCGGGCACCAGTATGCGCTATGAAGTTAGCTTTAAACCGCAGCGCGGCGGGCTTGAGCAGACGTTCCGGCTTGATGCCCAACAGTACCATGCGTTAACGGTCGGGGATAAAGGCACGCTGAACTACAAAGGTTCGCGGTTTGAGGGCTTTAAGCCTGGGCAATAACGCCGATCGGCACTGTGTTTATAGCGCCAGTGCCGACAATAAATTCAACTGAAATATATAATGCCTTTCAAATATGGCTGCTATTTATTTTTCTGTGGCAATACCTTTGGTGTTATATTTTTTTGTGTGACTAAAATATCGGTCATATCACTATTCTGCTATCCACTTTTCACTATCCTGCTATTGCAACGTTATCGCAGATATATATGAATATAATTTAAAAAGCTAAGGAATTTATATGGCGAATACAATGTGGTTGGCCTTGAATGGGCAGGCGCAGGGGTTGATTTCTGCTGGATGTGCCTCGGTAAATTCGATAGGAAATAAATCACAACCCGCCCATCGTGATCAGATAATGGTAATGACAGTTAATCATGGCATGAGCCGGGCACAAAATGTGAACCATCAATGTTTGACGTTTATTAAGCCAGTAGATAAATCCTCGCCGTTATTAGGGAAAGCCATAACTGACAATGAAACATTGAACTGTGAATTTAGCTTCTATCGCACGAGTCCGGCGGGTTTAAATGAGTGTTATTACGCGATAAAACTTATCAATGCCAGAATATCCAGCATCCATCTGCAAGTACCTCATACCATTGATGACTGCGCGGGTCAGCCAGAAGAAGTCATTGAGCTGTCGTATGAGTCTATTGCCTGGGAACACCTTATTGCTGGGACCAGCGCATACAGTATCTGGGATGAACGAATTTATTAAGGAGTAATGATGGAAAGGTATTATGACTGGATAGGGAGTCATCGTGAAGATATTCTTAGGGGAAATAACTGGCAACGTAATCAGCGTGTCGAGAATGAAATCAGAACGCTAAAAAATAACCTGAACAACAATCCTCAACACATCATGCTGCTGACGCCTGAGGAGGCTCAGGGCGTAATTGACGATTTGCTGGGCAGTAAACCCGTCAGTTTTTCGACGAATTATGCCGGTAACATTAAAGATACGGTTTCTGCTACTAAAAACCTGTCAAAGCTTTTTTCTTATCAGCAGGCCGGGAAGATTGTCTTCACCTTAAAAGGCCTTGGGATTAAAGCAACGCAGTATGCTTATCAGGGAAAGCTGTATGTGAAGATTACTGGTTACCCTTCTTTGCGACGCATCCTTAATGGAACCCGTTACCGGATTAATCATCCTAAGGTGCTTGAAGTAGGTATTGGCAGCGCCGGGTTTCGAAACGGCATTATGTCAGGGGCCAGATTCTGCATCTGGTTTTCCGCATGTTGGCGGTTGATTGAGTTGATCTTTAAATCCGACCATGACGTCGCCGCACTGCTGGGGAACGTGACGATGGATGTGGCGAAGGTGATTGTGAGTGTATTTACAGAAAAGTGTTTGGGACAATTTGCTTCATGGCTCACATCTCCATTTATTGCGAGTGCAGCTTTTCCGGTTTGGGGTGAAATCATCGGTGTTGTGGCGTTAGGTCTTTTCATAGCCTGGTCTCTGAATGAAGTGGACAAAAAATATGAGCTCTCAGACAAACTTATAGCGTTTATTCGTCAGGGACTTAAAGAACGGCAAAGAATTGAAGAGTGGAACGCCCAGCGCCTGGGGTACAGAAACTCCCTTTACGGCGGAATTTATTGATATGAACTTTAATATTAATCTGGAGAATATTAAAAAAAGATGTGGTTTGCTTCTGGGTATATTTGTTTTTGGAGGGGTTACCTGGGGGTTTTATCTTGCCAGTGTGCCGGACATCACCGATCTGATTGAATCCAGAAGCATCGTTTATTTTTTCTGGGGTTCATTTTGCCTGTTATTGATGTTTCCGGTGGGGTGTTGCTTTGTTTTAGCTATTGCCTACGTGACCTTTACGAAAAGCATGCAGCCGCCCAGGTTCTTCGACAGGGCTTTTACCATTGGTATCCATGTTGCGGGGGTAGGGTTTGTTGTTGGCAATATCCTCTCTTTTATTGTTCTTTTTTATCCCCTCGGCACTAATTATGTCTTATGTGAGCGCTCAGGCCCGACGTCTGGCACCTATTACACCCGGACCGAAGAGATTTGCGAGCAGGTGAAATATCTGCTCAAAACAAAATACAGCGATATTGAAAAACTGAACGACACACTGGACGGCAAACCAAAGCAGCAATAGCGTTTTTGGCCCGGCTCGCCACGCGCCGCCGGGCGAAAAGATCACGGTTACTTCTTCAACTGATCTTTAATCTTCTTCTGCCACACCAGCAGCTCAAACACGCCGAACAGGAAAATGCGGATTTTCTCGCCGGTGGTCATCTGCGGGCCATCTTTAGGCATGGTGCTTTTTAACAGCGCCAGCTGCATACCGTGCATCAGCACCATAAAGACCAGCGCGACGTTGACGAAAATATTCAGCGGGCGCGGGAAAGGCTGTACCAGATTAAGAATTAAAAACGCCCAGACGCAGAGCATCAGTAATCGACCCAGATTAATCAGCATCGCTTTCTCCTTGTGCTTCCCGTTGATACAGGCGGTATGCGACCTGTCCGGCCACTTTTTCACGATACAACGACCAGTTTGCCGGGACGGGCGGCAGACCGTTTTCGACTTCGCTTTCGACGTAAATATACGCGTCATCAGCCAGCCAGCCGTGCGTTTCCAGCAGGCTTAACGTCTCTTCCAGCAGCCCTTTGCGAAACGGGGGATCGACAAACACCACGCTGTGCGGCGTACCGGTCTGCGCCAGAAAGGCCAGCGTATTGGCGTTGACCACGCGGGCGTTGCCTGCCTTTAGCGTAGCAAGATTCTTTTGTAACTGCTGTGACACGGCGCGATCCATCTCCAGCAACGTCGCGCCCGCCGCATAGCGGGAAAGCGCTTCCAGCCCCAGCGCGCCGCTTCCGGCGAAACAATCCAGACAGTGGGCGTCTACCATGACCGGCGCCAGCCAGTTAAACAGCGTCTCGCGAACCCGGTCGGTTGTCGGGCGCAGCCCTGGGCTGTCGGGAACCGGAAGTTTACGGCCCCGCCATTGTCCGCCAATAATGCGGATTTGACCGCTGCCAGAGTGATTCGGTTTTTTCATTTCTATTGCTCAATCCGCTGCTGACGTGTCATTCCAGGCGGTGATGTGAATTAAGTTAAGTGGTAGACTATTTCATCATTTTTTTAGCTTCCATGTATATAGCGCCAGATATTAACCGCGAGGAGTACAGTCGCAGATGGCAAAACAGAAAAAACGTGGCTTCTTTTCCTGGCTGGGCTTTGGTGAAAAAGAGCAGGAACAGGAACAAAAAACCGAAGAACAACAGCGTGTTGAAGAACAGTTAGCGCCAGAGACGCCGGTTGAGACGGCGGCAGACGCCGACGCGGAAACGCACGCCCACGGCAAGGCGGAGACCGACGCTTTCGCCGAAGCCGTGGTGAACGTCACCGAACAGGTTCAGGAAAGCGAAAAACCGCAGCCGGTTGAGCCAGAGCCTGTCGTAGAGCCTGTTGTTGACCCCGTGGTTGAAGAAGACATCGTTGAGCCGCAGGCGGTGGTGGAACATGAAGAACTGCCGCTGCCGGAAGAGGTGAACGTCGAAGAGACGTCGCCTGAAGAGTGGCAGGCCGAAGTGGAAACGGTAGAGATCGTGGAGGCGGTAGAAGAAGAGGCGCAAAACGAACCGCAACTGACCGACGAAGAACGGGAAGCGCAGGCGCTGGCGGTGGAAGCGGCGGAAGACGCGGTGGTTGTTGTGCCGGCGGCGGAAGAAGAGACGCCGGTTGAGGAGGTGATTCAGGAGCAAGAGAAGCCGACAAAAGAGGGTTTCTTTGCGCGCCTGAAACGTAGTCTTCTGAAAACAAAAGAAAATCTCGGTTCAGGATTTATCAGTCTGTTCCGTGGTAAGAAAATCGACGATGATCTGTTTGAAGAACTGGAAGAGCAGTTGCTGATTGCCGATGTGGGCGTGGAAACCACCCGCAAGATCATCGCTAACCTGACAGAGGGCGCCAGCCGCAAACAGCTACATGACGCCGAAGCGCTGTATGGCCTGTTGAAAGACGAGATGGGCGATATCCTCGCAAAAGTTGACGAACCGCTTAATATTGAAGGCAAAACGCCATTTGTTATTCTGATGGTTGGCGTTAACGGCGTGGGGAAAACCACCACGATCGGTAAGCTGGCGCGTCAGTTCGAGCAGCAGGGCAAATCCGTGATGCTGGCGGCGGGGGATACCTTCCGTGCGGCGGCGGTAGAGCAGTTGCAGGTCTGGGGCCAGCGTAACAACATTCCGGTTATCGCCCAGCATACCGGCGCGGATTCCGCTTCCGTTATCTTTGACGCCATCCAGGCGGCGAAAGCGCGTAATGTGGATGTGCTGATTGCCGATACCGCGGGTCGCTTGCAGAACAAAGCGCACCTGATGGAAGAACTGAAAAAAATCGTTCGCGTGATGAAGAAACTCGACGAAGATGCGCCGCATGAAGTGATGCTGACCATCGACGCCAGCACCGGGCAGAATGCGATAAGCCAGGCCAAACTGTTCCATGAAGCGGTTGGCCTGACCGGTATCACCCTGACCAAGCTGGATGGCACGGCGAAGGGTGGGGTTATCTTCTCGGTTGCCGATCAGTTTGGCATTCCTATCCGCTATATTGGTGTGGGCGAACGTATCGAGGATTTACGTCCGTTTAAGGCGGACGATTTTATAGAGGCACTTTTTGCCCGAGAGGATTAACAATGATTCGCTTTGAACATGTCAGCAAGGCCTATCTCGGTGGGAGACAAGCGCTGCAAGGAGTCACATTCCACATGCAGCCAGGCGAGATGGCGTTTCTGACCGGCCACTCAGGCGCGGGGAAAAGTACCCTGCTGAAGCTTATCTGTGGGATTGAACGGCCGAGCGCCGGGAAAATCTTCTTCAGCGGGCATGACATTACGCGCCTGAAAAACCGTGAAGTGCCGTTTCTGCGTCGTCAGATCGGAATGATTTTCCAGGATCACCACCTGCTGATGGATCGTACGGTCTATGACAACGTGGCGATCCCGTTGATTATCGCTGGCGCTAGCGGGGACGACATCCGTCGTCGTGTGTCGGCGGCGCTGGATAAAGTCGGGCTGCTGGACAAAGCGAGGAATTTTCCCATTCAACTCTCTGGCGGTGAGCAGCAGCGCGTGGGGATTGCCCGTGCGGTGGTGAACAAGCCTGCGGTGCTGCTGGCGGATGAACCGACCGGGAACCTGGATGATGCCTTATCGGAAGGGATTTTACGTCTGTTTGAAGAGTTTAACCGCGTTGGGGTGACGGTATTGATGGCGACGCACGACATCGGGCTTATCTCCCGTCGTTCGTACCGTATGCTCACCCTGAGCGAAGGTCATTTGCATGGAGGCCTGGTCAGTGAATAAGCGTGACGCTATCAACCAAATCAGGCAGTTTGGCGGCAGACTGGACCGTTTTCGTAAATCTGGCGGTTCGTCCGGAGACGGCGGCCGCAATGCGCCGAGACGCGCAAAATCCTCGCCAAAGCCGAACTCGCGTAAAACCAACGTCTTTAACGAGCAGGTGCGCTATGCGTTCCAGGGCGCGTTACAGGATCTGAAAAGCAAGCCGCTGGCGACGTTTCTGACGGTGATGGTGATTGCCATCTCTCTGACGCTGCCAAGCGTCTGCTACATGGTCTATAAGAACGTCAACCAGGCGGCGACGCAGTACTATCCGTCCCCGCAGATCACCGTTTATCTGCAAAAGACGCTGGATGACGACGCGGCCGCCGGGGTGGTCGCACAGCTCCAGGCCGAGCAGGGGGTGGAGAAGGTCAACTATCTCTCCCGCGACGATGCATTGGGCGAGTTCCGCAACTGGTCTGGCTTTGGCGGCGCGCTGGACATGCTGGAAGAGAATCCGCTTCCGGCAGTGGCGGTGGTGATCCCGAAACTGGATTTCCAGGGAACGGAGTCGCTGAATACGCTACGCGATCGCATCTCGCAGATTAACGGCATTGATGAAGTGCGTATGGATGACAGCTGGTTTGCCCGTCTGGCGGCGCTGACCGGGCTGGTAGGGCGCGTTTCCGCGATGATCGGCGTGCTGATGGTGGCGGCGGTGTTCCTCGTCATCGGCAACAGCGTGCGCCTGAGCATTTTCGCCCGCCGTGACACCATCAACGTGCAGAAACTGATTGGCGCGACGGATGGATTTATCCTGCGACCATTCCTGTACGGCGGCGCGCTGCTCGGTTTTTCAGGGGCATTTCTTTCACTGATTTTGTCAGAAATTTTGGTGATGCGCTTGTCGTCAGCGGTGACGGAAGTGGCGCAGGTTTTCGGCACGAAGTTTGATATCAATGGCTTATCGTTCGATGAGTGCCTGTTGCTGCTGCTGGTGTGCTCGATGATCGGCTGGGTTGCGGCGTGGCTTGCCACTGTGCAACATTTACGTCACTTTACTCCCGATTAATAAAAGCGTGGTATACTCTTTCCCTGCAATGAGTTCCCGTTCGCAGGGAAAGAGCATCAAAACATCTCATTCCCCTGCCCACAGTGTTTTTTCATAGCGGTGTCACATTTTGTGCGTAATTTATTCACAACGTTGCATTGAACTTGTGGATAAAATCACTGTCTGATAAAAGAGTGAGTGCTATTCTCGTTGCTCATAAACGCTGGCACGTTTGTTGCTCATTTGCAGTGCCAGACGATATAAATTGAGAGGATTTGAATGACCAAAGAAATGCAAAATTTAGCTTTAGCCCCTGTTGGTAACCTGGAATCTTACATCCGGGCTGCAAACGCGTGGCCGATGTTATCGGCCGACGAAGAACGGGCACTGGCTGAAAAGCTGCATTACCAGGGCGATCTGGAAGCAGCTAAGACGCTGATTCTGTCTCACCTGCGCTTTGTTGTTCATGTTGCTCGTAACTATGCGGGCTATGGCCTGCCGCAGGCGGATCTGATTCAGGAAGGTAACATCGGCCTGATGAAAGCCGTGCGCCGTTTTAACCCGGAAGTGGGTGTGCGCCTGGTTTCTTTCGCCGTGCACTGGATCAAAGCGGAGATCCACGAATACGTATTGCGTAACTGGCGTATCGTTAAAGTCGCAACCACTAAAGCACAGCGTAAGCTGTTCTTTAACCTGCGTAAAACCAAGCAGCGTCTGGGCTGGTTTAATCAGGATGAAGTGGAAATGGTGGCGCGCGAACTGGGCGTAACCAGCAAAGACGTTCGCGAGATGGAATCCCGTATGGCGGCGCAGGACATGACGTTTGACATGTCTTCGGACGACGAGTCTGACAGTCAGCCGATGGCGCCAGTGCTGTATTTGCAGGATAAAACCTCTAACTTTGCCGACGGCATTGAAGAGGATAACTGGGACGATCAGGCGGCAAACAAACTGACCCACGCAATGGAAGGTCTGGACGAGCGTAGCCAGGACATCATTCGCGCCCGTTGGCTGGACGAAGACAATAAGTCCACGCTACAGGAACTGGCCGACCGCTATGGCGTTTCTGCTGAACGTGTACGTCAGCTTGAAAAGAACGCGATGAAGAAACTGCGCGCCGCTATCGAAGCGTAATTTCCGCGAAGTGCCCGAAAAACCCTGGATGAGAATCCGGGGTTTTTTGTTTTCCAGGCCGGATAAGGCACCGCCGCCATCCGGCAAACAGGCAAACATAAATGCCCGATGGCGCTTCGCTTATCGGACTACGGGGATAACGCTTTTTTTCTCCCCCACTCTGGCGAATTCTTCCCCCCTGGCAAACACTTACCGATGGGTTGTGCGCATCTTAGGGGGAGAAGGTGAAAAATAACGAACTGAATGAAAGACGGTTGCAGGCGACGCCGCGCGGCATCGGGGTGATGTGCGGTTTCTATGCCGACAGAGCGGAAAACGCCACGCTGTGGGATATTGAAGGCAATGAGGTGATTGATTTCGCCGCCGGAATTGCCGTGTTGAACACCGGGCACCGTCATCCAAAAGTCATCGCGGCAATTGAAAAACAGCTCCAGTCATTTACCCATACCGCGTATCAAATCGTGCCTTATGCAAGCTACGTTACGCTTGCCGAGCGTATTAACGAGCGCGTGCCGGTCAACGGCCCGGCGAAAACGGCTTTCTTCTCCACCGGCGCGGAGGCGGTCGAAAACGCGGTGAAAATTGCGCGCGCCTGTACCCGGCGACCGGGGCTGATTACCTTTGGTGGCGCGTTTCACGGGCGAACCTTTATGACGATGGCGCTCACCGGTAAGGTCGCGCCCTACAAAATTGGCTTTGGGCCGTTCCCGGGATCGGTCTATCACGCGCAATATCCGAATTCTTTGCATGGCGTTACCACGGCGGATGCGCTGAACAGTCTCGAACGGATTTTTAAAGCCGATATTGCGCCGGACCAGGTGGCGGCCATTATCCTGGAGCCGGTGCAGGGGGAAGGGGGCTTTAACGTCGCGCCAACGGATTTCATGCAGGCGCTGCGTACGTTATGCGATACCCACGGCATCTTGCTGATCGCCGATGAAGTGCAGACCGGTTTTGCCCGTACAGGCAAACTGTTTGCGATGGAGCACCACGGCGTTCAGCCGGATCTCATTACGATGGCCAAAAGTCTGGCCGGCGGTATGCCGCTGTCGGCGGTATCCGGTCGCGCCGAGGTGATGGATGCGCCTGCGCTGGGCGGTCTTGGCGGCACCTACGCCGGAAACCCGCTGGCGGTGGCCGCCGCGCATGCGGTGCTTGATGTGATTGAAGAAGACGATCTCTGCACTCGCGCCACGCAGCTTGGTCAGCATCTGGTTGAGGTGTTGAACAAAGCGAAAGCCGCCTGCCCGTCCATTGCCGAGATCCGCGCGCAGGGCTCGATGGTGGCGGTAGAGTTTACCGATCCGCAAACCGGCCAGCCGTCCCCTGAATTTACCCGGCAGGTGCAGGATCGCGCATTGCAGGAGGGTCTGCTGCTGCTCAGCTGCGGTGTTTACGGCAACGTGATCCGCTTCCTCTATCCGCTGACGATCCCCGATGCGCAGTTCCGTAAAGCGCTGGAGATCATTACGCGTTCGCTGACACGATAAACCGACGCCGCCCGTTGCGGCGGTGCCCCGTTTTGTCATCAACTTGTTATCTGACTGTCAAATTAGCTATTCCAAAATCATAAAAATCGGGTATGTTTTAGCAGAGTATGCTGCTAAAGCACGGGTGGCTTACCATTAATTGAAATAAAGTGCTGAACAACAACATCACAACATACGTAATAACCACAATAATGGGGATTCTCAGGATGAATATGAAGGGTAAAGCGTTATTGGCAGGATGTATCGCCCTGTCTTTGAGCAATATGGCGTTTGCTAAGGATATCAAAGTGGCCGTTGTCGGCGCGATGTCTGGCCCGGTAGCGCAGTACGGCGATCAGGAATTTACCGGCGCGGAGCAGGCGATTGCCGATATCAACGCGAAAGGCGGCATCAAGGGCGATAAGCTGGTTGCCGTGAAATATGATGATGCCTGCGACCCGAAACAAGCGGTAGCCGTAGCCAACAAAGTGGTCAACGACGGCATTAAATATGTTATCGGCCACCTGTGCTCCTCATCCACGCAGCCTGCGTCTGATATCTATGAAGACGAAGGCATTCTGATGATTACTCCGGCTGCGACCGCACCGGAACTGACCGCGCGCGGTTATCAGCTGATCCTGCGCACCACCGGTCTGGACTCCGATCAGGGGCCGACGGCGGCGAAATATATTCTGGAAAGCGTGAAGCCGCAGCGCATCGCCATTATTCACGATAAGCAGCAGTACGGTGAAGGCCTGGCGCGCGCGGTGCAGGATGGCCTGAAAAAAGGCAACGCCAACGTGGTGTTCTTCGACGGGATTACCGCCGGCGAGAAAGATTTCTCCACCCTGGTGGCGCGCCTGAAGAAAGAGAACATCGACTTTGTGTATTACGGCGGCTACCACCCTGAGATGGGGCAGATCCTGCGCCAGGCTCGCGCTGCTGGCCTGAAAACGAAGTTTATGGGGCCGGAAGGGGTAGCGAACGTGTCGCTGTCTAACATTGCCGGTGAGTCTGCCGAGGGGATGCTGGTCACCAAGCCGAAGAACTACGATCAGGTTCCGGCAAACAAACCGATTGTAGACGCGATCAAAGCGAAGAAACAGGACCCAAGCGGCGCGTTTGTGTGGACCACTTACGCGGCGTTGCAGTCATTGCAGGCGGGTCTGAATCAGTCCGACGATCCGGCTGAAATCGCCAAATACCTGAAAGCGAATACCGTAGAAACCGTTATGGGGCCGTTGTCCTGGGATGAGAAGGGCGATCTGAAAGGCTTTGAGTTCGGCGTCTTTACCTGGCATGCCGACGGTACGGCAACCGACGCCAGGTAATTGAGTGCCGGGTGGCGGCTTCGCCTTACCCCCTGGAAAATTGCGTGAGAGTTGCAAAACACGTAGGCCGGATAAGCGTCAGCGCCATCCGGCTTTTTTATTACCGTTTTTCCCAGCCGTCCGCCTGCGCCGTAAACCCTAATGCCTGCATAAACGCCGCCATTACGCCTCGCTCTTCGACGCCGACATCTGCCATCCACCAGGCTGAAACGCCCGGATTATTGCGGATCACCTCTTCCACCAGATACTGCCCCACGCCGCGACGACGCGTGATCTCGCGAACCCGCAATGAATCCAGCGCGCCTTGCGTACCGCTTAGCGTTACCCGCACAGCGCCCAACAGACGCTCATTAAAACGCGCTGCGTAGATCCGGTGAGTATCATCTACGCTTAAAGACGAGGCGGAGTATTCCGGCCAGATTTTACCCAGATCGATGAGATCCTGGGCGCTAAAGTTTTCTAAACGAACGATGGTCAGCTTCATCGACAGCATGTCCAAATCACCAAAGAGAGAACCAGTGTACCGAAATAATGTGTTCCGACACTTTCTCTTTTTTATTTCATTTACCAGGCGATTAGTTTTTTGGCAACGATAAGTACAGTTTGAAACATCAGAGAATGAAAAACAGGCAGGATAATCCCCTGGAAGGCAGCGTTTTATTCCGCCCTTTGTACCGTTATTTTATGCTGACAAGTGCGCTTTTTTTTGTTTATCTATAGCTGAAATCAGAATATTATCTTTTCTTAATCGACTGAAAAATAGAGTATTTGCTCTGATTTTGCATAAAAATCTGTGCTAAACCATTAATGCAACAGGTAAAAATAGCATAGTTCAAAAAAAGCACAGTCTGCTTTTTAACCACATAAATACAAAATATATACACAAAATCATTCAAGGTGCATCAAGGCGGCAAGAGCGTGAATCCCCAGGTGCTTACATAAGTTAGTGACTGGGGTGAACGCACGTAGCCAACACCGGGGCAGCGTGAAGGATGAAGTGTAATAACGTCACGAATGGGGATTCAGTAAATGAAACGGAATGCGAAAACGATCATCGCAGGAGTGGTTGCACTGGCGATGTCGCATACGGCAATGGCGGACGATATTAAAGTCGCCGTTGTCGGGGCGATGTCCGGCCCGGTAGCGCAGTGGGGCGATATGGAATTTAACGGCGCGCGTCAGGCCATTAAAGACATCAACGCCAAAGGCGGCATCAAAGGCGATAAGCTGGTGGGCGTTGAGTATGACGACGCCTGTGACCCGAAACAGGCTGTCGCGGTGGCGAACAAAATCGTCAACGACGGCATTCAGTACGTTATCGGCCACCTGTGCTCCTCTTCCACACAGCCCGCGTCTGATATCTATGAAGATGAAGGCATCCTGATGATCTCCCCGGGCGCCACAAACCCGGAACTGACGCAGCGCGGCTACGAACACATCATGCGTACGGCGGGCCTGGACTCCTCCCAGGGGCCAACGGCGGCGAAATACATTCTTGAGAAAGTGAAGCCGCAGCGTATCGCCATTATTCATGATAAGCAGCAGTACGGCGAAGGTCTGGCGCGTTCCGTACAGGACAGCCTGAAAGCGGGCAACGCCAATATCGTGTTCTTTGACGGGATTACCGCTGGCGAGAAAGACTTTTCCGCGCTGATTGCCCGCCTGCAAAAAGAGAATATCGACTTCGTTTATTACGGCGGTTACTACCCGGAAATGGGCCAGATGCTGCGCCAGGCGCGAGCTATCGGCCTGAAAACCCAGTTTATGGGGCCAGAGGGCGTGGGCAATGCCTCACTGTCCAACATTGCTGGCGCGGCGGCAGAAGGCATGCTGGTGACGATGCCAAAACGCTATGACCAGGACCCGGCGAACAAAGGCATTGTCGATGCCCTTAAAGCCGACAAAAAAGATCCTACCGGCCCTTACGTGTGGATCACCTACGCTGCGGTGCAGTCGCTGGCAACCGCAATGGATCGTACCGGCAGCAAAGCGCCGCTCGATCTGGTGAAAGATCTGAAAGCACACGGGGCTGATACCGTGATTGGGCCGCTGAACTGGGATGAAAAAGGCGATCTGAAGGGATTTGAGTTTGGTGTCTTCCAGTGGCATGCCGACGGCTCATCGACCGTTGCCAAATAACGCCTGAAGACAAGTTATCCCTCCGCCCGCGCAAAACGGGCGGGTTGAGAAAGGTTACCTTATGTCCGAGCAGTTTCTCTATTTCTTGCAGCAGATGTTTAACGGCGTCACGCTGGGAAGCACCTATGCGCTGATCGCTATCGGCTATACGATGGTTTACGGCATTATCGGCATGATCAACTTCGCCCACGGCGAGGTCTATATGATCGGCAGCTATGTCTCTTTCATGATCATCGCCGCGCTGATGATGATGGGCATTGATACCAGCTGGCTGCTGGTCGCCGCCGGGTTCGTCGGGGCTATCATTATCGCCAGCGCCTATGGCTGGAGTATTGAACGGGTGGCCTATCGGCCAGTGCGCAGTTCCAAGCGACTGATTGCGCTCATCTCCGCGATCGGGATGTCTATTTTCCTGCAAAACTACGTCAGTCTTACCGAAGGTTCGCGTGACGTGGCGCTCCCCAGTTTGTTTAACGGCCAGTGGATTATCGGCAGCAGCGAGAACTTCGCCGCCAGCATTACCACCATGCAGTTGGTCATCTGGATTGTCACTTTCCTGGCGATGCTGGCGCTGACGCTGTTCATCCGTTACTCCCGTATGGGACGCGCCTGCCGCGCCTGTGCGGAAGACCTGAAAATGGCGAGTCTGCTGGGCATTAATACCGACCGCGTGATTGCGCTGACCTTTGTGATTGGCGCGGCGATGGCGGCGGTGGCGGGCGTGCTGCTCGGTCAGTTCTATGGCGTTATCAACCCGTATATTGGCTTTATGGCCGGGATGAAGGCCTTCACCGCCGCGGTGCTTGGCGGCATCGGCAGCATTCCTGGCGCGATGATTGGCGGCCTGATTCTGGGCGTCGCCGAAGCGCTCTCCTCTGCGTACCTGAGTACCGAATATAAAGATGTGGTGTCGTTTGCGCTGCTGATTCTGGTGCTGCTGGTCATGCCGACCGGTATCCTGGGCCGCCCGGAGGTAGAGAAAGTATGAAACCGATGCATTTTGCGATGGCGCTGCTCTCTGCCGCCATGTTCTTCGTGCTGGCGGGCGTCTTTATGGGCGTTCAACTGGAACTCGATGGCACCAAACTGGTGGTGGGGACTGCTGCGGATATTCGCTGGCAGTGGGTGTTTATCGGTACTGCTGTGGTCTTTTTCTTCCAGTTGCTGCGACCGATTTTCCAGAAAAGCCTGAAGGGCATTTCCGGGCCTAAATTTGTTCTGCCAGCGATTGATGGCTCAACCGTGAAACAGAAGCTGTTCCTGATTGCGCTGCTGGTCATCGCCGTTGTGTGGCCGTTTATGGTGTCGCGCGGCACCGTTGATATCGCCACGCTGACCATGATTTATATCATCCTCGGTCTTGGGCTGAACGTGGTGGTGGGGTTGTCTGGTCTGCTGGTGCTGGGCTACGGCGGTTTCTACGCCATTGGCGCGTATACCTTCGCGTTGCTGAACCACTATTACGGTCTGGGGTTCTGGACCTGCCTGCCGCTGGCGGGGCTGGTTGCAGCGGCGGCGGGATTCCTGCTCGGCTTCCCGGTATTGCGCCTGCGCGGCGACTACCTGGCGATTGTGACCTTAGGCTTTGGCGAGATTGTGCGCATCCTGCTGCTCAATAACACCGAAGTGACCGGCGGGCCGAACGGTATCAGCCAGATCCCGAAACCGACATTCTTCGGCCTGGAGTTCAGCCGTACCGCCCGTGAAGGCGGCTGGGATACCTTCAGTAACTTCTTCGGCGTGAAATACGATCCATCCGACCGCGTGATTTGGCTCTACCTGGTGGCGTTGCTGCTGGTCGTCTTCTCGCTGTTTGTGATCAACCGTCTGCTGCGTATGCCGCTGGGGCGGGCATGGGAAGCGCTGCGTGAAGATGAAATTGCCTGCCGTTCATTAGGCTTAAGCCCGACGCGCATTAAGCTGACGGCGTTTACCATCAGCGCCGCGTTTGCGGGATTCGCCGGAACGCTGTTCGCCGCGCGCCAGGGCTTTGTCAGCCCGGAGTCGTTCACCTTCGCCGAATCCGCTTTTGTACTGGCGATTGTGGTGCTTGGCGGCATGGGGTCGCAGTTCGCGGTTATTCTCGCCGCTATTCTGCTGGTGGTATCGCGCGAGCTGATGCGTGACTTCAACGAATACAGCATGTTGATGCTCGGTGGTTTGATGGTACTGATGATGATCTGGCGTCCGCAGGGCTTGCTGCCGATGACCCGTCCGCAGTTGAAACTGAAAAACGGGGAAGCGAAAGGAGAGCAGGCATGAGTCAGCCATTATTATCCGTTAACGGCCTGATGATGCGCTTTGGCGGTCTGCTGGCGGTAAACAACGTTGAACTGGAGTTGCATCCACGCGAAATCGTCTCATTGATCGGGCCAAACGGCGCCGGGAAAACCACGGTCTTTAACTGCCTGACCGGTTTCTATAAACCGACCGGCGGCACCATTATGCTGCGCGATCAGCATCTGGAAGGGCTGCCGGGTCAGCAGATTGCCCGTATGGGCGTGGTGCGTACCTTCCAGCACGTCCGCCTGTTCCGTGAGATGACGGTGATTGAAAACCTGCTGGTGGCGCAACATCAGCAGTTGAAAACCGGCGTCTTTTCGGGTCTGTTGAAGACTCCGGCGTTCCGTCGGGCGCAGAGTGAAGCGCTCGATCGCGCCGCCACCTGGCTGGAGCGTATCGGCCTGCTGGAGCACGCCAATCGCCAGGCCAGCAACCTGGCCTACGGCGACCAGCGTCGTCTGGAGATCGCCCGCTGCATGGTGACGCAGCCGGAGATCCTGATGCTGGATGAACCGGCGGCGGGTCTGAACCCGAAAGAGACCAAAGAGCTGGACGAATTAATTGCGGAGCTGCGTAATCATCACAACACCACCATTCTGCTGATTGAGCATGATATGAAGCTGGTGATGGGGATTTCCGATCGCATTTACGTGGTGAACCAGGGAACGCCGCTGGCGAACGGGACGCCGGAAGAAGTTCGCAACAACCCGGACGTGATCCGCGCCTATTTAGGTGAAGCATAATGGTGGTGACGCATAAGATGGAAAAAGTCATGTTGTCCTTTGACAAAGTCAGTGCCCACTACGGCAAAATCCAGGCGCTGCACGAGGTGAGCCTGCATATTCGTCAGGGAGAAATCGTCACTCTGATTGGTGCCAACGGCGCGGGTAAAACCACGCTGCTCGGCACGTTATGCGGCGATCCGCGCGCCACCAGTGGTCGGATTGTGTTTGATGGTAAAGACATTACCGACTGGCAGACGGCGAAAATCATGCGTGAAGCGGTGGCGATTGTCCCGGAAGGGCGTCGCGTCTTTTCCCGTATGACGGTAGAAGAGAACCTGGCGATGGGCGGTTTTTTCGCCGAGCGCGACCAGTTTCAGGAGCGCATTAAGTGGGTTTACGCGCTGTTCCCGCGTTTGCATGAGCGTCGTATCCAGCGTGCGGGCACCATGTCCGGTGGTGAACAGCAGATGCTGGCGATTGGCCGCGCATTGATGAGCCAGCCGCGTTTGCTGCTGTTGGATGAGCCGTCCCTGGGTCTGGCACCGATCATTATCCAGCAGATTTTCGATACCATCGAACAGCTGCGCGAGCAGGGAATGACCATCTTCCTCGTCGAGCAGAACGCGAATCAGGCGCTGAAGCTGGCGGATCGCGGCTACGTGCTGGAAAACGGTCATGTGGTGCTGGAAGATACCGGCGATGCGTTGCTGGCCAACGAAGCGGTGCGCAGCGCATACCTCGGAGGCTGAACCGTCTGTGTGCCCGGTGGCGCTACGCTTACCGGGCCTACTCGATCCTGTAGGCCGGGTAAGGCGAAGCCGCCACCCGGCTTTTTGTTTTTTGTACGTTTTAGTTGTACAATTTATGCGTACTTAAAAGGAGGCTATATGCGTACAATGAACTATAGTGAGGTACGGCAGAACCTTGCCTCTGTGCTTGATTCTGCTGCCACGGGTACGCCGGTGACGATTACGCGTCGGGGGCATAAATCTGCGGTTATCATCAGCGCAGAGGAGTTTGAACGTTATCAGACAGCAAAACTGGATGCTGAATTTGATGCCATCATGGGCGTTCACGGCGACGAATTAAGGGAACTGGCCGATAAATGACACTTCAATTTATCTCAGCGGAAGAGATAATCCGTTTTCATGACAAATTATTGAGCGTAACGCCCGGCGTTCCGGGAATGCCGGACCCTGGGCGGGCTGAAGCGCTGTTGTACCGTGTTTTAAATAAATACGAATACGAAAGTATTACCGATGTCTGGATCCTTGCGGCGATGCATCTACTCGCTATTTCTCGTGGACATATTTTTAACGATGGTAATAAGAGAACAGCATTGTTCATCACATTGCTGTTTCTCAAACGTAACGGTATCTTTCTGGCTGCTAATCCCGATTATGTTGATATGACAGTCGAAGCTGCCGCAGGACGTCTGTCGCTAGAGGAAATTGTACAGCGTTTGCGTCGGTAGCCGTCGCCCGGTGGCGCTACGCTTACCGGGCCTACATATTATCTTCACCATTCCATCATCTTCTTATCATCCTGCTGACGTTTGGCTGTCATTTATTTGTAACTAAAAGGTTATTTTTCTGTCATTCGCGCATGTCATGTTACCTCGCGAGCATAAAACGCGTGATATCGCGCATCCGGCACAACAAGAGAGATAAGCGAATGACATCGTTACGACATACAGCGTTAGGACTGGCGTTAAGCCTGGCATTCGTGGGAAACGCCATGGCCGTTACCACCATTCCATTCTGGCATTCTATGGAAGGCGAGCTGGGGAAAGAGGTTGATTCTCTGGCGCAACGTTTCAATGCGGCCAATCCTGATTACAAGATTGTGCCGGTGTATAAGGGCAACTATGAACAGAGCCTGAGCGCGGGTATCGCCGCGTTTCGTACCGGCAACGCTCCGGCGCTGTTGCAGGTTTATGAAGTCGGCACCGCGACTATGATGGCGTCGAAAGCGATTAAACCGGTCTATGAAGTGTTCAGCGACGCGGGCATCAGTTTCGATGAGTCGCAGTTTGTACCGACGGTGTCCGGTTACTACACCGATTCCAAAAGCGGACATCTGTTGTCCCAGCCGTTTAACAGCTCCACGCCGGTGCTGTACTACAACAAAGACGCTTTCAAAAAGGCCGGTTTAGATCCAGAGCAGCCGCCGAAAACCTGGCAGGATCTGGCGGAGTACACCGCGAAGCTGAAGGCGGCGGGAATGAAGTGCGGCTACGCCAGCGGCTGGCAGGGCTGGATTCAGATTGAAAACTTCAGCGCCTGGCATGGTCTGCCGGTCGCCACTCAAAATAACGGCTTTGACGGTACTGACGCGGTGCTGGAATTTAACAAGCCGGAGCAGGTGAAACATATCGCGCTGCTGGAAGAACTGAACAAGAAGGGTGATTTCAGCTACTTCGGGCGTAAAGACGAATCCACTGAGAAGTTCTACAACGGCGATTTCGCCATCACCACCGCCTCTTCCGGTTCTCTGGCGGATATCCGCCACTACGCCAAATTTAATTACGGCGTAGGCATGATGCCTTATGACGCGGATGCCAAAGATGCGCCGCAAAACGCCATTATCGGCGGGGCGAGCCTGTGGGTGATGCAGGGTAAAGACAAAGAGACCTACACCGGCGTGGCGAAATTCCTCGACTTCCTGGCGAAGCCGGAAAATGCCGCTGAATGGCATCAGAAAACCGGCTATCTACCGATCACCAAAGCGGCTTACGACCTGACCCGCGAGCAGGGATTCTATGACAAGAACCCCGGTGCGGATATTGCCACGCGCCAGATGCTGAACAAGCCGCCGTTGCCGTTCACCAAAGGTCTGCGTCTGGGCAACATGCCGCAGATCCGCACCATTGTGGATGAGGAGCTGGAAAGCGTGTGGACCGGGAAGAAATCCCCGCAGCAGGCGCTGGATGCCGCCGTTGAGCGTGGTAATCAACTGCTGCGTCGCTTTGAGCAGTCAACGAAATCGTAACGCATGATATGCCCGGAGGCGCTGCGCTTACCGGGCCTACAAGACCGTAGGCCGGGTAAGGCGAAGCCGCCACCCGGCACTGTTCAGGAATCAAATCTTCATGTCATCATCCCGTCCGGTGTTTCGCTCGCGTTGGCTGCCGTATTTGCTGGTTGCGCCGCAACTGGCGATCACCGTCATTTTCTTTATCTGGCCTGCGGGCGAAGCGCTCTGGTATTCGCTGCAAAGCGTCGATCCGTTTGGGCTGTCCAGCCAGTTTGTCGGTCTGGATAACTTTGTCGCCTTATTCCATGACAGCTACTATCTCGACTCCTTCTGGACGACGATGAAATTCAGTGCGCTGGTGACGGTAAGCGGCCTGTTGGTCTCGCTGTTTTTCGCCGCGCTGGTGGATTACGTGGTACGCGCAAGCCGCCTGTATCAAACGCTGATGCTGCTGCCTTACGCCGTTGCGCCAGCGGTGGCCGCCGTACTGTGGATCTTCCTGTTCAACCCCGGGCGCGGGCTAATCACCCATTTTCTTGCCGGGTTCGGCTATGACTGGAACCATGCGCAACACAGCGGCCAGGCCATGTTTCTGGTGGTGTTCGCTTCAGTCTGGAAGCAGATTAGTTACAACTTCCTGTTCTTTTTTGCCGCGTTGCAATCCATTCCCCGCTCGCTGACGGAAGCGGCAGCGATTGATGGGGCGGGGCCGGTTCGGCGCTTCTTTAAACTTTCGCTACCGCTGATTGCGCCGGTGAGTTTCTTCCTGCTGGTGGTCAATCTGGTGTATGCCTTCTTCGACACCTTCCCGGTGATTGACGCCGCTACCGCAGGCGGACCGGTACAGGCGACGACCACGCTGATTTATAAGATTTACCGCGAAGGCTTTGCCGGGCTGGATCTCTCCGCCTCTGCCGCACAGTCGGTGGTGCTGATGTTCCTCGTCATCATTCTGACGGTTATCCAGTTCCGCTATGTGGAAAGTAAGGTGCGTTACCAATGATTGAGAACCGTCGCGGGCTGACGATATTCAGCCACACTATGTTGATTCTGGGGATTGTGGTGATCCTGTTTCCCTTGTACGTCGCCTTTGTGGCGGCGACGCTGGACAACAGCGCGGTGTTCGATACGCCGATGACGCTCATCCCCGGAACGCATCTGCTGGAAAACATGGCAACGATCTGGGTTAACGGCGTGGGCGTGAACAGCGCGCCGTTCTGGCTGATGATGCTTAACAGTTTCATCATGGCTTTTGGCATTACGGTGGGGAAAATTACCGTTTCTATGCTGTCGGCGTTTGCCATTGTCTGGTTTCGTTTTCCGCTGCGTAATCTGTTTTTCTGGATGATCTTTATCACCCTGATGCTGCCGGTTGAGGTGCGTATTTTCCCGACGGTAGAAGTGATCGCCAATCTGAAAATGCTCGACAGCTACGCGGGTCTGACCCTGCCGCTGATGGCCTCAGCGACTGCCACCTTTCTGTTTCGCCAGTTCTTTATGACGCTGCCGGACGAGCTGATTGAAGCGGCGCGCATTGACGGCGCTTCACCGATGCGCTTTTTCCGCGACATCGTGCTGCCGCTGTCGAAAACCAATCTCGCGGCGCTGTTCGTCATCACTTTCATCTACGGCTGGAACCAGTACCTGTGGCCGTTGCTGATTATTACCGACGTTGATCTCGGCACCGCCGTTGCGGGGATTAAAGGCATGATCGCCACCGGGGAAGGCACTACTCAGTGGAATCAGGTGATGGCGGCGATGCTGCTGACCCTGATTCCCCCCGTCGTTATCGTTTTAGCCATGCAGCGCGCGTTTGTACGCGGCCTGGTGGACAGTGAGAAGTAGGAAATTTTATGGCTGGTTTGAAATTACAGGCAGTAACCAAAAGCTGGGACGGCAAAACCCAGGTCATTCAGCCGTTAACGCTGGATGTGGCGGATGGCGAGTTTATTGTGATGGTTGGGCCGTCCGGCTGCGGTAAATCGACGCTGCTGCGTATGGTGGCCGGGCTTGAGCGGGTAACGAGCGGCGATATCTGGATTGACCGCCAGCGCGTTACGGAGATGGAGCCGAAAGACAGGGGCATTGCGATGGTGTTCCAGAACTACGCGCTCTACCCACACATGAGCGTAGAGGAGAACATGGCGTGGGGGCTGAAGATTCGCGGCATGGGCAAAGGGCATATTGCTGAACGGGTGAAAGAGGCGGCGCGGATTCTGGAGCTGGACGGTTTGCTCAAACGCCGTCCACGCGAGCTTTCCGGCGGCCAGCGCCAGCGTGTGGCAATGGGGCGTGCGATTGTGCGCGATCCGGCCGTCTTCCTGTTTGACGAGCCGTTGTCCAACCTTGACGCTAAATTGCGCGTCCAGATGCGCCTTGAGTTACAACATCTGCATCGCCGCCTGAAAACCACCTCGCTGTACGTGACGCACGATCAGGTCGAAGCGATGACGCTCGCCCAGCGGGTGATGGTGATGAACAAAGGCGTGGCGGAGCAAATCGGTACGCCGGTAGAGGTGTATGAGAAGCCCGCCAGCCGCTTTGTGGCGAGCTTTATCGGCAGCCCGGCGATGAACCTGCTGGAGGGGCGCATCAGCGCCGCAGGCACCCATTTTGAGCTGGAGAGCGGGATGGCGCTGCCCGTTAACTGGAACTATCGCCGCTATGCCGGGCGGAAAATGACGCTGGGTATCCGTCCTGAGCATATTGCGCTAAGCTCGCAGGCGGAAGGCGGCGTACCGCTGGTGATGGACACGCTGGAGATGCTGGGGGCGGATAACCTGGCGCACGGACGCTGGGGCGATCAAAAAATGGTCGTGCGGCTGGCGCATCAGCAACGCCCGACGGCAGGCGGCACGCTATGGCTGCATTTGCCGGAAAATCATCTGCATCTTTTCGATGGCGAAACAGGACAACGAGTATGAGTAACTGGCCTTATCCCCACATCGTCGCGCATCGCGGCGGCGGAAAACTCGCACCGGAAAACACGCTGGCGGCGATTGACGTGGGGGCGCGGTGCGGACACACGATGATTGAGTTTGACGTGAAGCTGTCGAAAGACGGCGAGATCTTTCTGCTGCATGACGACAACCTGGAGCGCACCAGTAACGGCTGGGGCGTGGCGGGGGAAGTCAACTGGCAGGATCTGCTGCGCGTTGATGCCGGGAGCTGGTTTAGCGGCAAGTTTAAAGGCGAGCCGTTGCCGCTGTTGTCTCAGGTAGCGGAACGCTGCCGCGAGCACGGCATGATGGCGAATATTGAAATTAAACCGACGACCGGCACCGGGCCATTGACGGGGAGAGTGGTGGCGCTGGCTGCGCGGGAGCTGTGGTCTGGAATGACCGCGCCTTTACTTTCATCGTTTGAAATTGATGCGCTGGAAGCGGCGCAACAGGCGGCGCCAGAGCTACCGCGCGGTTTACTGCTGGATGACTGGCGTGACGACTGGCATGCGCTGACGACCCGGCTGGGCTGCGTCTCTGTTCATCTCAACCATAAATTGCTCGATGAAGCGCGGGTAAAAGCGCTCAAGGCGGCGGGACTGCGCATTCTGGTTTACACCGTCAACAAACCCCAGCGCGCGGCGGAACTGCTGCGCTGGGGCGTGGACTGCATCTGTACCGATGCCATTGATGTGATTGGGCCGGATTTTACTGCGGCGAGTTATTGAGCATATCGCCACTCTGTCGCTGGGGCAGCAGATGTTGCTGACCGCTGCTCTGGCGGGTTCCACCGCTTAACATACCGCCATTGTTGTTTGGTAAAACCTGCTCACGCACCTGGCCCTGCTGGACCCGCTGCGCGTTATTGTTCATCTGCGTTTGCAGATGCTGTTGCTGAAGCTGGGTCTGCGTTTTTAACTGCTGGTTAAGCATTCCTTTCTGCTGGGTCTGCTGCGTCTGCATTTGGGTTTGCATCCGCTGTTGACTTGGGATCTGATACCCCGGCTGATTCGGGTTATTCATGGTGTTGATGGGCTGCGCAAAGCCGGAAAACGGCAGTAGCGCCGCTAAAATTAAGAGTCGTTTCATCGTCTTTCCTCCTCTGGGGGGATCTATTAAGTTTACTCCTTTCCCGTCGCAACGATGATTATTTCAGAGTTATGCACCAGGCTTAGTGGGGGGCTGACCCCGTATCTCTGGAGAATAACGATGATGAAACCGACGTTTTTGCGCCGGGTAGCCATTGCTGCTCTGCTCTCAGGAAGTTGTTTTAGTGTTGTTGCCGCGCCGCCTGCGCCACCTCCGGTGTCATACGGTGTTGAAGAGGATGTTTTCCACCCTGTTCGTGCGAAGCAGGGGATGGTGGCATCCGTGGATGCGATGGCGACCCAGGTCGGCGTCGATATCCTTAAGCAAGGGGGAAATGCCGTCGATGCGGCGGTTGCCGTTGGCTATGCGCTGGCGGTGACGCATCCGCAGGCGGGGAACCTCGGCGGCGGGGGTTTTATGCTGCTGCGCACCAAAGACGGGAATACCACGGCGATCGACTTCCGCGAAATGGCGCCAGCCAATGCCACCCGCGATATGTTCCTGGACGATCAGGGCAATCCTGACAGTAAAAAATCGCTGACGTCGCACCTGGCGACCGGTACGCCGGGCACCGTGGCCGGATTCTCGCTGGCGCTGGAGAAATACGGCACCCTGCCGCTCAACAAAGTGATACGCCCGGCGATGAAACTTGCGGATGAGGGATTCGTCGTCAACGATGCGCTGGCGGATGACCTGAAAACCTACGGTAGTGAGGTGCTGCCGAATTATGAAAACAGCAAGGCTATTTTCTGGAAAGACGGCGAACCGCTGAAGAAGGGCGACAAGCTGGTGCAGAAAAACCTGGCGAAAAGTCTGGAGATGATTGCTGAGAATGGCCCTGATGCCTTCTACAAAGGGGCAATAGCCGACCAGATCGCACAGGAGATGCAGAAGAACGGGGGGCTTATCACCAAAGAGGATCTGGCGGCTTACAAAGCGGTAGAACGTACGCCGATTAGCGGCGATTATCGCGGGTATCAGGTCTTTTCGATGCCGCCTCCGTCCTCCGGCGGCATTCATATCGTGCAGATCCTCAATATCCTTGAAAACTTCGACATGAAGAAATACGGGTTTGGCAGCGCCGATGCCATGCAGATAATGGCTGAAGCGGAGAAATATGCCTATGCCGATCGGTCGGAGTATCTCGGCGACCCGGATTTTGTGAAGGTGCCGTGGCAGGCGCTGACCAGTAAAGCGTATGCGAAATCCATCGCCGATCAGATAGATATCAATAAAGCCAAACCGTCCAGCGAGATTCGCCCCGGTAAACTGGCGCCGTACGAAAGCAATCAGACCACCCATTTCTCGGTGGTGGATAAAGACGGCAACGCGGTGGCCGTCACCTACACCCTGAACACCACGTTTGGCACCGGGATTGTGGCGGGAAACACCGGAATTCTGCTCAACAATGAGATGGATGACTTCTCCGCGAAACCTGGCGTACCAAACGTTTACGGTCTGGTGGGCGGCGATGCTAACGCCGTAGGGCCGAAGAAACGTCCGCTGTCGTCAATGTCGCCAACCATTGTGGTGAAAGACGGTAAAACCTGGCTGGTGACAGGCAGCCCTGGCGGTAGCCGGATTATTACCACCGTGCTGCAAATGGTGGTCAACAGCATCGATTTCGGGATGAATGTCGCTGAGGCGACCAACGCACCGCGTTTCCATCATCAGTGGCTGCCGGATGAGCTGCGCGTGGAAAAGGGCTTTAGCCCGGATACGCTGAAACTCCTGGAACAGCGTGGGCAAAAAGTCGCGCTGAAAGAAGCGATGGGCAGCACCCAGAGTATCATGGTCGGGCCGGATGGTTCGCTGTACGGCGCGTCTGACCCGCGCTCAGTCGATGATTTAACGGCGGGGTATTGAGGATAACGGCCCTCTTCGGTGGAAGGGGGCTTGACTTATTAGACATAATTTTGGGAAGGATTATAAAATTCAAGGCTAAAGAAGTTGTTGTTGATTTTTAAGGAAGTCAAAACCATTTTGGGAAACTCTGTAGCGTGGTCTTGATTTGTCCTTACCGTATACGACATCAACTAATCCGTGATTAACCAGAATAGTTACGATATTAGCAACGTTACTAAATCCAGGAATGTTTCTGGTAGTAAGGGTACGATCCAGAACCATCCAGTTCCAGTTAATGTCTTTTTCTGCCATAACTTTCAATACGTTAAACTCAATTATAGTTATTGTCATATATAACTATTTGATTTTTATTTATTGCTCTTTACCTTTTTAAAGGTGTTTTTTTGTGATGCATTAGATAATTCCTAATGATTCTGGAAGGTTTCTAACATATTCTGCTTTATCACTTGTATATTTTTTTGATAAATTTTTAAATATATTAGCCATGTTGTCTCTATCTTCATGGTTTAAGGATTGCAGTTCAGCTGAAATACCTTCCATTGCTTCTACAGCGCAGTCAGGATCAAGCAAATCAGGGCTGGTAAACTCCAAAAATATAGCCAGATCGACAATGATTTTTGCAAGTTTCACTTCACTGTTCTTTAACAATTTTCACCTCTATATTTTTGATTCCCAATTCATCAAACATCTTTTGTGCGCGACTTGCTTGAGTTTGATTTGGTACTTCCCAACGTCCTGTCATTTTGTTATTGTTCAATGCCTCGGACTGTCTTATTGCTTGATCTTTAGCTTTTTGAGTCGTAACTACAGATATCTTCCTGTCTATCATTACATTTCCATCAACTCCATCAAAGCGAACCGGCCTGCTATTATTTTTTGTATCGGTTCTATCTATGGTTGGTGCTTGACCTTTTTGAGTATTAATGTTTGAACGAGCACCAGTAGCTGAATCGTTATAATTTCTTGCTCTTTGACTCATTCCTGCATTTTCATCAACCCATTTAACCTTTTTTAATTCCTCTAACTGCCTGAGGTTGGGTTGTTTTCTTGCAAAGAGTATAGATGCAGCAGCAATACCCAGTCCAATTGTTTTTTCATTAAGCACCTGCTCGTAACCAGCAGATGCATCGCCACCTAATTTATCCGCAGTGGCCCTGAACGCCTCTATATTCCCGTTGTAAACGCCGCCTGCGGCAAGCAGTCGGCCGACAGCTTTACTGTTGAGGGTTTTCAATCCCGGATTGAGCGGGGGGATAAACAGGCGGTTGTAGTTCTCGGGCAAGGCCAGGTAGCTAAACTCAGTGTTGGCAATAAGGTGTTTGCAGAGGATATATTCATAGCTGATGGTTATTGTTTCTGTATCTAAATTATTTTCACTGAATTGGTGTTGAATACCTGATATAAATGCTCCCCGCAGTTGAATATAATAATACTTCTCCCATCTACCGAATCTATTGATGCGGTAGAAATAAAACTCCATATACAACTGCTCGTTGTTGTTAATAGCATTAACAAACAACGGTGTGCTTTTATCGATCAGTTTACAGAAACGCAGTCCGTGCAAATGAGAACCTTTGCCAGTATTGGTTATACTATTAGTGAGCGAAAAGGTAAAAATTTCTTCTTCATGGCCTATTTGCCAGCGGTTGCCCACGGATGCAATGGTTCCACATCCGTCAGAAATAGCACCCTGCTGTTGTCCTGAAACCGTCAGGTAGACGATATCACTCATTCCATTCAAATCCTTCTGTTACGTGCTGTCGTAAATAATGGCGTCGCTTGCTCCTTATCCATTTCTTTATTTACGCCTGATGACGTCGTTCGTATACAGAAGAAACAAAAACTTTCACTTTTAGACTAATGCTTTGAGGGTAATCTTATTGGAGGTGATATGCAGGATAAATATATCTGTATATATGATAAATTGTGGTGATTAGTATGGGATTTTCCTGGGGTTATTATTGCAATACTGGAGGGGGCTTATCGGGTCGTTCTGACTGCTGGCTCACTTTCGCTGGTGCTATCCGAATCGGTGTTCTGAACGGTTGCTATGGTGAGTTGCAGTCAGAACTAATATTATAAATTCTCTTTTTTTAGTAGCCTGTATCCTTGTTCAGAGACGTGGTAGTGAGGCATGGACTTATGCCCGCTATCTTCAATATTTACCAGACCCTCGCTAGCCAATTTATTCACAATATTAACGACATTGCTGAACCCCGGGATTCTTTTCATGGAAAGCGTGCGATCCAGATTCATCCAGTTCCAGTTAATATCTTTTTCGGCCATAACTTTTAGTACGTTAAGTTCAGTTTCAGTTATCATAGTTAATTGTATCCGGGTAAGCTTAGCTTCGTGCTTTTTTGCTCTCTTCGTAGTCTTTTAAATATTTCTCCAGCGGCCAGGTAGTACCTGAATCAAAGATTTCACCGCTATCTTTATCGATGATGAAAGGAGTGTTTCCTGCCAGACGGGAAGCGTTGTCTCCGGTTTTGAGATACTCCATTGATTCGAAACAAAAAAACAACTTTCTGTAAATCTTCCGTGGAGTGTGATGACGACAGGGGCATCTGTATCGTGAAGATACTTATTGGCTTTGTTTATAGCTTTTTTGTAAGTGATCATTAGCATTCCCCTTAAAGCGCATAACTTTATTATCTGGATTTCTACTTTTTCCGCTCAAGCCCAACATATTCAACAAAACCCTCTCCTGAATGAATATTCATTCTTATTCTAAGTATGTCGATTGTATCTTTTGCTAGCTCTTTAGGAATGAACAGCACAAAAACTCTGTCGTCACCATCAATAATTACTCCTGAAGCCAATTGTGAAAATATATTGTCTGGCAATATATAATCACCCAATGTCTTTCTGCTAATTTCTTTTGCTTTTTGTTCTAAAATGTCTAAAGGTATTTTTTTCATTCTATGGTCTCCATTCTGGGCTAATTAAATCGCCATCAGGTGAAAAGTTGAACCTGCGTCCATAAGGATCAGATATAGAACTCTTACTATTCAAATTGTGATCCTTAAATATCTTCAAAATCGCTCTATCACCAAGAGAAGATCTTAATGTTCCATCTGGATGAACATGGCTGGACCATCGCCAACCTTTAGCAGCAAGCTCTTCAGCTTCAACAATGCCTATTGGTACTCCGGTTGCATTTCCGCGAATAATCAATCTTCTACCACCTGTTGTAAACATTGCAAACTCGTCGCCTGTAGCTGCACTAAGCGCTGCTAAATCATTCTGCCCAAAGCCTTTGGTTACAATAATTCTTGAGCCCATTTTGGGCAATTGTGTCAGCGTTTTTGTTTGTGCAACACTCAAGTCTTCAGCACCAGCGGCAATTGCGCGGTAATTTTGTCCTGTTGTTGCAATGGTAGTGGTGTCAATGCTATCTGGAACTGATAGTGTCTTCCAGACTTTTGCCTGTCCGAACTTTTCCACCTCCGAAGCTAATCCTAACCGCCCCATACCAAAGACAGAAGCGATTGATGCTAAGGCTATTATGGTTCCTTTCGTTTGATCATTCAGGACGTGATCATATCCCTTAATCGCATCTCCTCCCAACTTTTCTGCCGTTTCCCTGAAACCTTCGATATTCCCGTTGTAGATACCTCCGGCGGCAAGCAATCTGCCAACCCCTTTGCTGTTTAACGTTTTGAGGCTGTTATCTGCGGGTGTTTTTGGACGGGGGATAAACAGGCGGTTGTAGTTCTCGGGCAACGCCAGGTAGCTAAACTCAGTGTTGGCAATAAGGTGTTTGCAGAGGATATATTCATAGCTGATGGTTATTGTTTCTGTATCTAAATTATTTTCGCTGAATTGGTGTTGGATACCTGATAGAAATGCTTCCCGCAGTTGAATATAATGATACTTCTCCCATCTACCGAATCTATTGATGCGGTAGAAATAAAACTCCATATACAACTATTGTCAGGTAGACAATATTCCCCATTATTACATTATCCTTTAATAACGGCATGCTAAATGTATTAACCGTGAATCCTTTCTTTATTATCTGTTTACGCTCTATTCTCAGATTCGTATACAGAATTAATAAATGTTTTCACTTTAGCCAAATATTATTGAGGATATTCTGAATTGGGCCGGACTACTTTTAATTACGGGATATTCCCCTCTCCTGGAGAGAGGGGAGGCGAAAATTACTTCACCCGCGCCATAAAGTATGCGTCGACATACTCACCGTTACGCAGTGCGTACTTCTTGCCGGTGCCTTCAATCTCAAAACCATGCTTCTTGTAGACCGCCACGGCGGGTTCATTATCGACAAATACCGTTAGCTCGATACGCTCCACGCGCAGCCAGTTATCGCACATGTCGATCATGGTACGGAGCAGCGCGCTGGCGACCCCACGGTTTTGCCACCGCGCATCAACGCTGATGCCAAAATCGGCGACATGGCTGCGGCGCGGACGCTGGATGACCGCAATGGTGAGATGCCCAACGACAGTATCGTCAATACAGGCGACCAGCTGTTTGATGCCGGGCTGGTCGGCTAACCGCTCCTGCCACATCGCACTGGAAGGATGAGGAACCTGTAGCGTGTTGTGATACACCTCCGGCTGGGCATGGATCTGACGAATTGCGTCGTAATCTTTTGGTTCCGCGTGGCGTATCACTATCTCGCTCATTTCTGTGTCCTTAGCAGGTTAAAAGTCCTTTTAAACATCATTGACTTTAAAAACGGAGTCAACTGCATTTTTTTGCAAAAAGTATTGGACAAGTGCGAATGAGAATGATTATTATTGCTCTGCGTTCAGGGAGACCCTTGCGGAGAACCTGAAAGCACGACATTGCTCACATTGCTTCCAGTATTACTTTAGCCAGCCGGGTGCTGGCTTTTTTTTTGAGCTGGGTGTTCGGCCTGGCTTACTTGTCATTTTGTCCCCGGGAAGTGCTCGTGCTCCTCACGTACATTTAGTACGCTCCGGGCCCTGCGCGCTTGCCGTGAACAAACTGACCGCGACGCCGACGACCGATCTTGAGGCTTCTTCTTTTGTAGGCCGGATAAGGCAACGCCGTCATCCGGCAATGGCTCTTGTGACGCCGGATGGCGCTTATGCTTATCCAGCCTACGATCGTTTCACCGCTATTTCCCACATGTTGTTTGCGCTATGGTGTATGCAATCACCTTTCAAAAAGGACACTCCCATGACCTTACACTGCGCATTTATTGGCTTTGGTAAAAGCACCACCCGCTACCATCTGCCGTATGTTCTTAACCGTAAAGGCAGCTGGCATGTTGCGCATATCTTCCGCCGTCACGCGAAGCCGGAAGAGCAGGCGCCGATCTACTCGCATATTCACTTCACCAGCGATCTTGATGAAGTGCTGAACGATCCGCAGGTAAAACTGGTGATCGTCTGTACCCATGCGGACAGCCATTTTGACTACGCCCGGCGCGCGCTGGAGGCGGGAAAAAACGTGCTGGTGGAAAAACCGTTTACGCCAACGCTTGCCGAGGCGAAAGTGTTGTTCGAACTGGCGCGGAGCAAAGGGCTGACCGTCACGCCGTACCAGAACCGCCGCTTTGACTCCTGTTTCCTGACCGCCAAAAAAGCGATTGAGAGCGGCAAACTGGGCGAGATTGTTGAAGTTGAAAGCCACTTTGATTACTACCGACCGGTTGCGGAAACCAAACCTGGCCTGCCGCAGGACGGCGCGTTTTACGGCCTCGGCGTGCATACGATGGATCAAATTATTTCGCTGTTCGGACGCCCGGACCATGTGGCCTATGACATCCGCAGCCTGCGCAATAAAGCCAACCCGGATGATACGTTCGAAGCGCAGCTGTTTTACGGCGATCTGAAAGCCATCGTTAAAACCAGCCATTTAGTGAAGATCGATTACCCGAAATTTATCGTTCACGGCACCAGAGGCTCGTTTGTGAAGTACGGCATCGACCAGCAGGAAACCAGCCTGAAGGCCAATATCATGCCCGGCGAACCGGGGTTTGCGGCGGATGATTCTGTCGGCCTGCTGGAATACGTTAATGACGAAGGCGTGACGGTGAAAGAAGAGATGAAACCGGAGGTCGGCGACTATGGCCGCGTTTATGACGCCCTGTTCGAGACCATTACGCATGGCGTGCCGAATTACGTCAAGGAATCTGACGTTCTCACCAACCTTGAGATCCTTGAGCGGGCGTTTGAACAGGCGTCTCCGGCCACAGTAACCCTTGCAAAATAAACAAAATCAACGCCTCTGGGCTTGTTCATAATTTTTGAACAGAGGAGTCAATTTTCACCCTCTATGATCCCGTCTGGATTGGGTTCACACTTACTCCATCGAAAACATCTGGGGGGTGAATACAATGATCTACTTACGCAAAGCAAACGACCGTGGTCATGCGAATCATGGCTGGCTGGATTCCTGGCATACTTTCTCTTTTGCAAACTACTATGACCCTAACTTTATGGGCTTTTCGGCACTGCGCGTGATTAACGATGACGTTATTGAAGCAGGCCAGGGCTTTGGGACGCACCCGCATAAAGACATGGAAATCCTGACCTATGTGCTGGAAGGCGCAGTGGAACACCAGGACAGCATGGGTAACAAAGAGCAGGTTCCTGCCGGTGAGTTCCAGATAATGAGCGCCGGGACGGGCATTCGTCACTCGGAATACAACCCGAGCAATACCGACCGCCTGCGTTTGTATCAGATCTGGATCATGCCGCAGGAAAACGGGATTACGCCGCGTTACGAGCAGCGTCGTTTTGACGCCGTACAAGGCAAACAGCTGGTGCTGTCGCCGGATGCGCGCGACGGTTCGCTGAAAGTGAATCAGGATATGGAGCTGTACCGTTGGGCGCTGCTGAAAGACGAACAGTCGGTACACCAGATCTCCGCCGAACGCCGCATCTGGATTCAGGTGGTGAAAGGTAACGTCACCATTAACGGCACCAAAGCGTCTACCAGCGACGGTCTGGCGATTTGGGATGAGCAGGCGATCTCCATCCATGCCGACAGCGATAGCGAAGTGTTGTTGTTCGACCTGCCGCCAGTTTAAAAATACACGTCATCCTTCAAGCCGCATCTTTGTTGGCTTCCTGGCTTACCCCGGTCGCGTACTTGATGTACGCTTCCGGGGATTCACTGCGTCGCCGCCTTGATGCAACTCGAATGATTTAGTGTATTTCTCACAATACAAAAACAACCTTAGTTTTCTCTGCGAAGGTTCATGCACGTCCGTGGTAAACTGGGGAAATCTATCCCTTTTATGCCTTTCAGGACGATGAAAAAGAAAAGACCCGTACTTCAGGATGTGGCTGACCGCGTAGGCGTGACCAAAATGACGGTCAGCCGTTTTCTGCGTAACCCGGAGCAGGTCTCCGTCGCGCTGCGGGGCAAGATCGCTGCTGCACTTGATGAACTGGGTTACATTCCCAATCGTGCTCCCGATATTCTTTCTAACGCGACCAGCCGTGCGGTGGGCGTTCTGCTGCCGTCGTTAACCAACCAGGTTTTCGCCGAGGTGTTACGCGGAATTGAGACCGTCACCGATGCCCACGGCTATCAGACGATGCTGGCGCACTACGGCTATAAGCCGGAAATGGAACAGGAACGTCTGGAGTCGATGCTGTCATGGAACATTGACGGGCTAATCCTCACTGAACGTACCCATACGCCGCGCACGCTCAAAATGATTGAAGTCGCGGGCATTCCGGTGGTGGAGCTGATGGACAGCAAATCGCCATGCCTCGATATCGCCGTCGGTTTTGACAACTTTGAAGCCGCTCGTCAGATGACCGCCGCGATTATCGCGCGCGGCCATCGTCATATCGCCTATCTGGGGGCGCGCCTCGACGAACGTACTATCATCAAACAGAAGGGCTATGAACAGGCCATGCTGGACGCCGGACTGGTGCCCTACAGCGTGATGGTGGAGCAATCGTCGTCTTACTCTTCCGGGATTGAGCTGATCCGCCAGGCAAGACGTGAATACCCACAACTGGACGGTATTTTCTGTACCAACGATGACCTTGCCGTCGGGGCGGCGTTCGAATGCCAGCGTTTAGGGCTCAAAATTCCTGATGATATGGCGATTGCCGGTTTCCACGGCCACGACATTGGTCAGGTGATGGAACCGCGTCTGGCCAGCGTACTCACGCCGCGTGAGCGGATGGGCAGTATCGGCGCAGAGCGCCTGCTGGCGCGCATACGCGGTGAAGCGGTGACGCCTAAAATGTTAGATTTAGGTTTCACCTTGTCACCGGGTGGATCTATTTAGTCCAACAAATTTGAAGTAGCTCACACTTATTCACTTCTGCCACGAATGGATATTGCTTCTATTCTGGTCCGGCCGGACAATGTTACCGATAACAGTTACCCGTAACAATTCCTGATCCTTGTACTGTGGGGGCACCACTTTGAGCACGACTAACCATGATCACCACATTTACGTTCTGATGGGCGTATCAGGCAGTGGCAAATCCGCTGTCGCCAGCGAAGTGGCGCATCAGCTGCATGCCGCGTTTCTTGATGGCGATTTTCTCCATCCGCGTTGCAACATCATGAAAATGGCCTCCGGCGAGCCGTTGAATGACGACGACCGCAAGCCGTGGTTACAGGCGCTGAACGATGCGGCGTTTGCGATGCAGCGAACCAATAAGGTATCGCTGATTGTCTGTTCCGCACTGAAAAAACACTATCGCGACCTGCTGCGCGACGGTAATCCAAACCTGTCTTTCATCTACCTGAAAGGGGATTTTGACGTTATCGAAAGCCGCCTGAAGGCACGTAAAGGCCACTTCTTTAAAACGCAGATGCTGGTAACTCAGTTTGACACGCTGGAAGAGCCGGGCGCTGACGAGAGCGATGTACTGGTGGTGAATATCGATCAGCCGCTGGAAGGTGTCGTGGCAAGCACCATTGAGGTCATTAACAAAGGCAGTAAGTAGTGAGTACATTAACGCTTGTTTTAACAGCAGTAGGTTCTGTTTTACTGCTGCTGTTTTTAGTGATGAAGGCGCGTATGCACGCCTTCGTTGCTTTGATGGTGGTGTCTATTGGCGCTGGTCTCTTTTCCGGTATGCCGCTCGATAAAATCGCGGCGACGATGGAAAAAGGGATGGGCGGTACGCTTGGCTTCCTGGCGATTGTCGTCGCACTGGGCGCCATGTTCGGCAAAATTTTGCATGAGACGGGCGCAGTCGATCAGATTGCCGTCAAAATGCTCAAATCTTTCGGCCACAGCCGCGCGCATTACGCGATTGGTCTGGCGGGGCTGATTTGCGCGCTGCCGCTGTTCTTTGAAGTCGCCATTGTGCTGCTGATCAGCGTCGCATTCTCTATGGCGCGCCATACCGGAACAAACCTTGTGAAACTGGTCATTCCGCTGTTTGCGGGCGTGGCGGCGGCTGCGGCGTTTCTGCTGCCCGGGCCTGCGCCGATGCTGCTGGCGTCCCAAATGCACGCTGATTTTGGCTGGATGATCCTGATTGGTCTGTGCGCGGCAATCCCTGGCATGATCATCGCCGGGCCGCTGTTTGGTAATTTCATTGGCCGCTATGTGGAACTGCACGTCCCGGACGACATTACCGAACCGCATCTGGGCGAAGGTAAAATGCCGTCATTTGGTTTCAGCCTCTCGCTGATCCTGCTGCCGCTGGTGCTGGTAGGGCTGAAAACGATCGCCGCGCGCTTTGTCGCGGAAGGTTCCAGCGCTTACGAATGGTTTGAGTTTATCGGCCACCCGTTCACCGCGATTCTGGTGGCGTGCCTGGTGGCAATCTATGGCCTGGCGGTGCGTCAGGGGATGGCGAAAGATAAAGTCATGGCGATCTGCGGTCAGGCGCTGCAACCGGCGGGCATTATTCTGTTGGTGATTGGCGCAGGCGGCGTGTTCAAGCAGGTTCTGGTGGATTCCGGCGTTGGCCCGGCGCTGGGCGAAGCGTTAACCGGCATGGGCTTGCCGATTGCCATCACCTGCTTCGTGCTGGCGGCAGCGGTGCGTATCATTCAGGGTTCCGCGACCGTCGCGTGCTTAACGGCGGTGGGGCTGGTGATGCCGGTGGTGGAACAACTGAACTTCTCCGGCGCGCAGATGGCGGCATTGTCTATCTGTATCGCGGGCGGTTCTATCGTGGTCAGCCACGTAAACGACGCCGGTTTCTGGCTGTTCGGTAAATTCACTGGCGCGACCGAAGCGCAAACGCTGAAGACCTGGACGATGATGGAAACCATCCTCGGCACCGTCGGCGCGATTGTTGGTATGATTGCGTTCCAGCTTCTGAGCTGAGTCTTGTTGCCCGGTGGCGCGCCGCTTACCGGGCCTACAAGTGAGCACATATCCACACCGTAGGCCGGGTAAGCGCAAGCGCCACCCGGCTTTTTTACATCCTTAACCTTTCATCCACATCCGAATGCCGTCCAGGAACATCTGGGTCGCCATCATTACCAGAATCAACCCCATCAGACGTTCCAGCGCGTTAACCCCTTTCTCGCCCAGCAGACGCAGGAACAGCGACGATTGCAGCAGAATCACAAACGTGCCGCCCCAGGCGATCAGCAGAGCGATGACCAGATGCCCCATTTGGTTCGGATACTGATGCGATAACAGCATCAGCGTCGCCAGGATGGTCGGGCCCGCCACCAGAGGGATGGCCAGCGGTACGATAAACGGTTCTTCGCCCGCCGGGAGTCCGGCGCTGTTGCCTGATGCGCTGGGGAAAATCATCTTAATGGCGATCAGGAACAGAATAATCCCCCCGGAGATCGACACGGTTTCCGCCCGCAGGTTGAGAAAGGCCAAAATTTTCTCGCCCGCAAACAGGAAAATGAGCATCAGTAAAAGCGCAATAAACAGCTCGCGAACCATAATCGCCCGGCGGCGCTTTGGTTCGGTATGTTTCAGTACGGACATGAAAATGGGCAGGTTTCCGAGTGGATCCATAATCAGGATCAATAAAACTGCCGCTGAAATGATTTCATTCATAACTCAAATTCCCTGATAATTACTGCGGACTTTCTGCTTGCTTAGGAAGCGGGATAAGTCGCATTACTGATGGCTTCGCTATCATTGATTAATTTCACTTGCGACTTTGGCTGCTTTTTGTATGGTGAAGGAAGAACCAGTAGGACACTGGTTTGCATACACAGCACACATCTTTGCAGGAAAAAAACGCTATGAAAAATGTTGGTTTTATCGGCTGGCGCGGTATGGTCGGCTCTGTACTCATGCAACGCATGGTTGAAGAGCGCGACTTCGATGCCATTCGCCCTGTTTTCTTTTCTACTTCCCAGCTTGGGCAGGCAGCGCCGACGTTCGGCGGTACGCCCGGCGGCACACTTCAGGATGCCTTTGATCTCGACGCGCTGAAGGCGCTTGATATCATTGTGACCTGTCAGGGCGGCGATTATACCAACGAAATCTATCCAAAGCTCCGTGAAAGCGGCTGGCAGGGCTACTGGATTGACGCGGCATCCTCGCTGCGCATGAAAGACGACGCCATCATTATTCTTGATCCGGTTAACCAGGATGTCATTACCGACGGCCTGAACAACGGCATTAAAACCTTCGTCGGCGGTAACTGTACCGTCAGCCTGATGCTGATGTCGCTGGGCGGTCTGTTTGCTAATGACCTGGTGGACTGGGTTTCTGTTGCGACTTACCAGGCGGCGTCTGGCGGCGGCGCGCGTCATATGCGCGAACTGCTGGCGCAGATGGGCCACTTGTACGGTCACGTAGCCGATGAGCTGGCGACGCCTTCTTCCGCGATCCTCGACATTGAGCGCAAAGTGACGACCCTGACCCGCAGCGGCGACCTGCCGGTTGATAACTTTGGCGTACCGCTGGCGGGCAGCCTGATTCCGTGGATCGACAAACAGCTCGATAACGGCCAGAGCCGCGAAGAGTGGAAAGGCCAGGCGGAAACCAACAAAATTCTCAACACCTCTTCCGTGATCCCGGTGGATGGTCTGTGCGTGCGCGTCGGCGCGCTGCGCTGCCACAGCCAGGCGTTCACCATTAAACTGAAAAAAGACGTGTCTGTTCCGACCGTAGAAGAACTGCTGGCCGCGCACAACCCGTGGGCGAAAGTGGTGCCCAACGATCGTGACATTACCCTGCGTGAGTTAACCCCGGCAGCCGTTACCGGCACGCTCACCACGCCGGTTGGCCGCCTGCGTAAGCTGAACATGGGGCCGGAGTTCCTCTCCGCCTTTACCGTTGGCGATCAGCTGCTTTGGGGCGCGGCAGAACCGCTGCGTCGTATGCTGCGTCAGCTGGCGTAATTGTGGATGGCCTGGTAGCGCGACGACGCTTATCAGGCCCACCAATAACGTGAATCATCAGGCCGGATAACGCATCGCCGCCATCCGGTAAACAAAACAGAGTTTAAATGTTGGGTGCTGAGTCACCCTTTTTTTTGCGTAATACAGGAGTAAGCGCAGATGTTCCAATATTTACCAGGAGTAAGATAAAGCATTGGCTATTCTTTAAGGGTGTCTTAATACCGGAGGTATTAAGCCTTAGCCTGAAGGTGGGACGGGGCAGAGAGGATGCACATTGGTGCTGCGCCGTTCAGGTCAAAGAAGTGTCACAACCTGATGTCGAAGATCAGTTGGAAGGGGTGACACCATAAAACAGGAAGACAGCCATGTCCGATCGTATCGATAGAGACGTGATTAATGCGCTAATTGCGGGCCATTTTGCGGACCCTTTTTCCGTACTTGGTATGCACCAAACCACCGCGGGACTGGAAGTCCGCGCCCTATTGCCTGATGCCACCGAAGTGTGGGTGATTGAACCGAAAACCGGACGTAAAGTCGGCAAACTGGAATGTATCGACTCACGCGGTTTTTTTAGCGGTGTGCTCCCCCGACGCAAAAATTTCTTTCGCTATCAGCTCGCTGTTGTCTGGCATGGACAGCAGAATCTGATTGACGATCCTTACCGTTTTGGCCCGCTGATCCAGGAAATGGATGCCTGGTTGCTGTCTGAAGGCACGCATTTACGCCCGTATGAAACGCTGGGCGCACATGCCGACACAATGGACGGCGTTACTGGAACCCGTTTTTCCGTCTGGGCGCCGAATGCCCAGCGCGTCTCCGTCGTTGGGCAATTCAACTACTGGGATGGTCGCCGCCACCCGATGCGCCTGCGCAAAGAGAGCGGTATCTGGGAGCTGTTTATTCCCGGCGCGCAACACGGTCAGTTGTACAAGTTCGAGATGATCGATGCGCATGGCAAGCTGAGAATCAAAGCCGATCCGTATGCGTTTGAAGCGCAAATGCGCCCGGAAACGGCCTCGCTGATCTGCGGTCTACCGGAAAAAGTGGTGCAGACGGAAGAGCGCAAACAAGCCAACCGGTTCGATGCGCCAGTCTCCATCTATGAAGTGCATCTGGGCTCGTGGCGTCGTCATACCGATAACAATTTCTGGCTGAGCTACCGCGAACTGGCGGATCAGCTTATTCCATACGTAAAATGGATGGGCTTTACCCACCTCGAACTGCTTCCTGTTAATGAACATCCCTTTGATGGCAGCTGGGGCTACCAGCCGACCGGGCTGTATGCGCCGACCCGCCGTTTCGGCACGCGCGATGACTTCCGCTATTTCATCAATGCCGCTCATCAGGCGGGTCTGAACGTCATTCTTGACTGGGTGCCGGGCCACTTCCCGTCGGATGATTTTGGTCTGGCGGATTTCGACGGCACCAAACTGTATGAGCACAGCGACCCGCGCGAAGGGTATCACCAGGACTGGAACACGCTTATCTATAACTACGGGCGCCGTGAAGTCAGCAACTATCTGGTCGGGAACGCGCTTTACTGGATTGAGCGTTTCGGCATTGATGCGCTGCGTGTAGACGCCGTGGCGTCGATGATTTACCGCGACTACAGCCGCAAAGAAGGCGAGTGGATCCCCAACGAGTTCGGCGGGCGTGAGAACCTGGAAGCCATTGAGTTCTTACGCAATACCAACCGTATTCTGGGAGAGCAGGTGCCTGGCGCGGTGAGCATGGCCGAGGAGTCCACTGACTTCGCTGGCGTGTCCCGACCACAGGATATGGGCGGACTGGGTTTCTGGTACAAATGGAACCTGGGCTGGATGCATGACACGCTGGACTACATGAAGCTGGACCCGGTTCATCGCCAGTATCATCACGATAAGCTGACCTTCGGCATGCTCTACAACTACACCGAAAACTTTGTCCTGCCGCTGTCGCATGACGAAGTGGTGCATGGCAAAAAATCGATTCTCGACCGTATGCCTGGCGACGCCTGGCAGAAATTCGCCAACCTGCGCGCCTATTACGGCTGGATGTGGGCGTTCCCCGGTAAGAAACTGCTGTTTATGGGCAACGAGTTCGCCCAGGGGCGCGAGTGGAACCACGACGCCAGCCTTGACTGGCATCTGCTGGAAGGCGGCGACAACTGGCACCACGGCGTACAGCGGCTGGTGCGCGATCTCAACCATACCTATCGCCACCATAAAGCGCTGCATGAACTTGATTTTGACGCTTACGGTTTTGAATGGCTGGTGGTGGATGATAACGAACGTTCGGTGCTGATTTTTGTCCGCCGCGATAAAGTCGGCAATGAAATCATCGTCGCCAGCAACTTTACCCCGGTGCCGCGCCATGACTATCGTTTTGGCATCAATCAGCCAGGGAAATGGCGGGAGATTGTGAATACCGACTCCATGCACTACCACGGCAGCAATACCGGCAACGGCGGGGTGGTGCACAGCGACGAGATCGCCAGCCACGGCCGCCAGCACTCATTGAGTCTGACGCTGCCGCCGCTGGCCACCATCTGGCTTGTGCGGGAGGGTGAATGACGCAACTGGCAACCGGCAAAGCGACACCGCATGGCGCGACGTATGACGGTCATGGCGTCAACTTCACGCTCTTTTCGGCGCATGCGGAGCGCGTTGAACTGTGCGTGTTTGATGCGCTCGGCAATGAGCAGCGGTATGACCTGCCGGGGCGCAGCGGCGATATCTGGCACGGCTACCTTGCCGACGCCAGACCCGGCCTGCGCTACGGGTATCGCGTACACGGCCCGTGGCAACCCGCGCAAGGGCACCGCTTTAACCCGGCAAAACTGCTTATCGATCCCTGCGCTCGCCGCGTTGAAGGAGAGCTGAAGGATAACCCGCTGCTGCACGGCGGGTACGACGAGCCGGACCATCGTGATAATGCCGCTGTTGCCCTGAAGTGCGTTGTCACCGCCGACCGCTATGACTGGGAAGATGACGTCCCGCCGCGCACGCCGTGGGGCAACACGGTCATCTACGAAGCGCATGTGAAGGGGCTGACGTACCTGCATCCGGCGATCCCGTCAGAGATTCGCGGCACCTGGAAGGCGCTGGGCCATCCGGTGATGATCGCGTATTTCAAGCAGTTGGGCATTACCGCGCTGGAGCTGTTGCCGGTGGCGCATTTTGCCAGTGAACCGCGCTTACAGCGCCTGGGGCTGTCGAATTACTGGGGCTATAACCCGGTGGCGATGTTCGCGCTGCATCCGGCTTATGCCTGCTCCCCGGAAACGGCGCTGGATGAGTTTCGCGATGCCATCAAAGCGCTGCATAAAGCCGGTATTGAAGTCATTCTTGATATTGTGCTGAACCATAGCGCGGAGCTGGATCTCGACGGGCCGCTCTTCTCCCTGCGCGGAATCGACAACCGTAGCTATTATTGGATCAAGGAGGATGGCGACTATCACAACTGGACCGGCTGCGGCAACACCCTCAATCTGAGCCATCCCGGCGTGGTGGAGTTTGCGTGCGAGTGCCTGCGCTACTGGGTTGAAACATGCCATGTGGACGGTTTTCGTTTTGATCTGGCCTCCGTGATGGGGCGTACCCCGGCGTTCCGTCAGGATGCGCCGCTGTTTACCGCCATCAACAATTGCCCGGTATTGTCGAGCGTGAAGCTCATTGCTGAGCCCTGGGATATCGGCGAAGGCGGCTATCAGGTGGGGAATTTCCCGCCGCCGTTTGCCGAGTGGAACGACCATTTCCGTGACGCGGCCCGCCGCTTCTGGTTGCAACGCAATCTGCCCCTCGGTGAGTTTGCCGGACGTTTCGCCGGTTCCAGCGATGTGTTTAAACGCCACGATCGCCTGCCCAATGCGTCCGTCAATCTGATCACCGCGCATGACGGTTTTACGCTGCGCGACTGTGTTTGTTTCAATCAGAAACACAATGAGGCGAACGGTGAGGAAAATCGGGACGGCACCAACAACAATTACAGTGATAATCATGGTAAAGAGGGATTAGGCGGCACGCTGGATCTGATTGAACGGCGGCGCGACAGCATTCATGCCCTGCTGACCACGTTGTTGCTCTCTCAGGGAACGCCGATGCTGCTGGCGGGCGATGAACACGGCCATAGCCAGCACGGCAACAATAACGCTTACTGCCAGGATAACGCATTAACCTGGCTGGACTGGCAGCAGGCAAACAGTGGGCTAACCACCTTTACCGCTGCATTGATTCATCTTCGCCAGCAGATACCGGCATTAGTGGGAAATCGCTGGTGGGAAGAAAATGACGGCAATGTTCGTTGGCTGAATAAAAATGCAGAGCCCTTAAGCGCGGGCGGGTGGGAAAACGGGCCGAAACAGATGCAGATCCTGCTTTCAGACCGCTTCCTTATCGCGATAAACGCCACGCTTGAGGTGACAGATATCGTTTTACCTGAAGGGGAGTGGCACGCTATTCCCCCATTCGCTGGAGAGGATAATCCGGTGATTACGGCTGTCTGGCAGGGACCTGCGCACGGACTGTGTGTGTTCCAGAGATGATAAAAAAGGAGTTAGTCATGGTGAGTTTAGAGAAGAACGATCGTGTAATGTTGGCGCGCCAGCTGCCATTAAAATCTGTTGCCCTGATCCTGGCCGGTGGCCGTGGTACACGCCTGAAAGATTTAACCAACAAACGTGCCAAACCTGCCGTGCACTTTGGCGGTAAGTTCCGCATCATCGATTTTGCCTTATCCAACTGTATTAACTCCGGGATCCGCCGTATTGGCGTGATCACGCAATACCAGTCTCATACTCTGGTACAGCATATTCAGCGCGGCTGGTCATTCTTCAGCGAAGAGATGAACGAATTCGTCGACCTGCTTCCCGCCCAGCAAAGGATGCAGGGCGAAAACTGGTATCGTGGAACGGCAGATGCCGTGACCCAGAACCTGGACATCATTCGTCGCTATAAAGCGGAATATGTGGTGATCCTCGCGGGCGATCATATCTACAAGCAGGACTACTCGCGCATGCTGATCGACCACTTCGAAAAAGGAGCGCGCTGCACCGTGGCGTGTATGCCGGTGCCGATTGAAGAGGCCACCGCGTTTGGCGTGATGGCGGTGGACGAGAGCGATAAGATCATCGAGTTTGTTGAAAAACCGGCGAATCCGCCAGCCATGCCTGGCGACGCGACGAAATCTCTCGCCAGCATGGGGATCTACATTTTCAACGCCGATTATCTGTATGAGTTGCTGGAGGAGGACGACAAAGACGACACCTCCAGCCACGATTTCGGTAAAGATATCATCCCAAAAATCACCAAAGCCGGTATGGCATATGCGCATCCATTCCCGCTGTCCTGCGTGCAGTCCGATCCCGAATCTGAACCTTACTGGCGCGATGTGGGCACGCTGGAAGCCTACTGGAAAGCCAACCTCGACCTGGCCTCGGTGACGCCGGAACTCGACATGTATGATCAGGACTGGCCGATCCGCACGCACATGGAGTCTCTGCCGCCTGCGAAATTTGTTCAGGATCGCTCCGGCAGCCACGGCATGACGCTCAACTCGCTGGTCTCCGGCGGGTGCATTATATCCGGTTCGGTGGTGGTGCAGTCCGTCCTGTTCCCGCGTGTGAGGGTGAACTCATTCTGTAACATCGATTCGGCAGTCCTGCTGCCAGAGGTCTGGGTTGGACGCTCATGCCGCTTGCGTCGTTGCATCATCGATCGCGCCTGTGTAATCCCGGAAGGTATGGTGATTGGCGAAAACGCGGAAGAAGATGCCCGTCGTTTCTACCGTTCAGAGGAAGGCATTGTGCTGGTCACGCGTGAAATGCTGCGCAAATTGCAGGTCAAACAGGAGCGATAATGCAGGTTTTACATGTATGTTCAGAGATGTTCCCCCTGCTCAAAACAGGTGGTCTGGCGGATGTGATTGGCGCGTTGCCTGCGGCACAGATTGCGGATGGTGTGGATGCTCGTGTGCTGCTTCCTGCATTTCCTGATATTCGTCGGGGCATCCCGGATGCGCAGGTAGTGACCCGGCGCGATACCTTTGCGGGAAGAATTACGCTCCTGTTCGGGCATTATAACGGCGTGGGAATCTACCTGATTGATGCGCCGCATCTGTATGATCGTCCGGGAAGCCCTTATCACGATACGAATTTATTCGCCTATACCGATAACGTCCTGCGGTTTGCGCTGCTGGGATGGGTGGGATGTGAAATGGCCTGCGGGCTTGATCCATTCTGGCGCCCGGATGTGGTGCATGCGCACGACTGGCATGCAGGCCTGGCGCCTGCGTATCTGGCTGCGCGCGGGCGTCCGGCGAAATCGGTGTTTACCGTACACAACCTGGCCTATCAAGGCATGTTTTATGCACATCACATGGATGACATCCAACTGCCATGGTCGTTCTATAACATGCATGGTCTGGAGTTTAACGGGCAGATTTCATTCCTGAAGGCGGGGTTGTATTACGCCGACCATATTACGGCGGTGAGCCCGACCTATGCGCGTGAAATTACCGAGCCGCAGTTCGCGTACGGGATGGAAGGCCTGCTGCGTCAGCGTCATCAGGAAGGGCGTCTGTCCGGCGTGCTGAATGGCGTGGATGAGAAAATCTGGAGCCCTGAAACGGATCTGCTGCTGGCGGCGCGCTATACGCGTGATTCGCTGGAGGAGAAAGCGGAGAACAAGCGCCAGCTACAGATTGCGATGGGGCTGAAAGTGGATGACAAAGCGCCGCTGTTCGCCGTGGTCAGCCGTCTGACCAGCCAGAAAGGGCTGGATCTGGTGCTGGAGGCGTTGCCGGGATTGCTGGAGCAGGGCGGGCAACTGGCGCTGCTGGGCGCGGGCGATCCGGTATTGCAGGAAGGATTTTTAGCGGCGGCGGCGGAACACCCAGGCCAGGTGGGCGTGCAGATCGGCTATCACGAAGCCTTCTCTCACCGCATCATGGGCGGGGCGGATGTCATTCTGGTGCCCAGCCGCTTTGAGCCGTGCGGCTTAACGCAGTTATACGGACTGAAGTACGGCACGCTGCCGCTGGTGCGGCGTACCGGTGGGCTTGCTGATACGGTGTCGGACAGTTCGCTGGAAAACCTGGCGGACGGCATCGCCAGTGGGTTTGTATTTGAAGATAGTAATGCCTGGTCTCTGTTACGGGCGATCCGGCGTGCTTTCGTGTTGTGGTCCCGACCTTCGCTCTGGCGGTTTGTGCAACGGCAGGCTATGGCCATGGATTTTAGCTGGCAAGTCGCGGCGAAGTCTTACCGCGAGCTTTACTATCGCTTGAAATAGTTATCCAGGAATCACCTATATGAATGCTCCATTTACTTATGCATCGCCCACTCTTAGCGTAGAAGCGCTTAAGCATTCTATTGCCTACAAACTGATGTTCACGATTGGTAAAGATCCGGTCATTGCCAATAAACATGAATGGCTGAACGCCACGCTGTTCGCGGTGCGCGATCGCCTCGTGGAACGCTGGCTGCGTTCTAACCGTGCTCAACTGTCGCAGGAAACCCGTCAGGTCTATTACCTGTCGATGGAATTTTTGATTGGCCGAACCCTCTCCAATGCCTTGTTATCGTTGGGTATTTACGACGATGTTAAAGGGGCGCTGGAAGCGATGGGGCTGGATCTCGAAGAACTGATTGATGAAGAGAACGACCCCGGTCTTGGCAACGGCGGTCTTGGCCGTCTGGCGGCGTGCTTCCTTGATTCGCTGGCGACCCTGGGCCTGCCGGGGCGCGGCTATGGAATTCGCTACGACTACGGCATGTTCAAGCAGAACATTGTCGAGGGGCGGCAGAAAGAGTCCCCGGACTACTGGCTGGAATACGGCAATCCGTGGGAGTTCAAACGCCATAATACGCGCTACAAGGTGCGTTTCGGCGGGCGAATTCAGCAGGAAGGCAAGAAAGCCCGCTGGATTGAAACCGAAGAGATTCTGGCGGTGGCCTATGACCAGATTATCCCGGGTTATGATACCGACGCCACCAACACGCTGCGCCTGTGGAGCGCTCAGGCCAGTAGCGAAATCAACCTTGGTAAATTTAACCAGGGCGACTACTTCGCGGCGGTAGAGGACAAAAATCACTCTGAAAACGTATCCCGCGTGCTTTACCCGGATGACTCCACCTATTCGGGACGCGAGCTGCGCCTACGTCAGGAGTACTTCCTGGTTTCCTCAACGGTACAGGACATTCTGAGCCGCCACTACCAGCTGCATAAAACCTATGACAACCTGGCGGATAAAATCGCCATTCACCTCAATGATACCCACCCGGTGCTGTCGATCCCGGAACTGATGCGCTTGTTGATTGATGAGCACAAATTCAACTGGGACGATGCGTTTGAGGTGTGCTGCCAGGTCTTCTCCTACACCAACCACACGCTGATGAGCGAAGCGCTGGAAACCTGGCCGGTGGATATGCTGGGTAAAATCCTGCCGCGTCATTTGCAGATCATCTTTGAGATTAACGACTATTTCCTGAAAACGTTGCAGGAGCAGTATCCCAACGATACCGCTCTGCTGGGGCGGGCGTCGATTATCGATGAGTCCAACGGTCGCCGCGTCCGTATGGCGTGGCTGGCGGTGGTGGTGAGCCATAAAGTGAATGGCGTATCGGAGCTGCACTCTAACCTGATGGTGCAGTCGCTGTTTGCTGATTTTGCGAGTATCTTCCCGACCCGCTTCTGCAACGTGACCAACGGCGTGACGCCGCGCCGCTGGCTGGCGCTGGCGAACCCGTCGCTTTCTGAGGTGCTGGACGAAAATATCGGGCGCACCTGGCGTACGGATCTCAGCCAGCTAAGCGAACTACAGCAGCATTGCGATTTCCCGCTGGTGAATCACGCGGTGCGCCAGGCGAAGCTGGAAAACAAAAAACGGCTGGCAATACTCATCGCTCAGCAATTGAACGTGGTGGTCAATCCGAAGGCGTTGTTTGATGTGCAGATTAAACGTATTCACGAGTACAAACGTCAGTTGATGAATGTGCTGCATGTGATTACGCGTTATAACCGCATCAAGGAAGATCCTGAGGCGGAATGGGTGCCGCGCGTGAATATCTTTGCCGGTAAGGCGGCTTCGGCCTATTACATGGCGAAGCACATTATTCACCTGATCAATGACGTTGCTAAGGTGATCAACAACGATCCGCAGATTGGCGATAAGCTGAAAGTGGTGTTTATCCCGAACTACAGCGTGAGCCTGGCGCAGGTCATTATTCCTGCCGCCGACCTGTCTGAGCAGATTTCGCTGGCGGGTACGGAGGCGTCCGGCACCAGTAATATGAAGTTTGCGCTCAACGGCGCGCTGACCATCGGTACGCTGGACGGCGCAAACGTCGAGATGCTGGAGCATGTGGGGGCGGAGAATATCTTTATCTTTGGCAATACGGCGGAAGAGGTGGAAGAACTGCGCAAGCAGGGCTATAAACCGCGCGAGTATTACGAAAAAGATGCGGAGCTGCACCAGGTGCTGACGCAGATCGGCAGCGGCGTGTTCAGCCCGGAAGAGCCGGGGCGCTACCGTGATCTGGTGGATTCGTTGATTAACTTTGGCGACCACTATCAGGTGCTGGCGGATTATCGTAGCTATGTTGATTGCCAGGATAAGGTGGATGAATTGTATCGTCATCCCGAAGAGTGGACCGCGAAAGCGATGCTCAATATCGCCAATATGGGGTATTTCTCCTCCGACAGGACGATCAAGGAGTATGCCGAAAATATCTGGCACATTGATTCGGTAAGGTTGTAACAAGGGACAGGACTACCTGTAGGCCGGATAAGACGTTAGTGGCCATCCGGCAAAAGGCCCGGTGGCGCTGACGCTTACCGGGCCTGTGGACTGTTTTGTAGGCCGGATAAGGCGTAGCCGCCATCCGGCATTGTCATTACGACGCCAGCGACAACTGACGTTTGCCAATATATTCCGCCAGCCACTGGCTCACGCGGGACTGCTGCTCGGCGTTGAGCCACATCCCTTCTTTGGTGCGGCGCCACAACGCGTCGTCCGCACGACGTACCCATTCGTGATCCACCAGATACTTCAACTCCGCTTCGTAAAGTTCGTGACCGAAATCTTCACCTAACTCGGCAACGGAGGTGGCTTCGCCGAGTATCCACTCGGTATTGCTGCCGTAGGTGCGGGAATAATGACGCGCCAGCGACTCCGTCAGGAACGGATAGCGGCGGCGCAGTTTGGCCGCGTAATCTTCACGATCGCCGCCGATATCCCCGCCAGGAAGCACGCACTCTTTAGTCCAGGCCGGGCCAATGCCCTGGTAATAGGACGACAGTTTTTCCATTGCGTGTTCGGCCAGCTTACGATAAGTGGTCAGCTTACCGCCGAATACCGACAGCAGCGGCGCTTTGCCGTTTTCATCGTGGATATCCAGCGTGTAGTCACGGGTGATCGCCTGCGGAGAATCGGACTCGTCATCGCACAGCGGACGCACGCCGGAGTAGGTCCAGACGATATCGTCGCGGCCCAGTTGTTTCTTGAAGTGCGCGTTATAGACCTTCAACAGGTAATTGATTTCGCTTTCATCAATTTTCACTGCCTTCGGATCGCCTTTGTACTCCACGTCAGTGGTGCCGATGATTGAGAACTCATCCATCCACGGAATCACAAATACGATACGCTTATCTTCGTTTTGCAGGATATAAGCCTGTTTCTGCGTATGCACGCGCGGCACCACAATGTGGCTGCCTTTGATCAGACGAATGCCGTAGGGTGAAGGCAGGTGCATACCGTCGTCGAAGAACTGTTTTACCCACGGCCCCGTGGCGTTGACCAGACCACGCGCCTGCCAGGTGTGCTTTTTACCGGTATCGATATCTTCCGCTTCTACGATCCACAGACCGTTTTCACGACGGGCAGAGGTCGCTCGGGTACGGGTTAACACTTCCCCGCCTTTACGCACCACCATTTGGGCGTTTGCCAGAACCAGACGTGCATCGTCTACCCAGCAGTCAGAATATTCGAAACCGCGCACGATCTCCGGTTTCAGCACCGAATCTGCGCCAAAACGCAAACCGGTTGAACCGGGCAGACTGGTGCGTTTGCCCAGATGATCGTACATAAACAAACCAATTCGGATCATCCATGCCGGGCGCAGGTGCGGGCGGTGAGGCAGTCGGAAGCGCATCGGGAAGGCGATGTGCGGCGCCATTTTCAGCAGCACTTCACGTTCGGCCAGCGCTTCGCTGACCAGGCGGAATTCGTAGTGTTCAAGGTAGCGCAAGCCACCGTGAATTAATTTAGAGCTGGCGGAAGAGGTTGCACAGGCCAAATCCTGCGCTTCCAGCATGAGCACGGATAAACCACGTCCGGCGGCGTCTGCCGCGATACCCGCACCGTTAATGCCCCCGCCTATCACAATCAGATCTTTGGTTTCCATGCTACCCTCTTGCACTTTCGTTAAAGCTCAAAAATGTTCGTTATCGAGCATAATAGCAAAAAAACGAGCTGGTGGTAACATCGAAAAAACATTTTAGAGTGATACATATAACATTATGGCGTTTACTTACCCCGGCGACGTACACTGAACGGTAAAATAGCCATCTGCATATAAAGCCTGCATATAAAAGAAAGAGAGACTCATGGATCAGTTTGAATGTATTAATGTCGAAGAAGCTCACCAGAAGCTGCACCAGGGAACGGCGGTGCTGGTGGATATCCGCGATCCGCAAAGCTATGCGATGGGCCACACGCCGCAGGCGTTCCATCTGACCAACGATACGCTGGGCGCGTTTATGCGCGACCATGATTTCGATACCGTGGTGATGGTGATGTGCTATCACGGCAATAGCAGCAAAGGCGCGGCACAGTACCTGCTACAACAGGGTTATGACGCGGTTTACAGTATTGATGGCGGGTTTGATGCCTGGCACCGCCATTTCCCCTCAGAGGTGGCATTTGGCGCATAAGCCCACAAAGATGCAGCCTGAAGCCGGAAGGGCCTATATACTGTCCTCTTTTGTGTGGACTAAGCGACAGCAACAATGTTGATGATTACCTCTTTTGCTAACCCCCGCGTGGCGCAGGCATTTGTTGATTACATGGCGACGCAGGGCGTTATCCTGACGATTCAACAACATCATCAAAGCGATGTCTGGCTGGCGGACGAATCTCAGGCCGAGTGCGTGCGGGCGGAGCTGGCGCGCTTTCTGGAAAATCCCGCCGATCCGCGTTATCTGGCGGCAAGCTGGCAGTCCGGTCATACCGGCAGTGGGCTGCACTATCGCCGTTTCCCGTTTATCGCCACATTGCGCGAGAGGGCGGGCCCGGTCACCTGGCTTATTATGATCGCCTGTATCCTGGTGTTCGTTGTGATGAGCATCGTCGGCGCGCAGAGCGTCATGGTGTGGCTGGCGTGGCCGTTTGATCCGTCACTGAAATTTGAGTTCTGGCGCTATTTCACCCATGCGTTTATGCACTTCTCGTTAATGCATATCCTCTTCAACCTGTTGTGGTGGTGGTATATCGGCGGGGCGGTGGAAAAACGTCTGGGCAGCGGAAAACTGATCGTTATTACCGTCATCAGCGCATTGCTGAGCGGTTATGTACAGCAGAAGTTCAGCGGCCCGTGGTTTGGTGGGCTTTCCGGCGTGGTTTACGCGCTGATGGGCTACGCCTGGCTACGTGGTGAACGCGATCCGCAAAGCGGCATATATCTACAGCGTGGGCTTATTGCTTTTGCGTTGATCTGGATTGTTGCCGGGTGGTTTGATGTGTTTGGCATGTCGATGGCGAACGGTGCGCACATCGCCGGGCTGGCCGTGGGGCTGGCGATGGCATTTGCTGACACGGTGAATGCGCGAAAACGAACATGATTGGGGTTGCGCCGGATGGCGGCGAAACGCCTTATCCGGCCTACTAAAAATGCACGGTCGGTAGGCCGGATAAAACGCCAGGCGTCGCCATCCGGCAAAATTCCAGGGAATAACAATGAAACAGACACAACGTCATGACGCTATCATCGAACTGGTAAAAAAGCAGGGATACGTCAGCACTGAAGAACTGGTGGAACATTTCTCCGTCAGCCCACAAACCATCCGTCGGGATCTCAACGACCTGGCGGAGCAGAATATGATCCTGCGCCACCACGGCGGCGCGGCGTTGCCTTCCAGCTCGGTAAACACGCCGTGGCACGATCGTAAAGCGACGCAAACGGCGGAGAAGGAACGTATTGCGCGGAAAGTCGCCACGCAAATCCCCAACGGTTCAACGCTGTTTATCGATATCGGCACGACGCCGGAAGCGGTGGCGCATGCCTTGTTGGATCACAGTAACCTGCGCATTGTGACCAACAATCTCAACGTGGCGAACACGCTGATGGTGAAAGAGGATTTTCGCATTATTCTCGCTGGCGGTGAGCTTCGCAGCCGTGACGGCGGCATTATTGGCGAAGCGACGCTCGATTTCATCTCTCAATTCCGCCTGGATTTTGGCATTCTGGGGATCAGCGGTATCGACAGCGATGGGTCGCTGCTGGAATTTGATTATCACGAAGTACGCACGAAACGCGCGATTATTGAAAATTCACGCCATGTGATGCTGGTTGTGGATCACTCTAAGTTTGGTCGTAATGCGATGGTGAATATGGGCAGCATTAGCCTGGTGGATGCCGTCTATACCGATATGACGCCGCCAGCAGGGGTATTGCAGGTGCTTACCGACCACCATATTCAGTTAGAGTTGTGCTGATCATCGTGATTGTAGGCCCGGTAAGCGTAAGCGCCACCGGGCAATCATCACACCCCGTACCCCATCATTTTCAAAAGCCTCTGCGCATGTTGTACGGCGTCCTGACGATGCGCGACGCCGAGCTTCTGATATAAATTGCGAATGTGCGTTTTGATGGTCGTGGCCGCAACCGCCAGCTCGCCAGCGATTTGCTCGTTGCTGTAGCCGGAATAGATCAGCCCCAGAACCTGCCACTCACGCTGCGTTAGCGGGCTGGTGCGGATCAGCTCCGGTACGTCCGGGTGATTTAACAGCCGCTCCACAAAGCCTTCGTCAAAATGGGCGAACTTATGTCGATGGTGCTGGTTAATTTCCCGCAGGATGCGCTGTGCGCGATGTTGTTCAAGCTCCGGCAGCGTATTCAACTGAATCAACTGACGCAGTTGCTGCGCCATCGCTTCGCCTTCAATCACAAAGTGGCTGATGAAACCGGTACGGTTCGCCAGTTGCAGCGCATCAAGCAACACCCGCTGGGCGTCGTTTTTACGTCCGGCCTGCCAGTACAGTTGATTAAGCAACAGCAGGTTACGGTTAAGATCGCTCATTAAACGCAGGCTACGGGCGTTCTCGTTTAGCTCTTCCAGCACAATCTCTGCGGATTCAAACTCACCCAGCAGGATCTGCGCCCTGGCGATATTACGCCACTGGCCTTGCAGGAAGTGGTTGTTGGCAAATTCTGGTTTCGGCGTATGACGCAGCCAGTTGGCGGCGGACTTCTTATCGCCCGTCATCTGCCAGTAAATCACGCGAACCTTATCGGCATTGGAAATCCAGTCGCTGTGATACTGGCCGTTGCCCAGCAGGTTCTCCAGACGGTTCAACTGCGTGCGGGCATTATCCAGATCGCCGCGCGCCAGCGAGCACTGCACCAGCAGCGCCAGACACTGCAATTGCTGCTGCGGCTGGAATGCGGAAAGCACATCAATACCGCTGCGGGCGGAGGCTTCCGCTTCGTCAAGACGCGCCCATGCCCACAGAAGCTGCGCGCGAATGCGCATCAGGAACTCGTGCATCGGCAACTGTTCGAGATGTTGCTCTTTAATCAGCTGGAACGCTTTCTCCTGGGTTTCCCAGGCGGCCTGCAAAAAGCCCTGGGCGAAGAGAATTTCACTTTGTTGGAGCAGGCTCCAGAGGGCGTAATGCCAGACGTCATGATGACGCGACATTTGCTCAGTTTGCTGCATCAGCGACAGTGAGCGGGAGAGATCGCCTTTACAGTGCAGCACTTCGCCGTGTACGGAGGTGGCGACAATACGGCTGTAAAACCAGGCGATCGGCAGCTCATCCAGCGCCAGTTTTGCCAGCCGTTCCGCTTCATCCGGGTTGCCGTCGTTAATCGCGACCTGAGCGCGCAGGGCGTTGAATTCCGCATGCAGCGTACCGTCCATCATGCCCTGAATTTCTTGCTCAGCGCGCGCCAGCAGGGTATTCACTTCGCTGTAGCGGTGCTGGCTTTGCATCAGCCATGCCTGCAACAGAACCAGCCGCGGGTTTTCCAGCAAACTTTCCCACGGCAGGGCCTTTAACGACTCTTCCAGCAGCGCCAGCTCACTGTGATTAAACAGCCCCCACGCATGATTCAGCAGGATATCGCGCAGCATATGCGCATCGCCCGCCGCCAGGGCATGGTGAATGGCTTCGCTGGGGAAACCTTGCGCCATCCAGCTTTCGGCGGCAGCGCGGTGGATATCCGGCAGCTCGGTCGCCAGTTCCCACTGGCAACGCTGACGCAGGAAACTGCCAAAAAGCGGGTGATAGCTGAACCATTCGCCCGTATCGTCCATGCGTTGCAGGAACAGCCCCTGACGCTCAATCTCCTCCAGACGCATCTGCCCGTTCTCTTCGCCCGTCACGCGCACGATCAGCGCATCGTTCATCGAACGCAGGATGGCGCTTTTCAGCAGAAAATGCCGGGTACTCACGTCCACGTTGTCCAGCACTTCATCGACCAGGTAATCGGACAGATGGCTGGCGTTGATTCCCGCCAGGCGTCGCGCAGACTGGTGCGCGGAGTTATTGTTCTGGCGGGCGGAAAGGGCGATAAGCTGTAGCGCGGTTGCCCAACCGGCGACGTCGTCGCACATCCGGCTGCTTTCGGCGGCTTCGATAGGCGAGGACAGACGGCGGTCAAAGAACTGTTTTGCTTCCTGATGGTTAAAGGCTAATTGCTGGCTGCCGATTTCCAGCAGCTGATCGCGAACGCGCAAGTTAGCGATGCCGAGCTGCGGTAAATTACGCGACAGCACGACCAGCGTGAGATTTTCGGGCTGATGGCGCAGGAAAAAGCGCATCGCGTCGTGGATCACCGGGTTTGTGATCAGATGGTAATCATCAATGACCAGATAAAGCGGGCGATGCCACTCAGCTAACTCAATAAAGAGTTGCGCGAAAAGGGAGGTCAGGCTGACGTACTGGCGTTTTTGCACCATGACTTCACTGGTGGAGCAATGCCCGCCCGTTGCCTGCTGAAGCGCGGCAATTAAATAACTGGCGAATCGCTCCTGCTGGTTGTCGCCTTCATCCAGCGAGAACCAGCCTAACTCGTTTTTCCCGGCTGCCCACTGTGAAACAAGCGTGGTTTTCCCATAGCCCGCAGGGCTTGTTACCAGGGCCAGCCTGAAATTGTTCGCGCCGGAAAGTTTAGCCAACAGGCGCTCACGAACCACCGTATGGTCGAGTCGAACCGGACGACTTAATTTAGACGGAATCAACATAGTAATCACTTCACTGTGAGGAAATGGGGAAATGCGATTTTTTTTGCGCTTCGTAATTAATAGATATAAGGTCGGACAGAAACCGGTTTAATGCAAGCTATGCAAGTTTTTTGTGTGTCTGAATTTGCACTCTGTCACAATTCTAAATATCCATTGCAAGAAACGGTTTAGCACGGTCTGAGTGTGCGTGGAGACTGGGATGGTGCCCGATCCTGCCTGCCCCAAATAATGCCGTTTCCTCTGTGTGGTTACTGTACTTTTTAATGAAAGTCAGGAAGTAATGAACTCAGGGAATTATTCAGGAACGGAAATAACTGAATGGGTTTGATATTTCAGGTTAGAAACTATTTCCGCATTTACATATTCACTTTCAATAAACCTCCGCGATTTAATTATTTGTGTCATCGTGCGTAAAACGGCGTGCAGTCGCAGGTATGCTGTGCGGTAATTCGACGTATTCACCGGCAATCCACTACCTTTAAGTGGCGGCGATCACACTTTTATGCTCATCCCCACTACTCCTCCCTGCCTAATCCCGGGTGGGATGAGGAAGGTCAACATCGAGCCAGGCAAACTAACGATAACGTTGTTTTATTACCTGAGGATTCGGAATTTCTATGTCACAGCCTACCTTCAACAAAGATCACTTTCAGGCTGCCCTGATGCGTCAGTGGCAGCGTTTCGGTTTACTGTCGGCTCATGAGATGACATCTCGCCAGTGGTGGCAGGCCGTTAGCGGCGCACTGGCTGAATTGCTCAGCGCGCAACCTGCGGCGAAACCGGCTAAAAACCAGCGTCATGTTAACTACATCTCGATGGAATTCCTGATTGGCCGCCTGACCGGGAACAACCTGTTGAATCTGGGCTGGTATCAGGCGGTGAGCGATGTGCTGAAAACGCACGACGTCAACCTGACCGACCTGCTGGAGGAAGAGGTTGATCCTGCGCTGGGCAACGGTGGTTTAGGGCGTCTGGCGGCATGTTTCCTGGACTCTATGGCGACGGTAGGCCAGTCCGCAACGGGCTATGGCCTGAACTACCAGTATGGGCTGTTTCGTCAGTCTTTTGTCGATGGGCAACAGATGGAAGCGCCGGATGACTGGCATCGCGGTAGCTACCCGTGGTTCCGTCACAATGAACAGCTTGATGTTCAGGTCGGTATTGGCGGTAAAGTGACGAAGGACGGGCGTTGGGAACCGGGTTTTGTGATCGCCGGGCAGGCGTGGGACTTGCCGGTGCTTGGCTACCGGAACGGCGTCGCACAGCCGCTGCGTTTGTGGCAGGCCGCGCATGCGCATCCGTTTAACCTGACCAAATTCAACGACGGCGATTTCCTGCGCGCGGAGCAGCAGGGGATCGACGCGGAAAAACTGACGAAAGTCCTCTATCCGAACGACAACCACACCGCAGGCAAAAAGCTGCGCCTGATGCAGCAGTATTTCCAGTGTGCCTGCTCGGTAGCGGATATTCTGCGTCGTCACCACCTGGCGGGGCGCAAACTGCATGAGCTGGCGGAGTATGAGGTCATTCAACTCAACGATACTCACCCGACCATCGCTATCCCTGAACTGCTGCGCGTGCTGCTCGATGAGCACCAGCTAAGCTGGGACGACGCCTGGGCCATCACCAGTAAAACGTTCGCCTACACCAACCATACGCTGATGCCGGAAGCGCTGGAGTGCTGGGATGAGAAACTGGTGAAAGCGCTGCTGCCGCGCCATATGCAGATCATCAAAGAGATTAATGACCGCTTTAAGAAACAGGTTGATAAAACCTGGCCGGGCGATAAGCAGGTGTGGGCGAAGCTGGCGGTAGTGCACGACAAGCAGGTGCGGATGGCCAATATGTGCGTGGTCAGCGGCTTTGCGGTCAACGGCGTTGCGGCGCTGCACTCCGATCTGGTGGTGAAGGATCTGTTCCCGGAATATCACCAGCTGTGGCCGAACAAATTCCACAACGTGACCAACGGCATTACGCCGCGTCGCTGGATCAAACAGTGCAACCCGGCACTTGCGGCGCTGCTGGATAAGTCGTTGAAGAAAGAGTGGGCTAACGACCTCGATCAGCTGATCAACCTGGAGAAATTCGCCGACGACGCGGCGTTCCGCAAAACGTATCGTGAGATTAAACAGGCGAATAAAGTCCGCCTGGCCGAATTTGTGAAAATGCGCACCGGGATTGAAATCAACCCGCAGGCGATTTTCGATATCCAGATTAAGCGCCTGCACGAATATAAGCGCCAGCACCTGAACCTGCTGCATATTCTGGCTCTGTACAAAGAGATCCGCGAAAATCCGAAAGCAGACCGCGTGCCGCGCGTGTTCCTGTTTGGCGCAAAAGCGGCGCCGGGCTACTATCTGGCGAAAAACATCATCTTCGCCATTAACAAGGTGGCGGAAACCATCAACAACGACCCGAAAGTCGGCGATAAGCTGAAAGTGGTCTTCCTGCCGGACTACTGCGTTTCGGCGGCGGAAATGCTGATCCCGGCGGCGGACGTCTCTGAGCAGATCTCCACTGCCGGTAAAGAAGCCTCCGGCACCGGCAATATGAAGCTGGCGTTGAACGGCGCGCTGACGGTCGGTACGCTGGATGGGGCGAACGTTGAGATCGCCGAACAGGTCGGGGACGAGAACATCTTTATCTTTGGTCATACCGTGGAAGAGGTGAAACGGCTGAAGGCCAAGGGCTACGACCCGGTGAAATGGCGTAAGAAAGACAAAGTGCTGGACGCGGTGCTGAAGGAGCTGGAAAGCGGCAAATACAGCAACGGCGACAAGCACGCTTTTGATCAGATGCTGCACAGCATTGGCAAACAGGGGGGCGATCCGTATCTGGTGATGGCGGACTTTGCCGCCTACGTTGCGGCACAAAAGCAGGTGGACGTGCTGTATCGCGACCAGGATGCCTGGACCCGGGCGACGATCCTGAACACCGCGCGTTGCGGGATGTTCAGCTCGGATCGCTCCATCCGCGATTATCAGGCTCGTATCTGGCAGGCAAAACGCTAAGGAAGCGCCATGGAACGCAAACGTCTGGATAATGCCGCGCTGGCGGCGGGGATCAGCCCCAATTACATCAATGCCCACGGTAAACCGCAGTCGATTGGCGCCGAAACCAAACGGCGTTTGCTTGATGCGATGCACCGTGCCACCGCCGCCACGAAGGTGGCGGTAACGCCAGTGCCGAATGTGATGGTGTATACCGCAGGCAAGAAGATGCCGCTGGCGGTAGAAGGCAGCGGCGATTTTAGCTGGCTGCTGACCACCGAGGAGGGCGTACAGCACAAGGGGCACGCCACCGGCGGTAAAGCCTTTACGCTTCCGGCAAAGCTGCCGGAGGGGTATCACACGCTGACCCTGACTCAGGGCGAACAGCGCACGCACTGCCGGATCATCGTGGCGCCGAAACGCTGCTATGAGCCGCAGGCGCTGCTGACCGGACAGAAGCTGTGGGGAGCGTGCGTTCAGCTTTATACCCTGCGTTCGGAAAAAAACTGGGGGATTGGCGACTTTGGCGATCTCCAGTCGATGCTGACGGATGTTGCGAAACGCGGCGGCGCATTTATTGGCCTGAACCCGATTCACGCCCTCTACCCGGCAAACCCAGAGAGCGCCAGCCCGTACAGCCCCTCATCCCGCCGTTGGCTGAATGTCATTTATATCGACGTGAATGCCGTTGACGATTTCCGGTTGAGCAAAGAGGCGCAGGCCTGGTGGAACATGCCGACGACGCAGCAGACATTGCAGCGCGCACGGGATGCCGAATGGGTTGATTATTCTGCTGTTACCGCGCTGAAAATGACCGCCCTGTGGATGGCATGGAAAGGTTTTGCGCTTCGTGATGACGAGCAGATGGCGGCGTTTCGCCACTTTGTCGCCCAGGAAGGCGACAGCCTGTACTGGCAGGCGGCATTTGACGCGCTGCACGCGCATCAGGTGAAGGAAGATGAGTTGCGCTGGGGCTGGCCGGTCTGGCCGGAAGCGTATCAGTCAGTGAACTCGCCGGAAGTGAAACAGTTCTGTGAAGATCACCGCGATGAGGTGGACTTTTACCTCTGGTTACAGTGGCTGGCGTATACCCAGTTTGCCGCCTGTTGGGCGGTATGCCAGGGTTATGATATGCCGATTGGCCTGTATCGCGATCTGGCGGTAGGGGTTGCGGAGGGCGGGGCGGAAACCTGGTGCGACCGTGAGCTGTATTGCCTGAAAGCGTCGGTGGGCGCGCCGCCGGATATCCTCGGCCCGCTGGGGCAGAACTGGGGACTGCCGCCGATGGACCCGCACATCATCGCCGCTCGCGCCTATGAGCCGTTTATTGAACTGCTGCGCGCCAATATGCAGAACTGCGGCGCTTTGCGTATCGATCATGTTATGTCGATGCTGCGTCTGTGGTGGATTCCTTACGGTGAAACGGCGGATCACGGGGCGTATGTGCATTACCCGGTGGACGCCCTGCTCTCTATTCTGGCGCTGGAAAGTAAACGTCATCGCTGCATGGTGATTGGCGAAGATCTGGGGACGGTGCCGGTGGAAATCGTGGGTAAACTGCGCGATAGCGGCGTTTACTCGTATAAAGTGCTCTATTTCGAGAATGATCATGAGAAGAACTTCCGCGCGCCGAAAGCGTACCCGGAACAATCAATGGCAGTCGCGACGACGCATGACCTTCCTACGCTGCGCGGCTACTGGGACAGCGGCGACCTGACGCTCGGCAAAATGCTGGGGCTTTACCCGGATGAAGTGATATTGCGTGGGCTGTATCAGGATCGTGAGCTGGCGAAGCAGGGTCTGCTGGACGCGCTGCACAAATACGGTTGCCTGCCGAAACGTGCCGGGCATAAGGCGTCGCTGATGTCGATGACGCCGATCCTCAACCGTGGAATGCAGCGTTACATCGCGGACAGCCATAGCGCATTGCTGGGGTTGCAGCCGGAAGACTGGCTGGACATGGCGGAGCCGGTCAATATTCCAGGCACCAGCGACCAGTACAAGAACTGGCGGCGCAAGTTGTCCACGACGCTTGAGAAGATGTTTGCCGATGACAAGGTGAATAAACTGCTTAAAGATTTGGACAAACGGCGAAAAGCGGCCGCGAAGAAGAAGTAAAAAAAGCCGGGAATTTCCCGGCTTTTTTATGGTGACAACACGTAGGCCTGATAAGCGCAGCGCCATCAGACAATTCTGGCGCACATTGCCGGATGGCGGTTTTGCCTTATCCGGCCTACAGGCCGTCTCGGTTACACCACCATTCCCAGCAGCAGACACCCAATCAGGCCGCAGACGGAGATAATGGTTTCCAGCATTGACCAGGACTTGATGGTTTCGCCGATGGTCAGGTTGAAATACTCTTTGAACAGCCAGAAGCCAGGATCGTTTACGTGAGAGAAAATGACGCTACCGGAACCGACGGCGATAACCATCAGCTCAGGGCTTACGCCCGTCGTCGCAATCAGCGGCGCCACGATACCACCCGCGGTAATTGCGGCCACGGTGGCAGAACCGAGCGCGATACGCAGTACGGCAGCGATGGACCACGCCATGAACAGCGGAGAAACGTTGGTTTCGTTCATCATGGACGCGATGTATTTGTCTACGCCGCTATCAACCAGTACCTGCTTGAATGCGCCGCCGCCGCCGATGATCAGCAGCATCATCGCGATGATTTTGATTGAGGAACCCAGCGTGTCGTTAATCTGATCCATTGAGCGGCCACGGTTCAGACCGAACGTGAACATCGCAATCAGTACCGCAATCAGCGTTGCCATTACCGGGTCGCCAAAGAACTCAGCAACCGGCAGGAAGGCATGACCTTTTGGCAGCACCATTTCTGCAACGGCGCGCATGGCCATTAAAATAACCGGCACCAGAGAAGTCCAGACGCTGACGCCAAAGCCAGGCATCTCTTCTTCAGTAAAGTTTTTTGCGCTGTACAGACCTTCCGGGATCGGCTTATCGATGCCTTTCAGGAAGCGGGCAAATACCGGGCCAGCGAGAATTACGGTCGGGATAGCCAGAATCGTACCGAACAGCAGGGTTTTACCCATATCGGCGTGGAAGATCGTGGCGATGGCGGTCGGGCCTGGGTGCGGAGGCAGGAAGCCGTGGGTAACGGACAGCGCTGCCGCCATCGGTACGCCGACATACAGCAAAGGAATGCTGGCCGCCGCTGCGATGGTGAATACCAGCGGCAGCATCAGCACGAAGCCCACTTCATAGAACAGTGCGAAACCTACCGTGAAGCCGGTTAATACCACTGCCCACTGGATGTGTTTTTTACCAAATTTGGCAATCAGCGTGGTCGCGATGCGCTGTGCACCGCCGCAGTCTGCCAGCATTTTACCCAGCATGGCACCGAAACCCATAATCAGGGCGAGGCTACCAAGAGTACCACCAACACCAGCTTTAATAGAGCCAATGACTTTATCCAGCGGCATTCCTTGCATCAATCCAACAGCAAGTGCCACCAGGACGAGAGCGATGAAACCGTTCATTTTGAAGCGGATCATCAGGAGTAATAACAAAATTACACCGATAGCGACGATGACTAATGGCATGATTTACCTGGCCTTTCATTTGTTATGGGTAACGTCGGTGTGTCGACGAAAAATTCCGCTTGTCCCAACCGGGAACAGAAGCGTAACGGCACCAACACTGATTAACTTTAACACTATCTGGTTTAGTCAGCTGTTATGGGGATGTTTGGTGCCCATATGAATGATACGGGTAACATATAGCGATTGAGAATCACCCTGGCAGGCAAAATTTAAATTATGAGAGGCAGGTCATGTTATCGGAGGGGAAAAGCGGAAGATATCATCACGCCGGATGGCGGCGTAAACGCCTTATCCGGCCTACGGGATACACATTGTAGGCCCGGTAAGCGATGCGCCACCGGGCA
>NZ_JAOWFU010000037.1:85173-167860 GCF_030333525.1 Citrobacter sp. CK188
GGCGTAAACGCCTTATCCGGCCTACGGGATACACATTGTAGGCCCGGTAAGCGATGCGCCACCGGGCAAAACGCCGGATGGCGGCGTAAACGCCTTATCCGGCCTACGGAATACACATTGCAGGCCCGGTAAGCGACGCGCCACCGGGCAGAATCTTAGTAGTAAGAGTGCTCGCCGCGCTGGTGTTCGGTCAGATCGCGAACGCCTTTCAGCTCAGGGAATTCATTCAGCAGCTGCTTCTCGATCCCTTCTTTCAGGGTCACATCGACCATCGAGCAACCGTTACAGCCGCCGCCAAACTGCAAAATGGCGTAGCCTTCGTCGGTGATCTCCATCAGAGAGACGCGACCGCCGTGACCGGCAAGCTGCGGGTTGATCTGCGATTGCAGCATGTACTCCACACGTTCCATCAGCGGCGCATCATCAGCAACCTTACGCATTTTGGCGTTTGGCGCTTTCAGCGTCAGCTGAGAACCCAGCTGATCGGTGACGAAATCAATCTCGGCATCTTCCAGATACGGCGCGCTCAGTTCATCAACATAAGCGGTCAGAAGGTCAAATTTCAGGGCAGTGTCGCTTGCTTCCACGGCGTCCGGCGGACAATAAGAAACGCCGCATTCAGCGTTAGGCGTACCGGGATTGATCACAAATACGCGGATTTGTGTCCCTTCTTCCTGATTTGCCAGCAGTTTGGCAAAGTGCGCTTGTGCAGCATCGGAAATATGGATCATAGTAATGGCCTAATAGTTGACTATTTTACTTGGTTATAATACGCCCATCATCGAGGCTCTACAAGGTTCGACACAGGCACCATACCTGGACAGTCGCCGCGCCGTTGCGCAAAAGCAGCTGCGCGATCTCCGCGACGGTACTTCCGGTAGTGACGACATCATCCACAATGACCATATGGAGTCCCTGTACCGGCAATTCAAGGCGAAACGCATTTTTCAGGTTATGTTTGCGCAATCGGGCGCTGAGATGGTGCTGAGTGGCGGTGGCGCGAAGGCGCGTGACGCTTCGGCTGTCCCAGCCGCAGCCCAGCCAGCGCGCCAGGGGGCGACACAGCAGATCGCTTTGGTTAAATCCCCTGCGCCAGTGACGGCGCTGCCAGAGCGGCACGCTGACTAAGCGATCCGGTAGCGGAAGCGTCGATGCGCGGTGCGCGTGTAAGACTTCCAGCAACAGCAGGCGTGAAAGGGCGGCGGCGACGTCGCTGCGGCGAGAGAATTTTAGCTGGTGGATAAGTAAACTCAGCGGCGGTACGTAGTCGCTGACCGTCACCAGACGCTGCCACGGCGGGGGTTTTTGCAGACAACGCCCGCAGGGAATGGCGGTGTGCGCAGCGGGTAATCCACACTGCGGGCACAGACTGACGCGGCGACGCGCCGCTCTCGTGCAAACCGAACAAATCCCCCAGTGACTCAACGCCAGCGGCATTCGGCATAGCCAGCATAATCCCGGTACTGTTAGCATATGTTCATCCTTGTTAGCCAAAAGAGAACAGTAACTGATGAATGACATCTGGTGGCAGACTGAAGGTCAGGGAAATTGCCATCTTGTGCTGCTGCACGGATGGGGACTGAATGCGGAAGTGTGGAATTGCATTCGTGAGGAACTCAGCGCGCATTTCACGCTGCATCTTGTCGATTTACCCGGATTTGGCCGCAGCCAGGGTTTTGGCGCGATGTCGCTGGAGCAGATGGCGGAGCATGTGCTGAAACAGGCGCCTGATAAAGCCGTCTGGCTTGGCTGGAGTCTGGGAGGGCTGGTGGCGAGCCAGGTGGCGTTAACCCATCCTGAACGCGTTCAGGCGCTGGTGACTGTCGCGTCATCGCCCTGTTTCAGCGCTCGCGAAGCGTGGCCGGGTATTAAGCCGGATATCCTGGCGGGATTTCAACAGCAGCTCAGCGAAGATTTCCAGCGTACGGTGGAACGTTTTCTGGCGCTGCAAACGTTAGGCACCGAAACCGCGCGTCAGGATGCCCGCACGCTGAAAAGTGCCGTGCTGGCGTTGCCGATGCCGGAGGTTGCGGTACTGAACGGTGGGCTGGAGATATTGAAAACGGCCGACCTGCGAGAGCCGCTTAAATCGCTGACCATGCCGTTCCTGCGTCTGTATGGTTATCTGGATGGTCTGGTGCCGCGCAAAGTCGTGCCGATGCTGGATGCCGCATGGCCGGAGAGTGAATCGCAGGTGTTTGCAAAGGCCGCCCATGCGCCGTTTATTTCGCATCCCGGCGAATTTTGTCAGGCGTTGATGGCGTTAAAGCAGAAGATATAATTATTGTCTATGCAGTGCCGGATAGCGGCGTAAACGCCTTATCCGGCCTACATGTTAGCTACCGTTCGCCATCCGGCAGAACGTTAACGCAACGTCCACCACTCCCGGAGACAGGCTTTTCCTTCCGGGCAGCTTTTGCAGCTACCGGACAGGCAGCCGTCGGGATCTTCCTGAATCCGCACGGCCCTGCCCATATTCTCCAGTTGATTCAGCATCGCGTCGATCATCGGCTGCGGCGTATGCAGCGTGCGGCTAATCTGCATTGCCTCCATACGCCCCTGCAAAGCCAGTAAATCACGAACCTGAATAAGTGACGCCATTGTTCTCAACCTCAGTGACAGTTACCGACAGGGCTTGCGCAGCAGGCGCTGGCCGTTTTACGCGTCGCCAGCAGTTCGATATCCACCCGGCTGCGGGCGCGCCGTAACAGCCCCAGCACCACGATGTTAAACAGGATGACCGCCAGAATGCAGACCAGGCTATAGGTCGGATGCTGGCTAAAGCTTGCAACCTGATAGAACAGGGTAGACAGCGAGTAGGCGATATTCAGCCCCCACAGAATCGAGAAGCTCATCCAGCCGCGGCTGGACTCACGCGCGATAGCCCCCATCACCGAGATGCACGGTACATACAGCAGAACGAAAATCAGATAGCTGTATGCGGCAGCGGCGCTGCCAAACTTCGCGTCCATCACGCCCATCGCCCCGGTCGCCATTTCACCGTCGCCTTTGCTGGCTTCGATTGGGTTAGCCAGTACGCTAAGGCTGAAGGTGTCTTTCAGGCTTTGCCAGGTTTCATCGACCGCGCCCAGCAGCTCGTCGCCGAGATGGAAGTCAGCCGGGTTAAACTCTTCTTCCTGAATATTTTCAGCGGTATAGAGGGTGTTCAGCGTCCCCACCACCACCTCTTTCGCCATTGCGCCGGTGAACAGGCCAACGGTCGCCTGCCAGTTATCTTCATGAACGCCAATCGGTTTAAAGACAGGCGTAATCACGCGGCTGATGGACGCGAGCGCAGAGTCGTTGATGTTATCGACGATTTTTCCGCTCAGGGAGAAGCTGTTAAATGCGCTGAGGAAAATACTGACGATGATGATGACCTTACCGGCACGCAGCACAAAGCCTTTCAGGCGTTGCCAGGTCTGGATCACCAGGCTTTTGATGTGCGGCACATGGTAGACCGGCAGTTCCATCACGAACGGAGAGGCTTCGCCGCGCATAATCGTGTGTTTAAGCATCAGGCCGGTCAGTACCGCCATCACGATACCCAGCACATACAGCGAGAAAACCGCCAGCGCGCCGTTTTGCCCAAAGAACGCGGCGGCAAACACGGCGAAAATCGCCAGACGTGCGCCGCAGGACATAAACGGCGCCATCATAATAGTCATCAGGCGTTCACGCGGTGCGTCCAGGGTACGGGCGCCCATTACGGACGGGACGTTACAGCCAAAACCGACAATCAGCGGCACGAACGATTTACCCGGCAGCCCCAGCGCCTGCATCAGACGGTCCATAACGAACGCCGCGCGCGCCATGTAGCCGGAGTCCTCCAGGAAAGAGAGGAACAGGTACATCATGCCGATCTGCGGCACCAGCGGCAGAACGGTATTGATACCGCCGCCCAGCCCCTGCGCGAGGAAAATGGTGAGCCAGTCCGGGAAGTGCAGCGTGTAGCCGATCCACTGAATGCCGTGAATAAAGAGCGCCACGGAACCCACGTCGAACAGCGGTTGCAGCGCGCCGCCAATGTTAATGGCGAGCAGGAACATCAGGTACATGACGAACAGGAAAATCGGCAACCCGAGGAAACGGTTCAGGATGACCTTATCTACCGCTGCGGTGAAACGGCTGGGTTCCGCCGTCAGGGTGTTGCTGACCACGTCGCAAATCGCGGCGATGCACTGATAACGCGCATCGGCGATGTGCAGCGCCGGGTCATCCATCTCTTTGCTCAGGCGAGTGAGCGACGCCTCAAGGTTTTGCGCGGCATTACCGGCGTAAACGCGGCTGTAGATATCGCCTTCCAGCATCTGCAAGCCTAGCCAGCGGCGCTGTTGCGCCGGCATATCCGCCGCCATGACGTCGGCCAGCGATTCGGCCTCGCGCAGCAACGGCTGAGCATAATGTACCAGCTCAACGTTTTCGTTTTCTTTATAGCGATCGATAGCCAGTTTCAGGGCTTCAATCCCACGGCCACGCGTGGAAACCAACGGCACAACCGGGCAACCAAGGCGTGCGGACAGCGCGTCGATATCAATGCGAACCTGCTGTTTCTCCGCGATGTCGAGCATGTTGAGCGCCACAATGCAGGGAATGCCCAGCTCAAGCAGTTGCAGCGTCAGGTAGAGGTTGCGCTCAAGGTTAGAGGCATCCACCACGTTGATCAGCAGGTCTGCGTCGCCGCTCAGAATGTAATGGCAGGCGATTTGTTCGTCGAGGGAGGTTTGTGACGAAATGGTGGTCAGTGAATAGGTGCCGGGTAAATCGACCAGCGTGACCTGATGGTCGGTTGTTGCGAACTGACCTTCTTTGCGTTCAACGGTAACACCCGCCCAGTTCCCCACACGCTGACGCGCGCCGGTGAGCTGGTTAAATAATGTTGTCTTGCCGGAATTTGGATTACCAATTAAACCAATGGTTAATTTTTTCATTTTTATAGACTCACCGAATTAACAGGAAACCGCTTCCACTTCTAATAACGCCAGATCTTTCTTACGTAATACCAGGCTCACGCGGCGAGTTTCGATATGAATAGGATCGCCTAATGGGGCGACGCGCACTACGTTAAATGAAGAACCTGGCAACATGCCGAGTGAAAGCAGTTTCTGACGATATGCCGGGCTGATTTCATGGGAAAAGCCGGTAATTTTCCACGCCGTGTCTGGAATGAATTGCATAGGGGGCCTACTTGTTTCTCGCTAACTGGACGTATACCTCATGCGCGCTCAGAAGGCGGCATAAGACCAGATGATTAGCCAACGAAAGAAAGATTAAATAATCAACAAGACAATGATAATGAGAATGGTTTTTATCATCAATGATTAAAATGTGACGGAATGTAGAAATGGATAATAAATTGAGTCAGTTTTGACATGGCTCAACATTTATTCGTCTTAAAAAGAACGTGTTGATTTAAACATTATTCAGCGTTGCTAATGTTTAATTAAGGTTTCATCTGTTAATGAATTGATAATTACCAGTGCTGGCAACAGGCGGGTAATGAATTAAGCAATTTAATTCGTAAGATTTAATTGTTAATTTCAAATATAACGGCCGGATGGCGGTATAGATACCTCATCCGGCCTACAAGCATAAGGCTTGATTAGCGTTTTTTACCCATTGCGGCCGCCAGCGCGTCCATCATGGCGCTGTTGCCCGCAGGCTGCGCGTCACGACCACGCGGCTTCGCCGCTTTTGCCGCCGGGCGGTTGCCCTGGGCGCGATCGTTGCCGCCGCCGCCGCGACGGGCGTTGGTTTCACCCGGCTGCTCGTCCAGACGCATGGTCAGCGCGATGCGCTTACGTTGCAGGTCAACCTCCAGCACTTTCACCTTCACGATGTCGCCCGCTTTCACCACGGTGTGTGGATCTTCGACGAACTTATTCGACAGGGAAGAGATGTGCACCAGACCGTCCTGATGTACGCCGATATCCACAAACGCGCCAAAGTTGGTGACGTTGGTTACGGCGCCTTCAAGAATCATGCCCGGTTGCAGATCGTTCATGGTTTCTACGCCATCAGCAAACTGCGCGGTTTTGAACTCTGGACGCGGGTCGCGGCCCGGTTTTTCCAGCTCTTTGATGATGTCGGTAACGGTTGGCACGCCGAATTTGTCGTCGGTGAAATCCACCGCTTTCAAATTGCGTAGCTCGCTGCTGTTGCCCATCAGCGCTTTCAGCGCCTGTTGGGTGGCGGCAAGAATACGCTCGACCACCGGGTAGGCTTCCGGGTGAACGGTAGAGGCATCCAGCGGGTTATCGCCGTGGTTGATGCGCAGGAAGCCCGCGCACTGTTCAAAGGCTTTCGGCCCCAGACGGCTCACTTTCAGCAACTGCTGGCGGTTCTGGAACTGACCGTTTTCATCACGCCAGGCGACGATATTCTGCGCCATCATGCGCGTTAATCCTGCCACGCGGGTCAGCAACGGTACGGACGCGGTATTGAGATCGACGCCGACGGCGTTTACGCAGTCTTCCACAACGGCATCCAGCTTACGGGCAAGCTGGGTCTGGCTGACGTCGTGCTGATACTGGCCGACGCCGATGGATTTCGGATCGATTTTCACCAGCTCCGCCAGCGGGTCTTGCAGACGACGGGCGATAGAGACTGCGCCGCGCAGCGAAACGTCCAGATCCGGGAACTCCAGCGCCGCCAGCTCGGAAGCGGAATACACCGATGCTCCGGCTTCGCTGACGATCACTTTCTGCGCCGTCACTTTCGGGAACTGTTTCTGCACGTCGAGGAAGAAGCGCTCGGTTTCTCGCGATGCCGTGCCGTTACCAATCGCCACCAGCTCAACGTTGTGTTTTTCGCACAGCGCGGCAACCGCCACCGCAGCTTTAGCTGCCTGACCGGTATGTGGATAAATGGTGTCGGTGGCGACCAGTTTACCGGTGCCGTCCACTACGGCGACCTTCACGCCGGTACGCAGACCCGGATCGAGACCCATAGTCGCGCGCAGGCCAGCAGGCGCCGCCATCAGCAGATCGTGGAGGTTGCGGGCAAAGACGTTAATGGCTTCATCTTCCGCGCGTTCACGCACGGTGCCCATCAGTTCGGTTTCGAGATGCATCAGGACTTTTATACGCCATGTCCAGCTCACCACGCCTTTGCGCCAGCTATCCGCCGGGGCGTTGTTCAGACGCAGGCCGAGGTGATCCTGGATGATCTGCTCGCAGTGGCTCTCTTTGGGCGGCTCATCGAATTGCGGGTCGGCATTCAGCGACAGTTGCAGCACGCCTTCGTTGCGGCCACGGAACATCGCCAGCGCACGGTGTGAAGGGACGGTGGCGATCGGTTCGTGATGATCGAAATAGTCACGGAATTTCGCCCCTTCCTCCTCTTTGCCGCTTACGACGGTCGCGACCAGGTGGGCGTTCTTCCACAGATAATCGCGCACTTTCGCCAGCAGCGCTGCGTCTTCGGCAAAACGCTCCATCAGGATATAGCGTGCGCCATCAAGGGCTGCTTTGGCATCCGCCACGCCGTTGTCAGCGTCGATGTATTTTGCCGCTTCCGTTTCCGGGGTGTGGGACGGGTCTGTCCACAGCAGGTCAGCCAGCGGTTCAAGTCCGGCTTCGATGGCGATTTGCCCGCGCGTGCGACGCTTGGGTTTGTAGGGCAGGTAGAGGTCTTCGAGTTCGGTCTTACTTAACGTGCCGTTGATGGCGTTAGCCAGCTCATCGGTCAGCTTGCCTTGCTCGGAAATGGACTTGAGAATGGCCTGACGTCTGTCTTCCAGTTCACGCAGATATCCCAGACGGGTCTCCAGATTACGCAACTGCGTGTCATCCAGCCCGCCGGTGATCTCCTTACGATAACGTGCGATAAACGGCACGGTATTCCCTTCGTCAAGCAGGCGAACGGCAGCGTCTACCTGTTCGGCGCGTGCCTGAATTTCACCTGCGATAATGCGGCAGAAAGAATCATTCATCATGGATTTAGTTTCATCTGAGTAAAAAATCAGGGGATAGTTATACGGATTGACTGGCAAAATTGCCAGTCATCAGCGGGGGCTTCGGATTGTTCCGGCGCTATTTTACGTATTCGATCTCATTAACGTACCAGCTGGCCTCGCCGGCGGGCGTGTGTACTACCGCGAGATCGCCCACTTCTTTTTTCAGCAACGCCCGCGCCATAGGCGAGTCGATGGAGATGTAATCCTTACGACCGAAAATTTCATCGTAGCCGACGATGCGAAAGCGGCGGATATCGCCCTCATCGTTTTCGATCTCCACCCACGCGCCGAAGAACACTTTGCCTTCCTGCTGCGGGGAATAATCGACGATTTTCAGGTTTTCCATGCATTTGGTCAGATAACGAACACGACGGTCGATCTCACGCAGGCGCTTTTTATTATACTGATAGTCGGCATTTTCGCTGCGGTCCCCAAGACTCGCAGCCCAGGTCACTTTTTTGGTGACTTCCGGGCGTTCTTCCCGCCAGAGATAATTCAGCTCGTGTTTGAGTTTTTCGTACCCTTCCCGGGTAATCAGGGGCGTTTTCATCTCGTTGATTTACCTTTGACTATTTGGCGATGCGCACAATACGTATTACGTGATCGCCGCAGCAGAATAAATAATGTGTCGCAAGATTAATTGTATACTTAAGCTGCTGTTAAATATGCTTTGTAACAATTTAGCCTGGAATTTATACCAGAATTCGCTGGTGACAAACGTAAGCTTTTTTAAGAATACACACATTCAATTGTTGCGAACCTTTGGGAGTAAAACAATGCAAGAGAATTATAAGATTCTGGTGGTGGATGACGATATGCGCCTGCGCGCGCTACTGGAACGTTATCTGACCGAGCAGGGCTTCCAGGTTCGAAGCGTGGCAAACGCCGAGCAAATGGATCGTCTGCTGACCCGTGAGTCCTTCCACCTTATGGTACTGGATCTCATGCTGCCTGGCGAAGATGGCCTGTCAATTTGCCGCCGTCTGCGCAGCCAGAGCAACCCTATGCCGATCATCATGGTGACGGCGAAGGGCGAAGAAGTGGACCGCATTGTGGGTCTGGAGATCGGTGCCGACGACTACATTCCGAAGCCATTCAACCCGCGTGAACTGCTGGCGCGTATTCGCGCTGTGCTGCGCCGTCAGGCGAACGAACTGCCGGGCGCGCCTTCGCAGGAAGAAGCGGTAATCGCCTTCGGTAAGTTCAAGCTGAACCTCGGCACCCGCGAAATGTTCCGCGAAGACGAACCGATGCCGCTCACCAGCGGTGAATTTGCGGTACTGAAAGCGCTGGTCAGCCACCCGCGCGAACCGCTCTCCCGCGATAAACTGATGAACCTGGCGCGCGGTCGTGAATACTCTGCGATGGAACGCTCCATCGATGTGCAGATCTCCCGTCTGCGCCGCATGGTGGAAGAAGATCCGGCGCATCCACGTTACATTCAGACCGTCTGGGGCCTGGGCTACGTCTTTGTACCGGACGGTTCTAAAGCATGAGGCGAATGCGCTTCTCACCGCGAAGTTCATTTGCCCGCACGCTACTGCTCATCGTCACCTTGCTGTTCGTCAGCCTGGTGACGACTTATCTGGTGGTGCTGAACTTTGCGATTCTGCCGAGCCTCCAGCAGTTTAATAAGGTTCTGGCCTACGAAGTTCGTATGCTGATGACCGATAAGCTGCAACTGGAGGACGGCACGCAACTGGTGGTGCCGCCTGCGTTCCGCCGGGAAATCTATCGTGAGCTGGGGATTTCTCTCTATTCCAACGAGGCTGCCGAAGAGGCCGGGCTGCGTTGGGCGCAACACTATGAATTCTTAAGCCATCAGATGGCGCAGCAGCTGGGCGGCCCGACGGAAGTGCGCGTTGAGGTCAACAAAAGTTCGCCGGTGGTCTGGCTGAAAACCTGGCTGTCGCCCAATATCTGGGTGCGCGTGCCGCTGACGGAAATCCATCAGGGCGATTTCTCCCCGCTGTTCCGCTATACGCTGGCGATTATGCTGCTGGCGATAGGCGGCGCATGGTTGTTTATTCGTATCCAGAACCGACCGCTGGTCGATCTTGAACATGCCGCGTTGCAGGTGGGGAAAGGCATGATTCCGCCGCCGCTGCGCGAGTATGGCGCGTCGGAGGTGCGCTCTGTGACCCGCGCCTTCAACCATATGGCGGCGGGCGTGAAGCAACTGGCTGATGACCGTACCTTGCTGATGGCGGGGGTGAGCCACGATTTGCGCACACCGTTGACGCGTATCCGCCTGGCTACCGAAATGATGGGTGAAGAGGACGGCTATCTTGCGGAGTCCATTAATAAGGACATCGAAGAGTGCAACGCCATTATCGAACAATTCATCGATTACCTGCGTACCGGTCAGGAAATGCCGATGGAGATGGCCGATCTGAATGCCGTGTTGGGTGAGGTTATTGCGGCGGAAAGCGGCTACGAGCGGGAAATTGATACCGCGCTGCAACCGGGCAGTATTCAGGTGAAAATGCATCCGTTGTCGATTAAACGCGCGATCGCCAATATGGTGGTCAACGCCGCCCGTTATGGCAATGGCTGGATCAAGGTTAGCAGCGGTACGGAACCGCATCGCGCCTGGTTCCAGGTTGAAGACGATGGGCCGGGCATTAAGCCGGAACAGCGTAAGCACCTGTTCCAGCCGTTTGTGCGCGGCGACAGCGCGCGCAGCACCAGCGGCACCGGGTTGGGTCTGGCGATTGTGCAGCGTATTGTGGATAACCATAACGGTATGCTGGAGATTGGCTCCAGCGAGCGCGGTGGGCTTTCTATTCGCGCCTGGCTGCCGATTCCGGTCGCTCGCGTACCGGGTTCGACGAAAGACGCATAAGAAAAGGGAGGCGAAATGCCTCCCTTTTCGTTTTTCAGCGCCCGGTGGCGCTACGCTTACCGGGCCTACAACAGCGTATGCTCCGTAGGCCGGATAAGGCGCAGCCGCCATCCGGCGTGTTTTTTTACAGCTTCGGCCCGGCGCTGACCAGCGCTTCACCGGCTGGGGTATCGGTGTATTTCTCGAAATTCTCGACAAACAGTTTCGCCAGCGCGGTGGCTTTTTCCTGCCACTGTTCCGGTGACGCGTAGGTGTTACGCGGGTCAAGAATACGTGTCTCTACGCCCGGCAGCTCGGTCGGGATCGCCAGGTCAAACATCGGCAGATTAAAGGTTTCCGCATTATCCAGAGAGCCGTTCAGGATGGCGTCGATAATCGCGCGCGTATCTTTGATGGAGATACGTTTGCCCGTGCCGTTCCAGCCGGTGTTTACCAGATACGCCTGTGCGCCGGATGCCTGCATGCGTTTGACCAGCACTTCAGCGTACTGCGTCGGGTGCAGCGACAGGAACGCCGCGCCGAAGCAGGCAGAGAAGGTTGGCGTCGGTTCGGTAACGCCGCGCTCAGTACCGGCCAGTTTAGCGGTAAAGCCAGACAGGAAGTGGTACTGCGTCTGGTCAGCCGTCAGGCGAGAAACCGGCGGCAGCACGCCGAAAGCGTCGGCAGTCAGGAAGATGACTTTGGTTGCATGACCCGCTTTTGATACCGGCTTAACGATGTTATCGATGTGATAAATCGGGTAGGAGACGCGGGTGTTCTCGGTTTTGGAACCATCGTCGAAATCAATGGCGCCATCTTCGCGAACGGTGACGTTTTCCAGCAGCGCATCGCGACGGATAGCGTTGTAGATTTCCGGTTCGGCTTCTTTAGACAGCTTGATGGTTTTCGCGTAGCAGCCGCCTTCAAAGTTAAACACGCCGTCGTCATCCCAGCCGTGTTCGTCATCGCCGATCAGACGGCGTTTCGGGTCGGTGGAGAGGGTGGTTTTCCCGGTGCCGGAAAGCCCGAAGAAGACCGCGACGTCGCCTTTCTCGCCCACGTTGGCGGAGCAGTGCATGGAAGCAATGCCTTTCAGCGGCAGCAGGTAGTTCATGACGGAGAACATCCCTTTTTTCATTTCGCCGCCGTACCAGGTGCCGCCAATTAACTGAATGCGTTCAGTCAGGTTGAAGGCCACGAAGTTTTCAGAGTTCAGCCCCTGTTCCTTCCACTGCGGGTTGGTGCATTTCGCGCCGTTCATCACGATAAAGTCTGGTTTGAAATCCACCAGTTCTTCGTCCGTAGGACGGATGAACATGTTTTTGACAAAATGCGCCTGCCAGGCGACTTCCGTGATGAAGCGAACGGAGAGACGGGTATCCGCGTTAGCGCCGCAGAAGGCGTCAACGATGAACAGGCGTTTGCCGGAGAGTTGCTGAGTTACCAGCCCTTTCAGGTGCTGCCAGGTTTCCTGGGACAGCGGTTTGTTGTCGTTCTTGCCTTTGCCTTTGTCGGACCACCAGAGCGTGTCACGCGTGGTGTCGTCACGGACAATGTATTTATCCTTCGGCGAACGTCCGGTAAAGATACCAGTATCAACGGCAACGGCACCCAGATTCGTTAATACGCCGCGCTCGTAACCTTCCAGAGTAGGATCAAGTTCCTCCTGGTACAGCAGGTCGTAGCTGGGGTTGTAAACGATATCCTGAACGTCATTGATACCATAAGCCTTGAGATCTTGCGGGGTTAAGCTGTTAACGCGCATGTCACTACTCCTTAGCCAATATGTATTACCTGAAATTGTAGGGTTTTTTAGGGTTTGTTAACCGCGACGAGGCTCATAGATTTACGTATCTGGACAAAATCACGATTGACCGAAAACGCTGTGACTCCTGTCACGAAGCGGCGCTTATTATGGCAGAGAACCCTTTTTTGTTGTGGAAAATGTTCTTAAAACGTTAAAAATGAGTGTATTCTGCGGGAATGTTGTGAGTGTAATCGCATTCATGTAAGAAATTTACGAAACTCTTACATATAAAATATCGATTCACCACGAAGGAAAAAATGAACAAAAAGTGCGGAATTTTGCGGAGCAGGCCGGATGACAACGCGGATGCGTCTTATCTGACCTGTAAATGAGTAAGCCTGATGAGCGATTCGCCATCAGGCCTTTTACCGGTGATTAATGCACCTGCGGGTCGGCAGGGGAGGCGTTGTTGCGGATTTCCGCAATGTCCATCGCGTTGAACAGATAGTGGCTGCCGCAGTAATCGCAGTGCATATCGATCTCGCCTTCTTCCGCCAGGATGCTGTCCACTTCTTCATCCGGCAGCGTTTTCAGCGCGCCCGCACAGCGTTCACGAGAACAGGTACACTTGAACTCAACGTCCTGCGGGTCGTAGAGCGTGACCTCTTCTTCATGGTACAAACGCCACAACACATCGTTAGCCGGAAGGGTCAGCAACTCTTCGGTTTTGATGGTTCCGGTCAGCGTCGCCAGGTGATCGAAGTCGTCTGCCTGCGCGTTCTGCGCGGGCATTACCTGTAGCAGCATTCCGCCCGCCGCCGGTTTGCCTTCCACCTCGCCAGTGCGGATGAACAGGCGTGTCGGCAACTGTTCGGAACGCAGGAAGTAATCTTCCAGGCACGCCGCCAGCGTGTCGCCTTCCAGACCGACCACGCCCTGATAACGCTCGCCTTCTTCTGGTGTAATGGTGATCACCAGATAGCCGTTGCCCACCAGCGTTTTCAGATCCGCGTTTTCCGGCACTTCGCCCTGTACGCGAGCGACGCCGCGCATCTGCTGGTTGTTATTGCCGTTGATCACCGCCAGGCTCAGCGGGCCGTCGCCCTGTAGCTGCACGGTAATGTCACCGGCAAATTTCAGCGTGGCGGTCAGCAGGCTGGTGGCGACCAGCAGCTCGGCCAGCACGGTTTTGACCGGCTGCGGATAGGCGTGGTTTTCGAGGATCTGTTGCAGGGTTTCCGATACGGTTACCAGTTCGCCGCGCACGGCAAAGTTTTCAAACAGATAACGATGTAATTGGTCATGTTGCGGCATAATCATCTCTCTTGCGGGTGACAGTCACTCACTGTCGCCGTGTTTAAATCGTAACAGGTCGCGGCGCTCTTTTTTATCCGGTCGCCTGTCCGGGTGCGGCATGGTTAATGCGTTAAGTTTGCGTGCCTGCGCCATTTTTTCGCGTTTTTCCACGCTCTCCGCTGTTTCTTCATACAGCGTAACGGCTTCGCTCGCCGGACGGCGCTGCTCGGTAATGCCTTTAATGACTACCGTCCGCTCGTCGTTGCCCTGGCGCAGGGTCAGCGTCGCATTCAGCTCGACAATCTTGCCCGGCTTGCTGCGCTGCCCGTTATAGTGCACCTTACCGCCTTCAACCATTTCGCGGGCCAATGCACGGGTTTTATAAAAGCGTGCGGCCCACAGCCATTTATCCAGTCGGACCTCAACAGAGGGCTTTTCTTTCATGGCGTCTCCTTCACATCAGTGAGGGGATCAGTCGGCGGTAATCATTCAACGACGGATGGCGTGCATACTGCTTTTCCGCAATGCCGGAGTCGGGATTGGTCACGCCGAGGCAGTAACGAATGCCGAATTGGGCGGCGGCGTCGAGAATCGGTTCGCTGTCGTCGATAAACAGCGTTTTCTCTGCGCTTATTCCCGTTTCTTCAGCCACTGCGTGCCATAACCGCTGATCCTCTTTGGGATAACCAAATGTGTGGGTGGAAAGTAATAAATCAAGGTGTGATGCCAGACCGGTATGTTCCAGCTTCACCGCCAGGTTATGCGGGTGCGCGTTGGTCAGCAGAATGCGGCGTTTACCGCGCGCTTTTAACGCATCCAGAAACGGCACGGTATCTTCGCGCAGCACGGCGCGCGGCCCCTGTGCCGTCGTCATGGCGCAAATGTCCAGACCCAGCCGCTCGCTCCAGTAATCAAGACAGTACCAGTTTAGCGTATGCTGCACGGCATGATACTGCTGGCGAATATAGTCCTGGGCTTCCTGTGCAGTGATTCCCTGCTGTGCGCCATAGGTTTCCGGCACCAGTTTCTGCCAGAAATAGTTATCGAATGCCAGATCGAGCAGCGTGCCGTCCATGTCCAGCAAAACGGTATCGACGTCCTGCCAGGCAATATCAATATGCATGGGAATTCTCCAGATGAGATTGCCGCCAAACCCTGGCGGCTTTTGCCGGATATGCGCTACAGGGTAGCATACCGTGAGCTGTCAGATGAGGCTTTCCGGGGAGGCGATCAGCTTTGGATTCAGGCAGTTTTCATAATATTCCTGAATTTCCGCCATACGGGTGCGGTTACGCTGATAACGTCTGAACGCCTGAATGCCGTTGTAAGCGGCGCAGCCCAGCATGGTGAGCATCAGCAACGTCGTGCCAAGGTAGCGCCATAAACCGGAACGATCCGGGATGCGGTGCAGGCCGATGTGCTGCGTGCCGTTGGCGTCGGTGTAGACACGGGTGACGATCCCTTCGGCGCTAAACGGCGTTTGCATTAACATCTGCGCCAGGCGCTGGAATGCGCCCCACTGTTCCTGCGCAGGGTAATCGTACAGGGACATCGACGGCCACGGCTGATCAACCAGATCGCTGCCTTCATCGCTGATAATCAGGAAGCCGCCCGGCGCGGGGCTGTTAAGCGCCTGTGCGGCGCGCGCGGTTTCACGGGAGATAAACGGCGCGGTTGAGGTCGTCACCAGGTTATCGAGCGACTCCGCGCTGACAGGGCGCAGCAGAACGTTCACGCCGTCAAGTTTGCCCGCATTCGCGCGTTTGACCAGCGCGGCCCAGTTTTTGCTGTTGCCGAGGTTCACCAGCGCGTTTTTCAGGCGCACGCATTCGTCTTCGGCGGCGCACAGATCGGCGGTCTTTAATACGATGTCGCCGAAATCATCCAGTAATACCATCCCGGACTTTTGAATCGCCGAACGCAGCGACGCGCTAACGCGGGAGTCATCTTCCGGCTTCGGGTGCAGCTGGCGGTTGATGGCCTGGGTCAGCGCTGTGGCTTTGTTGACGAGATCGGACTCGGGCAGCGGCAGCGTCCGCGCGTCATTCCAGATGATTTGCGAGCAATCAAACGGCATAAAAGGGGAGTTCGGCTGCGCAGTCCAGCTGCCAGGCTGATGGATATTACACATGCCTTTGCCGCTCAGATGCAGCGTATCGCCCACGCGAACTCCGGCGTCGTGGAGCTGTTTAACGCTGGTGGCCTCAATGGTTTGCGCGCCTTTCATCCACGACAAAGTGAATTTGATCGGCATATCCAGCGGGATCCAAAAGAGCAGCATAAACAGCACCAGCAGCGATCCGCCCGCAATAACGGCGCTACGCAGCCAGTGTTGCAACGGGAAATTTTTCACCTCGTCATGCAGGGAGAGAAAACGCCCTTGCCGCGCGACGTGGCGATCCAGATAGATGTCAATATCCGTTTGCTGCCCGAGATCCTGTGCGATATAGGGTTGCCAGTGGGCAGGGTAAATCAGGTCAATAATCCCCAGCGAAATATTGTTGATCTGCTCCTGATCGTTTTCGCCAAACAGCCCCCAGCGACGCGGGGTTCCCCGCAGGCAGTGAATCTCCCGCAGCGAGGTTTTAGATGGCGGAGCGAACAGCCCCCAGAGACCTGCGGCGAGCAGCAGAATTGCGCCACCCGCAATCCACGGCACGAAGACATCCGGCGTAATTAAGCAACAGAAGAACAGCAGGAATGAGGCCACAATCAGCGATGCTTCGCGCAGCCCCGCAGGGCGGCTGAGCGCATACTCTTCGTGAGTTTCCTGACGAATGTTCAGCAGTTCAATTTGCTCGCTCTCTTCGCCACGAATCGACGCCTGGGTGGAGGAGGTATGCTGTAGCGCATAGCCGCGCGTCTCCTGCATGTACTCCTGCAACGTGTGGCCGTTAAGCGAGATGACCAAAGGAAGCGTATCGGTATGGATCAGCTCAACGTTATTTTCGTCATTGATGTACTGTTCCCAGAACGGCGGCAAATGAACCTCAACGGAATCAAGGTAATATCGCCATTTATTGGGATCGTCGGTCGTAATGCCGTAACGCGTAATGGAATGGGTCAGAATAATGACGTTATTACTCTGGGCATTCAGCGTTAACGACACGGGAGCGGTACTGGCGCCTGTCGGCCCCGGCACCTGCTGAATCTGACTGAGGTTGTCGAGATAGTTTTCAACCGCACTGCGCTCTTCCGGCGTTAGCTTGCGCGTCGCGGCGTCTGAAAAGGCGCTGATCCAGGGCAGATTCTGCCGCCTGGCTCTTACTCTGAGTAGCCATCCTGCCAGTAGAGAGCAGGCCAGCAAAGCAGCTAAGAAAATCAAAATGGTGCTCATGCTTTCCCCATCTTACTAAGTCTGTCAGGCGTGGTCAGTCGCACCCTGTCGAATAAATGTGATGCTGTGGTTGGCTATCGGCAAGCGTGGAGTTGAACTTGAGCATTTTTACGCGCATCCCAGTGAACGCGGATCATAGCAAACCCACCAAAAGCGGAATATCAGCAAATTCCTGGAGTTATTTCAACCTATTGACTTTTAATTTTAAATGGGAATTAATTTTTGCTACGTTACATAAATGTAAATAAACGGCAATTCACATTGCCGAAACCGTGCTGTATATCGCACAATGGCACCAGATTTCACTGCATAGATTCTCACGATGAGCAAATCATTACAAAAACCCACCATTTTGAAAGTTGAAACTGTCGCGAAATCCCGGCTGTTTAACGTCGAAAGTGTGGATCTCGAATTCAGCAACGGCGTGCGCCGCGTCTATGAGCGTATGCGTCCGTCCACTCGTGAAGCGGTAATGATTGTGCCGATCGTAGACGATCACCTGATTCTGATCCGTGAATATGCCGTGGGCACGGAGTCTTATGAGCTGGGGTTCTCCAAAGGGTTGATCGACCCTGGCGAAACCGTTTTTGAAGCGGCGAACCGGGAACTGAAAGAAGAAGTTGGGTTTGGCGCGAACGATCTGACGTTCCTCAAAAAGCTCAGCATGGCGCCGTCCTATTTTTCCAGCAAAATGAATATTGTGATAGCGGAAGACCTCTATCCTGAATCACTGGAAGGCGACGAGCCGGAACCGCTGCCGCAGGTGCGCTGGCCGCTGACGCATTTAATGGATCTGCTGGAAGAACCGGATTTCAGTGAAGCGCGAAACGTCAGCGCGCTGTTCCTGGTCCGTGAGTGGCTGAAGGGGCAGGGGCGGTTGTAATTTATATTGCCGGATGGCGGCTGACGTTTTACCTGGCCTACAACAAAATGTAGGCCGGATAAGACGTCTCAGGCGTCGCCATCCGGCAAAAGATCAAAACAGTTCGTGTGTCTCACCGTTATCGATAATGGTGGTGCCCACCTCATGCACCGCCTGCTGCGTTGGCTGAGTGCCTTCGATAAAGTATTCCGCGCGGCTGTTACCGCCGTTTGCCAGTTGCCCGGTGCTTCTGTCGATATTGATCGTCACGATGCCCGGAGGCGGCGTCAGCGGCTCTTCAGGAACCCCTTCCAGCACGGCTTTCATGTAAGCATCCCATGCGGGTTGCGCACTTTTCGCGCCGCCTTCATAACCAGAAATCTGGTCTTTGATCGCCCCGGACGCGGTAGTGCGCCCCAGATCGCGACGGTGATCGTCAAAGCCGATCCACACGGAAGTCACCACGCCCGGGCCGTAACCGGAGAACCAGGCATCTTTCGAGCTGTTGGTGGTTCCGGTTTTTCCGCCGATATCATGACGTTGCAGGTCGCGACCCGCGCGCCAGCCGGTGCCCATCCAGCCGGGTTCGCCGAAGATGTTGCTGTTCAGCGCGCTCTTAATCAGGAAGGCCAGCGGCGTGTTGATCACATGCGGAGCATATTCCTGCATTCCGCTTTGCGCCACTAACGCCTGGTTAGCCTGCTCCAGTTTTGGCATCGGCACGGTGGCGTTTTGCTGCTCCTGAGAGATGGCGACATCTTCAACGTTATTGTTTTCCAGCACGTTGGATTTTTGGGTATCACCGTAAATGACCGGGATATCGCAATTCGGGCAGGCGATTTTCGGCTTCGCTTCGAAGATCACGCCGCCCTGGTCGGTCTCTATCTTGCTGATGAAATACGGGTCTACCAGGAAGCCGCCGTTAGACATTACCGCATAACCGCGCGCCACCTGCATCGGGGTGAAGGACGCGGAGCCCAGCGCCAGCGATTCGGTATGCACGATGTTCTGCGCCGGGAAACCGAAGCGTTGCAGATACTCTGCGGCGTAATCCACGCCCATCGCGCGCATCGCCCGCACCATCACCACGTTTTTCGACTGACCCAGACCCTGACGTAAGCGGATTGGCCCGGCATACTGCGGCGGGGAGTTTTTTGGCCGCCAGTCGGAACCGGCGCCTGCGTCCCAGCGGGAAATCGGCACGTCGTTCAGCATACTCGCCAGCGTCAGACCTTTATCCATTGCGGCGGTATAGAGGAACGGTTTGATGTTCGACCCGACCTGACGCAGCGCCTGCGTGGCGCGGTTGAATTTACTCTGGTTGAAGTCAAAACCGCCGACCAGCGCCAGAACCGCGCCGTTTTGCGGGTTGATGGAAACCAGCGCTGAGTTCACATCCGGGACTTGCGCCAGCCACCAGGCATCACCCATCTGGCGAACCCAGATTTGTTGGCCTGTCTGTACGGCGTCGGTCACTTTACGCGGCGTCGGGCCCTGTTGGGTATCCGAACGGTAAGGGCGCGCCCAGCGTACGCCTTCCATCCGCAGCGACACGGAGGTGCCATCAGCGAGCATCGCGGTGGCTTCCTGCGGATTCGCGCCGGTAATGACGGCGGGCAGCAACGGCCCGTAGGTTGGCAGGGCTTTCAGCGTGTCGGTGATTTTTTTGTTGTCCCAGGCGGTTTCGCCTACTTTCCACAGCACGTTCGACGGGCCGCGATAGCCGTGGCGCATGTCGTAGTCCAGCACGTTGTTACGCACGGCTTGCTGCGCCGCCTGCTGAACTTTGCGGGTGATCGTGGTGTAAATGCGATACCCGTCTTCATAGGCGCTTTCGCCATAACGGCTGTACATTTCCTGGCGCACCATTTCCGACAGATACGGCGCTGAGAACGCGATTTCCGGCGCATGGTAATTGGCGTCAATCGCTTCGCCGCGCGCCTGATCGTACTGTGCCTGGGTGATGTAGCCTTCGCTCAACATACGAGACAGCACCACGTTACGACGCGCCGTCGCCCGATCCATCGAGTAGAGCGGGTTAAATGTGGAAGGGGCTTTCGGCAGACCGGCAATCACCGCCATTTCGCTCAGGGTGAGCTGATCGACCGTCTTACCGAAATAGACCTGCGCCGCCGCGCCGACGCCGTAGGCACGGTAGCCGAGGTAGATCTTGTTCAGATAAAGTTCGAGGATCTCATCTTTGCTCAGCATCTGCTCAATGCGGATTGCCAGGAACGCTTCCTTAATTTTACGCATCAGCGTGCGTTCCGGGCTCAGGAAGAAGTTTCTCGCCAGCTGCTGGGTGATGGTACTTGCCCCCTGTGAGGCATGGCCTGAGAACAGCGCGACGCTGGCCGCACGGAAGATCCCTACCGGATCGACGCCATGATGCTCGTAAAAGCGGCTGTCTTCCGTAGCGATAAAGGCTTTAACCATTTCCGGCGGCATCTGGTCAAGCGTGACCGGGATACGACGTTTTTCGCCATACTGCGCGATCAGCTCGCCATCCGCGCTGTAAACCTGCATCGGAATCTGCAAACGCACGTCTTTTAAGGTCGCGACGTCAGGTAGTTGCGGCTCGATATAGCGGTAGAGGCCATAAATCGAGCCTGCTCCCAGCAGGATGCAACATACTGCAAGGATCAATAAATACTTTACGAACTTCACTGGAGATTTCCCATTTAGTGTCATTTGGGCAGTTTATAAACAAACGCGCGGTAGTATAAAGGCAAGCCAGACGCATTGATATACCCGTAAGAGCGACCATTGATAAGGAGATCATAAGCAATGGCTTTCAGGTTCTGGCAAATTGGCCTTCATATTCAGCAGCATGAGGCGCTGGCTGTCGCCGTGGTTCGCGGCGCGTCAGGCTGGTCTTTACAACGCTGGTGGCGGGTGCCGCTGGCGGAACGCACCTTCGTTGACGGGCATCTCCGCGAGCCTGAACAGCTCGTCGATGCGCTGCTTCCGTGGCGTCGTTCGCTTCCTCACCGGCATCATATTTATCTCTCTTTCCCTGCCAGCCGGACGCTGCAAAAGCATTTTCCGCGCCCGGAAATGGCGCTGCGCGAACGTGAACAAACGGTGTGGCTGACCGGCGCGATGGCGCGTGAGCTGGATATGCCCCCCGACGCCCTGCGCTTTGACTATCGCGAAGATACCCTGACTCCGGCATTTAACGTGACCGCCGCCCAAAGCAAGGAGGTGACGACCTTATTAACGCTGGCGCAAAAACTGAAAATGCAGGTGACGGCGATTACGCCGGATGCCTGCGCATTACAGCACTTTATTCCTTATCTGCTGGCGCACCAGCAGTGTCTGGCCTGGCGTGACGAAGAGCAGTGGCTGTGGGCGACGCGTTATGCGTGGGGACGAAAACCGCTACAAGAGGCGGCCTGCGCCGACAGTCTTGCCGCGACGTTGTCCATTGCGCCGGAAAGTCTGACGGTGTGCGGCGCGGGCGGCTTCGAACCCTGGTGCGCGGTTGCCATTCGCCAGCCTCCCGTTCCGCCGGAAGGCCATACCTTTGCCATCGCGCTGGGATTAGCAATGGGGGCGCCGCGCTGATGAGTCATCCGGTCAACTTTTTGCCCTGGCGTCAGTCCCGGCGGCGCGAATGTCTGCGATTCTGGAGCGTTATGTTCAGCGGTTCACTGCTGCTGACCATCGCGCTGGGGTGCATCCATGAGGTTACGCTCACGGCGCAAAAGCGGGTGGATGCGCAGTGGTCGATCGCAGAGAAAGAGCGCGCCGCCGCGCTACTGGCGATCCAACCCCGCTTACAGCAGCGGCAGACCGCGTGGCAGCAAGCGTTGCAGCAGCAAACGGAATATGAGCAGACGCGGCGCTGGCAGAGCGTGCTGGAAGGGATGGCGGCGCTGTTGCCCGAGCAGGCGTGGCTAACCCGGTTATCCTGGCAGCAGGGAACGCTGGAACTTGAGGGATACGCGACGACATTTCTTGCGTTAAACACGCTGGAAACCGCGCTGCGTCATCATCCTGATTTCCCGTTAGCCGGGAGTGGGGCAACGCAGCAGGATGCGCAGGGACGCTGGCAATTTCATTACCCGTTAAAAAGGAGCCTCGCAGATGGCCGCGCTTTTTGACCTCTGGTGCGGGTTATTGCCGCGAACCCGCCTCTTCTGCTGGTTAGGCTGGAGCCTGGGGCTGGGATTACTGGCGTGTTTATGCGCGTTTTCTTCGGGTGCGCAGCAACAGGAGCGGCAACGAACGGCGCTGGCGCAACAGCGGGCGGCTATCGACCGGCAGTGGCGAAGCCTGCGTCAGATCGCCGCATCAATGGATATGTCTCGTTTAGCGTCGGCCAGCAAGCGCGTGCCTTTTTCCCCTCTGGATTTTCAGCGCTCTCCGGTACGCCTTCTTCACTGGCAGCCTTCCGCGCAGGGAGGCGAGCTGGCGCTGGCATCCTCCTGGGAGGCGGTTCCGCAACTGTTCAGTCGGCTGGCGGAGCGTGGCATGCGCATTAACCGCTTTTCGCTTGTTCCGCAGGAGACGGAGCTGCTGTTGACGCTACAGCTGGAGCGGCTGACTGATGACTAAGTGCTGGCTGTTGGTCTGTAGCTGCCTGCTGATGCTGACCGGAATGCGCGACCCCTTCAAACCGCCGGAGGACCGATGCCGGATCGCTGAACTGCCGATGTGGCGTTACCAGGGCGTGGTGAGTCAGGGAGAGCGCCTGACTGGCATTCTCAAAGACAGCCAGCAGAAGTGGCGGCGCGTCGAACAATATCAGGTGCTGGAGAACGGCTGGACGATTTCCCGACTGACGGCAGACAGCATAACGCTTGCAACCGGTAAAGGCTGTGAACCGTCACAGTGGCGGTGGCAACGACAAGGAGAAGTGAATGAAGCGATGGATAGCCGCAGCGTTGATCGCCGTGATGCCCGCCGTACAGGCGGGGAAAGCGCAAAACGTGACGCTGGTGGTGGATGATGTTCCTGTTGTTCAGGTGTTGCAGGCGCTTGCCGCGCAGGAGAAGAAGAATCTGGTGGTCTCGCCTGACGTCAGCGGTTCGCTGTCGCTGAGTCTGACGGATGTGCCGTGGAAGCAGGCGGTGCAGACGGTCATAAAAAGCGCCGGGCTGGTGCTGCGTCAGGAGGGGAATATTCTGCATGTTCACTCGGTTCACTGGCAAAACGAAAACGCCGCGCGGCAGGAGGCCGAGCAGGCAAGGCTTCGGGCCAACTTACCGCTGGAGGATCGCAGTATTTCTCTGCAATACGCCGATGCCTCCGAACTGGCAAAAGCGGGAGAAAAACTGCTGAGCGCCAAAGGCAGTATGACGGTAGATAAGCGCACCAACCGGTTATTGCTTCGGGATAACAACGCTGCGCTGGCGGCGCTGGAAACGTGGGCAGCGCAAATGGATCTCCCCGTTGAGCAGGTTGAACTGGCGGCGCATATCGTCACCATAAATGAAAAAAGCCTGCGTGAGCTGGGGGTAAAGTGGACGCTGGCGGACGCGCAACAGGCCGGGTCGCCAGGGCAGGTGACGTCGCTTGCCAGCGATTTGTCCGTCGCGGCCGCCACGTCTCGCGTCGGGTTTAACATCGGGCGCATCAACGGTCGCTTGTTGGATCTTGAGCTTTCCGCCCTGGAGCAGAAGCAGCAACTTGATATTATCGCCAGCCCACGACTGCTGGCTTCGCACCTGCAACCCGCCAGTATTAAGCAGGGGAGCGAAATCCCGTATCAGGTCTCCAGCGGCGAGAGCGGGGCGACGTCCGTGGAGTTTAAAGAAGCGGTGCTGGGGATGGAGGTGACGCCCACCGTTTTGCCGAAGGGGCGCATTCGCCTGAAACTTCACATCAGCCAGAACGTTCCCGGTCAGGTGCTACAGCAGGCGGATGGCGAAGTGCTGGCGATCGATAAGCAGGAGATCGACACGCAGGTCGAGGTTAAAAGCGGCGAAACGCTGGCGCTGGGCGGCATCTTTTCGCGCAAGAACAAATCCGCTAAAGATAGCGTCCCGCTGTTAGGCGATATCCCCTGGCTTGGTTCCCTTTTCAGCCATGATGGAAAAGAGAACGAGCGGCGCGAACTGGTGGTGTTCATTACCCCCAGACTGGTTGCGGCAGAATAATTTATGCCTGAAATCGCGCTGTTTTTGCACTGAACACGTTTCAGGGATTTGACGTGGGGGTGTATTTAGCATACAAGGAGTACCGATTTGAGAGTTGGTTCTTCTCGTCGCTATCCGGCGACGCTGCCTCCGGGGTTGTCTACAATATGTCTTGGTAATTTATTCAGTTGCCAAACCCGTTGGAGTATTGAGATAATTTTCAGTCTGACTCTCGCAATATCTTATGAGGTTTCAGTTCATGTCCTGCTGCGCAAGGTGTCTGCGACGCGGGTTTATCATTAACGAATTGTCTTAGTAGTACCGAAAAAATGGCAGAGAAACGCAATATCTTTCTGGTTGGGCCTATGGGTGCCGGAAAAAGCACTATTGGGCGCCAGTTAGCTCAACAACTCAATATGGAATTTTACGATTCTGATCAAGAGATTGAGAAACGAACCGGAGCTGATGTGGGCTGGGTCTTCGATGTAGAAGGTGAAGACGGCTTCCGTGATCGCGAAGAAAAAGTCATCAACGAGTTGACGGAAAAACAGGGTATTGTGCTGGCAACCGGCGGTGGCTCTGTAAAATCACGTGAAACGCGTAACCGTCTCTCCGCGCGTGGCGTCGTGGTGTATCTTGAAACGACAATCGAAAAACAACTTGCGCGTACGCAGCGCGACAAGAAACGCCCGCTGTTGCAGGTAGAAGCTCCGCCTCGTGAAGTTCTGGAAGCGTTGGCCAACGAACGCAATCCTCTGTATGAAGAGATTGCCGACGTGACCATTCGTACCGACGATCAGAGCGCTAAGGTCGTGGCAAACCAGATTATTCATATGCTGGAAAGCAACTGATTCTGGCTTAATACATACTCGGTAAGCGGGTACAAGTAACTAAGGTGGATGTCGCGTCATGGAGAGGATTACAGTTACTCTCGGGGAACGTAGTTACCCTATCACCATCGCGGCTGGTTTGTTTAACGAACCAGCTTCATTCTTACCGCTGAAATCGGGCGATCAGGTTATGTTGGTGACCAACGAAACCCTGGCTCCCCTTTACCTTGATAAGATCCGTAGCGTACTTGAACAGGCGGGGGTTAACGTAGATAGCGTTATCCTGCCCGATGGCGAAAAGTATAAAAGCCTGACGGTACTTGATACGGTTTTCACCGCGTTACTGCAAAAACCGCACGGTCGCGATACCACGTTGGTTGCCCTCGGCGGCGGCGTGATTGGCGACCTTACCGGTTTCGCCGCCGCCAGCTATCAGCGTGGCGTGCGCTTTATCCAGGTCCCGACGACATTGCTGTCGCAGGTCGACTCCTCCGTAGGCGGGAAAACCGCTGTAAACCATCCCCTCGGCAAGAACATGATCGGCGCGTTCTACCAGCCTGCTTCTGTGGTGGTGGATCTCGACTGTCTGAAAACGCTTCCTGCGCGTGAGCTGGCATCGGGTCTGGCGGAAGTGATCAAATACGGCATCATTCTTGACGGTGAATTTTTCACCTGGCTTGAGGACAATCTGGACGCGTTATTACGTCTGGAAGGTCCGGCAATGGCGTACTGTATCCGCCGTTGTTGTGAGCTGAAAGCCGAAGTTGTCGCAGCAGACGAGCGCGAAACGGGCTTACGTGCTTTACTGAATCTGGGACATACCTTTGGTCATGCCATTGAAGCTGAAATGGGTTATGGCAACTGGTTACACGGTGAAGCCGTCGCCGCTGGTATGGTGATGGCGGCGCGCACGTCAGAGCGTCTCGGTCAGTTTAGCGCTGCGGATACGCAACGCATTATTACGCTGCTCCAGCGCGCAGGTCTGCCTGTTCACGGGCCGCGTGAGATGTCTGCTCAGGCGTATTTGCCACACATGCTGCGCGATAAGAAAGTTCTGGCGGGCGAGATGCGCTTAGTGCTCCCGCTGGCGATAGGGAAAAGTGAAGTACGCGGCGGAGTGCCGCACGAAATCGTTCTCAGCGCTATTGCTGACTGTCAGCAGGCGTAACAACAAGAAAGGTCGGACTGATACTGCACGGTATTGGTCATTTAAATTCAGGTTAACTGCAACGTCGTAAGCATTAACCTTTGAGTGGGGTGTTAAATGGATGAATTCAAACCAGAAGACGAGCTGAAACCCGATCCCAGCGATCGTCGTACTGGTCGTACTCGTCAATCTTCTGAACGCGATAATGATCCACAGATCAATTTCGATGACGTCGACCTGGATACGGACGATCGTCGTCCAGGGCGTGCGCGAAAGGCGCGTGAGGAAGAGCAGTACAGCGAAGACGATTATGAATCCGATGATGCAGTGGATGAAGAACGCGTAGAGCGTCGTCCCCGCAAACGTAAGAAAGCCGCCAGCAAACCCGCTTCCCGTCAATACATCATGATGGGTGTCGGCGTTCTGGTGTTGCTGCTGTTGATCATCGGTATTGGTTCCGCGCTGAAAGCCCCTTCACCCTCCTCTTCCAGCGATCAAACGGCGTCTGCCGAGAAGAACATCGATCTTTCCGGCAATAACGCGACCGATCAGGCGAGCGCCACGCAGCCTGCGCCAGACGCTGAACAGACCGCCGGAAACACGCAGCAGGATGTTTCTCTGCCGCCGATCGCCTCAACGCCAACGCAGGGTCAGGCGCCTGCCGCGACCGAAGGCCAACAGCGTGTGGAAGTTCAGGGCGATCTGAACAATGCGCTGACTCAGCCGCAGGGCCAGGAACAGGTTAACAATGTGGTGGCGAACTCCACGCTGCCGACGGAACCTGCCACCGTTGCGCCAATCCGCAACGGCAATGCGCCGCGTCAGACGGCGACGACGCAATCGGGCGAGCGTCAGGCCACTACGCGCCCGGAACGTAAGCAGGTTGTGATTGAGCCGAAGAAACCGCAGACCACCGCGAAAGCGACGCCAGCGGAACCGAAGCCGACCACGCAGCCGAAACGTAGCGAACCTGCCGCGCCGGTCGCGACGACGAAAGCGCCAGCAACCTCCGCGCCAGCGGCAACGACCGCGCCGAAAGCCACCGCCAGCACTGCGCCTGCACAAACCTCCGCGCCAGCGCAAACCACAGCGGCAGCCGGCAGTGCGGCTGGTACGAAAAGCACAGGTAACGTGGGTTCGCTGAAGTCTGCGCCTTCCAGCCATTACACCCTGCAACTCAGCAGTTCTTCTAACTACGACAACCTGAACGGTTGGGCGAAGAAAGAAAACCTGAAAAACTATGTGGTGTATCAGACGACGCGTAACGGCCAGCCGTGGTATGTTCTGGTAACGGGTGTGTATGCGTCTAAAGATGATGCCAAACGTGCGGTGTCTACGTTGCCAGCCGATGTGCAGGCGAAAAACCCGTGGGCAAAACCGTTGCATCAGGTGCAGGCCGATCTGAAGTAATAGTCATGTTAAAGCGCAGGATGCTGTCGGAGCTTTCTCCACAGCCGGAGAAGGTGTAATTAGTTAGTCAGCATGAAAAAGAATCGCGCTTTTCTGAAGTGGGCAGGGGGGAAATACCCCCTGCTTGATGACATCAAACGGCATTTACCGAAAGGTGAATGTCTGGTTGAACCCTTTGTGGGGGCCGGGTCGGTGTTTCTTAACACCGACTTTTCTCGTTATATTCTTGCCGATATTAATAGTGACCTTATCAGCCTCTATAACATCGTGAAGTCGCGTACTGAAGAGTATGTGCGGGCTTCCCGCGAGCTGTTTACGCCTGAGACGAATCAGGCCGAGGTTTACTATCAACTCCGTGAAGAGTTCAATACGAGCCGGGAGCCGTTCCGTCGAGCGGTCCTGTTCTTATACCTGAACCGCTATGGTTACAACGGCCTGTGCCGCTATAACTTGCGTGGGGAGTTTAACGTGCCGTTTGGCCGTTACAAAAAGCCCTACTTCCCGGAAACGGAGTTGTACCATTTTGCCAAAAAAGCGCAGAATGCAGAGTTTCATTGCCTTTCGTATGAAGAGTGTATGGATCGTGCTGATAGCAATTCTGTGGTCTATTGCGATCCGCCTTACGCACCGCTTTCTGCGACGGCGAATTTCACCGCTTATCATACCAATAGCTTCAGCCCAAAAGAGCAGGCGCGCCTGGCGGAGATGGCAGAAAAGCTGGTCAGCAAGCGGATCCCGGTGTTAATTTCGAATCATGACACGCCCGATACCCGCGAGTGGTACAAAGCGGCGAAACATTTTCAGGTCAAAGTGCGTCGCAGTATAAGCAGCAATGGCGGCACACGTAAAAAGGTGGACGAACTGCTGGCTCTGTACCAACCAGGAGTCGTAACGCCTGCGAAAAAATAATTCTCAAGGAGAAGCGGATGAAACAGTATTTGATTGCCCCCTCAATTCTGTCGGCTGATTTTGCCCGCCTGGGTGAGGACACCGCGAAGGTGCTGGCTGCTGGTGCGGATGTCGTGCATTTTGACGTCATGGACAACCACTATGTGCCGAACCTGACCATCGGCCCGATGGTGCTGAAATCCCTGCGCAAATACGGTATTACCGCCCCCATCGACGTGCATTTGATGGTGAAGCCGGTTGACCGCATCGTGCCGGATTTCGCCGCAGCGGGCGCCAGCATCATTACGTTTCATCCCGAAGCCTCCGAGCATGTCGATCGTACCTTGCAGCTGATTAAAGAAAACGGCTGTAAAGCGGGTCTGGTGTTTAACCCGGCCACGCCGCTGAGTTATCTGGATTACGTGATGGATAAGCTGGATGTGATCCTGCTGATGTCCGTCAACCCGGGTTTTGGCGGCCAGTCTTTTATTCCGCACACGCTGGAAAAGCTGCGTGAAGTGCGCCGTCGTATTGATGAGTCAGGTTATGACATTCGCCTGGAAGTGGACGGCGGCGTCAAGGTGAACAACATAGGCGAAATCGCCGCGGCGGGCGCAGACATGTTTGTGGCAGGCTCCGCGATTTTCGACCAACCAGACTACAAAAAAGTCATTGATGAAATGCGCAGTGAACTGGCAAAGGTAAGTCATGGATAAATTGCAGGATATTCGGGGTGTCGCCTTTGACCTCGACGGCACGCTGGTTGACAGCGCGCCGGGATTAGCCGCTGCGGTAGATACGGCGTTATACGCGCTGGAACTGCCTACCGCTGGCGAAGATCGCGTAATTACCTGGATTGGTAACGGCGCGGATGTATTGATGGAGCGTGCGCTCGCCTGGGCTCGCCAGGAACGCGCTACGTTACGTAAAACAATGGGCAAACCGCCTGTTGATGATGAGATCCCCGCCGAGGAGCAGGTGCGTATTTTGCGTAAGCTGTTCGACCGCTACTATGGCGATGTGGCGGAAGAAGGGACGTTCCTGTTCCCGCACGTAGCCGATACGCTGGGCGCGCTGCATGCCAAAGGGCTGCCGCTTGGACTGGTGACCAATAAGCCGACGCCGTTTGTGGCGCCGCTGCTTGAAGCGCTGGATATCGCCAAATACTTTAGCGTGGTTATTGGCGGCGACGATGTGCAGAACAAAAAGCCGCATCCCGATCCGCTGCTGCTGGTGGCAAAGCGGATGGGCGTCGCGCCTGAACAGATGCTCTTCGTGGGCGATTCGCGTAACGACATTCAGGCTGCAAAAGCGGCTGGCTGCCCGTCGGTCGGCCTCACGTACGGCTACAACTATGGCGAATCAATCGCTCTTAGCCAGCCGGATGTGATTTACGACACTATTAATGACCTTCTGCCCGCTCTCGGGCTTCCGCATAGCGAAAATCAGGAATCGAAAAATGACTAAGCCCATCGTTTTTAGTGGCGCACAGCCCTCAGGTGAATTGACCATTGGCAACTATATGGGTGCGCTGCGTCAGTGGGTGAACATGCAGGATGACTATCATTGCATTTACTGCATCGTTGACCAGCATGCGATCACCGTGCGTCAGGATGCACAGCAGTTGCGTAAGGCGACGCTGGATACGCTGGCGCTCTACCTGGCGTGTGGTATCGATCCTGAGAAAAGCACCATCTTTGTTCAGTCCCATGTGCCGGAGCACGCGCAGCTGGGCTGGGCGCTGAACTGCTACACCTATTTCGGCGAACTGAGCCGGATGACCCAGTTCAAAGACAAATCCGCGCGCTATGCCGAGAACATCAACGCCGGTCTGTTTGATTACCCGGTTCTGATGGCGGCAGACATTTTGCTGTATCAAACGAATCAGGTGCCGGTGGGTGAAGATCAGAAACAGCATCTGGAATTGAGCCGCGACATCGCGCAGCGTTTTAACGCGCTGTATGGCGATATCTTTAACGTTCCTGAGCCGTTTATTCCAAAATCCGGCGCGCGCGTGATGTCACTGCTGGAACCGACCAAAAAGATGTCCAAGTCGGACGATAACCGTAACAACGTCATCGGCCTGCTGGAAGACCCGAAATCGGTGGTGAAAAAAATCAAACGTGCGGTGACGGATTCCGACGAGCCGCCGGTAGTGCGCTACGACATCCAGAATAAAGCGGGGGTGTCTAACCTGCTGGATATCCTCTCCGCCGTAACCGGCCAGAGCATCCCTGAGCTGGAGCAGCATTTCGAAGGCAAGATGTATGGTCATCTGAAAGGTGAAGTGGCTGAAGCCGTTTCCGGTATGCTGACCGAGTTGCAGGAGCGTTATCATCGCTTCCGCAGCGACGAAGCCTTCTTGCAGAAAGTGATGAAAGAAGGGGCGGAAAAAGCCAGCGCCCGTGCTTCCGAAACGCTGAAAGCGGTCTACGAAGCGATCGGCTTTGTCGCCAAGCCGTAATGCGCACCGCGCCGTAGGCCAGATAAGGCGTTTACGCCGCCACCCGGCGTAAACACGGCGAGGCCTACAGTGATGCGATACCACACATTAAAAAACCGGGGATTTCCCGGTTTTTTTGTCTCTCTGCGTACCCGTGACGAAAAACTGTGAGGCGTCTCGCCGTTTACGCACATCGTCATTGCGCGATATCTTCATTTTAATGAATATATAAATATTCACTTTACTGAAAATTTATGATGCGTCGAACATTTATCAAAAAAGAGGGGGTCGTGCTGACGACCCTGGCCCGCTACCTGCTAGGTGAGAAATGCGGTAACCGTTTGAAAACGATAGATGAACTGGCTAATGAATGCCACTCATCAGTGGGGTTAACGCAGGCCGCATTAAAAACGCTGGAGTCTTCCGGGGCGATCCGTATTGAGCGTCGTGGGCGCAACGGCAGCTTCCTGGTGGAGATGGATAACAAAACGTTGCTGTCGCATGTGGACATCAGCAACGTTGTTTGCGCGATGCCGCTGCCGTACACCCGTCTGTATGAAGGGCTGGCGAGCGGGCTGAAAGCGCAGTTTGAAGGGATTCCATTTTATTACGCGCACATGCGTGGGGCGGACATCCGGGTTGAGTGCCTGCTGAATGGCGTCTACGACATGGCCGTGGTGTCGCGTCTGGCCGCAGAGAGCTATCTGGCGCAAAACGGGTTGCGCATCGCGCTGGAACTGGGGCCACACACCTATGTTGGCGAGCACCAGTTGATCTGCCGTAAAGGCGAATCCGACCGGGTGAAGCGAGTGGGGCTGGATAACCGTTCGGCAGATCAGAAAATCATGACTGAAGCCTGTTTCGGCAAAAGTGATGTGGAGCTGATAGACCTCTCTTATCACGAAAGTCTCCAGCGCATTGTAAAAGGCGATGTGGATGCGGTGATCTGGAATGTGGTGGCGGAAGCGGAGCTGGCATTGCTGGGGTTAGAAGCGACGCCGCTCACCCGCGATCCTCGATTCTTGCAGGCCACCGAAGCCGTGGTGCTGACCCGGTCGGACGATTACCCGATGCAGCAACTGCTGCGCGCCGTGGTGGACAAACAGGCGCTGCTCGCCCATCAGCAACGTGTGGTCAGCGGTGAACAGGAACCCAGTTACTAAGTTAATCAAAGGCATTGTAAATGGAAAACAGACTCAGCCTGCTGTGTGACGCAGGGGTTATCGACGAAGATATTTGCCGTGGCATGTTGCAGGTCGTCAGACGACTGGACGAGGAGTGGAAGCTGCCGGTGCATACCGAGCAGGGTACGATGGCGATAACCCACATGGCCAGCGCGTTAATGCGCAGTCGTCGGGGAGAGGTGATTGACGCGCTGGATCACGAGCTGCTGGCGGAACCGATGCAATCTCCCCACTGGCCCGCGATTTTGTTGGCGCACCAGGCGCTGCTGGCGGAGTTTGCGGTTTCGCTTCATGCCAATGAGGAAGGCTATTTGTTGGCAAATCTATATGGGCTGTGGATGGCGGCGCACGAAGCGTCGTGAGGAACACCGTACATCAACGTACCACACCTTAAATATTCAAAAAAATGAATATTTAATTCAGGGATTAGAAACCGAGGCACAAAGATGTTTATACACGCATTAAAACGCCAGAATCCGGCGCTGATTACCGCCGCGATCCGACTCTGGCAGCAGGGAAGGATCGTCCCGGACAGCTGGGTGATTGATGTTGATCAGGTGCTGGAAAACGGGAAGCGCCTGGTTGATACGGCTCATCAATACGGCATCACGCTGTATCTGATGACAAAACAGCTTGGGCGCAATCCCTGGCTGGCGGAAAAGCTGCTGGCGCTGGGATATGCCGGAATTGTCACGGTGGATTACAAAGAGGCCAGGGTCATGCGTCGCGCCGGATTGCCGGTGGCGCATCAGGGGCATTTAGTGCAGATCCCCTCCCGACAGATTGGCGAAGCGGTGGAGCAAGGGACGGACATTATTACGCTCTTTTCGCTGGAGAAGGCGCGTGAAGTGTCGGCGGCGGCGGTGAAGGCCGGGCGTGTGCAGGCGGTAATGCTGAAGATTTACGGCGAGCAGGATTTTCTTTATCCGGGGCAGGAGAGCGGCTTCCCGCTGGCGCGCCTTGATGACGCGGTGAATGACATTCGCCGTCTGCCGGGGCTCCATATCACGGGGTTAACGCATTTCCCCTGCCTGCTGTGGGATGACGCATCAGGTGAGACCAGGCCGACGCCCAATCTGCATTCCCTGGTCAAGGCGAGGCAGCAACTGGAAGAACAGGAGATTGCCATTGAGCAGCTTAATGCGCCCTCTGCAACCAGCTGCGCGTCTTTGCCGCTGTTGGCGCGGTATGGCGTCACCCATGCCGAACCGGGCCATGCGCTGACCGGCACCATTCCGTCGAACCAGCAAGGCGATCAGCCTGAACGTATTGCGATGCTCTGGCTGAGTGAAATTTCGCACCATTTTCGTGGCAACAGCTACTGCTATGGCGGCGGCTATTACCGCCGGGGACATGCGCGCAACGCGCTCGTTTTTACGCCGGAAAACGACGTTCCTGCGAAGACGACGCTGGAATCCGTCGATGACAGCAGTATCGACTACTACCTGCCGCTTGCAGGGACGTTTCCGGTGAGCAGCGCCGTGGTGCTCTGTTTTCGTACCCAAATTTTTGTGACGCGCAGTGATGTGGTGCTGGTGTCTGGCATTCAGCGCGGTGCGGCGGAAATCGTCGCCCGTTATGACAGTCTCGGAAACGTACTGGAGGCGTAATGGCTCGTTTTGTGGTGCTGGTGATTGATAGCTTCGGCGTCGGCGCAATGAAGGATGTGGCGGAGGTTCGCCCGCAGGATGTCGGGGCGAATACCTGCGGACATATTCTGCGTCAGCTCCCGCAGCTACATCTGCCGACGCTGGAGAAACTGGGGTTGATTAACGCGCTGGGCTATGCGCCAGGCGTTATGGCTCCCTCGGCATCGGCAGTGTGGGGGATCGCGGAATTGCAGCATGAAGGAGGGGATACCTTCATGGGGCATCAGGAGATTTTAGGCACGCGTCCGCAGGCGCCGCTGCGTATGCCGTTTAGCGAGGTGATTGATCGCGTTGAGCTGGCGCTGAAGGCGGCGGGCTGGCAGGTGGAGCGACGTGGCGGCGAACTGGCGTTCCTGTGGGTCAATGAGTCGGTGGCGATAGGCGATAACCTCGAAGCGGATTTAGGACAGGTTTACAACATTACCGCCAACCTTTCCGCCATCGCCTTTGACGAGGTGCTGAAGATTGGCCGCATTGTGCGTGAACACGCGCAGGTGGGGCGCGTCATTGCATTCGGCGGCACGCTTCACGACAGTCAGCGGATTCTGGACGCCGCAGAAGCGAAAGAGGGGCGTTTTATTGGCATCAATGCGCCGCGATCCGGCGCATATGAGAGCGGTTTTCAGGTTGTTCATATGGGCTATGGCGTGGATGAGCGGGTTCAGGTGCCGCAAAAACTGCATGAGGTTGGCGTGCCGACCGTGCTGATCGGCAAAGTGGCGGATATCGTGGCGAACCCTCACGGACGTAGCTGGCAAAACCTGGTGGACAGCCAGCGCATTATGGATATCACGCGCGATGAATTCAGTGCCGCCCGGCACGCGTTTATCTGCACCAACATCCAGGAAACCGATCTGGCGGGGCACGCCCAGGATGTCGCACGTTATGCGGAACGTTTGCAGGTGGTTGACCGTAATCTTGCGCGGCTGACAAGCGAGATGACACCCGATGATTGTCTGCTGGTGATGGCCGACCACGGCAACGATCCAACGATAGGTCACAGTCACCATACCCGTGAAAGAGTGCCGATTCTGGTCTACCGGCAGGGGCTGAAGCCTGTTCAGTTGGGCCTTCGCGCCACGCTGTCGGATGTGGGCGCGACGGTCTGTGAGTTCTTTGGCGCGCCCGCGCCACAAAACGGCACCTCTTTCTTTTCGTCATTACAGCTCACAGGAGACGCCGTATGAATTTTGATACGTCAGGCTACACCTGGGCCCATGAGCATCTGCACATCGATCTCTCCGGGTTCAAAAATAACCTCGACTGCCGGTTAGATCAGTACGATCTCATTTGTCAGGAGATGAAAGATCTGCGGGCGTTGGGCGTGCGCAACATCATCGAAATGACTAACCGCTATATGGGGCGCAACCCGCAATTCATGCTCGATTTGATGCGGGATAGCGGGATAAACGTGGTGGCCTGTACGGGTTACTACCAGGACGCATTTTTCCCTGAGCATGTCGCGACCCGCAGCGTGGAACAGCTTGCGCAGGAGATGATCGATGAGATCGTCATCGGTATTGATAACACGACGCTGAAAGCCGGAATTATTGCGGAAATCGGCTCCAGTGAAGGGGTGATTACACCGCTGGAAGAGAAGGTGTTTATCGCCGCTGCGCGCGCCCACAATGAAACCGGACGCCCCATTTCCACCCATACCTCGTTCAGTACGATGGGGCTGGAGCAACTGGCCTTGTTGCAGGCGCAGGGCGTCGATCTCTCCCGCGTGGTGATTGGTCATTGCGATCTGAAAGATAACCTCGACGGCATTTTGCAGATGATCGATCTCGGCGCGTACGTGCAGTTCGACACCATCGGCAAAAACAACTACTACCCGGATGAAAAGCGCATCGACATGCTGAATGCGCTGCGCCAGCGTGGTTTGCTCAACCGCGTGATGCTTTCGATGGATATTACCCGCCGCTCCCATCTAAAAGCCAATGGCGGCAATGGCTACGACTACCTGTTAACCACCTTTATCCCACAGCTGCGCCAGTCAGGATTCAGTCAGGCCGATGTGGACACGATGTTGCGTGATAACCCCTCACAATTTTTCCAATAAGGACAGAAAGATGAAAAAGATTGGTGTTGCTGGCTTACAGCGTGAGCAGATTAAAAAAACCATCGAGACCGTGGCGCCCGGCTGCTTTGACGTGTCCATTCACAACGATATGGAAGCGGCGATGAAAGTGAAGTCCGGGCAACTGGATTATTACATCGGCGCGTGTAATACCGGCGCTGGCGCGGCGTTGTCGATAGCGATTGCGGTGATTGGCTACAACAAAAGCTGCACCATCGCTAAGCCGGGTATTAAAGCGAAAGACGAGCATATCGCAAAGATGGTCGCGGAAGGGAAAGTGGCGTTTGGCCTCTCCGTCGAACATGTTGAGCATGCGATTCCCATGCTGGTTAACCACTTGAAATAAAAGGCATGCTTATGGAGCTGTATATTCAGATTCTGGTGGTGGCTTGCCTGACGGGGATGACGTCGCTACTGGCGCATCGCTCAGCCGCCGTTTTCCATGACGGGATTCGCCCGATCCTACCGCAACTGATCGAAGGCTATATGAACCGCCGGGAGGCGGGGAGTATCGCGTTTGGTTTGAGTATCGGTTTTGTGGCGTCGGTGGGGATCTCATTTACCCTCAAAACGGGGCTGCTTAACGCCTGGCTGCTGTTTTTACCTACCGATATTCTTGGCGTACTGGCGATCAATAGCCTGTTGGCGTTTGGGCTTGGCGCCGCCTGGGGCGTGCTGATTCTGACCTGTCTGCTGCCGGTGAACCATCTGCTTACCGCCTTGCCGGTTGACGTGCTGGGGAGCCTTGGCGAGCTGAGTTCCCCGGTTGTCGCCGGTTTTGCGCTGTTCCCGCTGGTGGCGATTTTTTATCAATTCGGCTGGAAACACAGTCTTATCGCTGCGGTTGTGGTGCTGATGGCGCGTGTCCTGGTAGTGCGCTACTTCCCGCATCTGAACCCGGAATCGATTGAGATTTTTATCGGCATGGTGATGCTGCTGGCGATTGCGATTACGCACGACCTGCGCCACCGTGGCGATGAGGAGATGGATACCAGTGGGTTATCCGTCTTTGAGGAGCGCACCTCCCGTATTATTAAAAATTTACCGTATATCGCGATCGTCGGCGCGTTGATTGCGGCGGTCGCCAGTATGAATATTTTTGCCGGCAGCGAGGTGTCGATCTTTACCCTTGAGAAAGCCTATTCTGCTGGCGTTACGCCTGAAGAGTCGCAGACCTTGCTTCATCAGGCGGCGCTGGCGGAGTTCATGCGTGGGCTTGGCTTTGTGCCGATGATCGCCACAACGGCGCTGGCGACGGGCGTGTATGCGGTGGCCGGTTTTACCTTTGTGTATTCCGTGGGCTATCTGGCGCCGAATCCGTGGATTGCCGCCATCCTGGGGGCGGTCGTGATTTCTGCGGAAGTGCTGCTGTTGCGCTCAATTGGGAAGTGGCTTGGACGCTACCCGTCGGTGCGCAATGCGTCGGACAATATCCGTAACGCGATGAATATGCTGATGGAAACTGCGCTACTGATCGGCTCTATTTTTGCGGCGATCAAGATGGCGGGTTATACCGGCTTCTCGATTGCGATTGCTATCTACTTCCTCAACGAGTCGCTGGGGCGTCCGGTGCAGAAGATGGCCGCGCCGGTCGTGGCCGTGATGATTACCGGTATCTTATTGAATATTCTCTACTGGTTCGGTCTGTTTATTCCGGCCTGAGGAGGCGTCTAAATGAAAACCTTCCCCCTGCAAAGCCTGACGCTCGCCGAGGCGCAGCAGAAGCAGTTTGCGCTGGTGGACACGGTGTGTCGTTATTTCCCAGGCGCGGATTTTTTAAAGGGTGGCGATCTGGGGCTAAGTCCGGGGCTTAACCAGCCGGGAACCACCCGGCAAGTGGAAAAAGTGCTGGCGGAGGCGTTTCATGCTGAGGACTCAGTGCTGGTGCAGGGCGCGGGAACCGGCGCGATTCGGGCCGGGCTGGCCGCGCTGCTGAAACCGGGGCAACGCCTTCTGGTGCATGATGCGCCGGTTTATCCCACAACGCAGGGGATCGTCGAGCAGATGGGGATTGCGCTCGTCAGAGCGGATTTCAACGATCTGGCGACAATAACGCAGGTTATCGCAGAGCATCGGCCCCATGCGGCGCTGGTGCAACATACGCGTCAGCAACCGCAGGATTGCTATTCTCTGGCCGGGGTGCTGGTGGAGCTTGCGCGATGCGGCGTCCCCACGCTGACCGACGATAATTATGCGGTGATGAAAGTGGCGCGTATTGGTTGTGAATGTGGGGCCACGCTGTCCACGTTTTCCTGTTTTAAACTCTTCGGGCCTGAAGGCACCGGCGCGGTGGTGGGGGAGGCGGAAGCCATCGCCAGAATACGTGCGACGATGTATTCCGGCGGCAGCCAGATTCAGGGCGCGCAGGCGCTGGCGGTGCTTCGTGGTCTGGTTTTCGCGCCAGTGATGCACGCTGTGCAGGCAGGGGTGACGGAACGTTTACTCGCCTTGTTAAACAGTGGAGCTGTGCCGGAAGTGAAGCAGGCGGTGATTGCGAATGCGCAATCGAAAGTGTTAATTGTGGAGTTCCACCAGCCCGTTGCCGAAAAGGTGCTGGAGGAGGCGCAAAAGCGCGGGGCGTTGCCTTACCCGGTGGGCGCGGAGTCCAAGTATGAAATCCCGCCATTGTTTTATCGCCTTTCCGGTACGTTTCGTGCGGCCCGTCCGGGTCTGGCGCGTTATGCGATTCGTATTAATCCCAACCGCAGCGGCGAGGAAACGGTGTTACGTATTTTGCGGGAAAGCCTGTGTGCCTGATGGCGCTGCGCTTATCAGGCCTACAATGATACACATGAAAAAACCGGGGAATCCCCGGTTTTTTTGTATCGTGCGACAACGGTTTCGATTATTGATCCGCGGCCGGGCCGCAACCACCAATAATTTTTGAAATAGAAATTGCCGGGTGAAGTAAATAATCGTAACTGCAATCATTCTTTTTGTTTTCGATATGACCCGTACACGCGGTGAGCGTAGCCAGCATCCCTGCCACAACGGCAATCTTTGCAATTTTAAACATGACAAAATCCTTGTAAATAAAACAATTTTAATTGTATGAGATAAATGGAAAAATCCATTTTGCGGACGTTACCATATCAATTAATAAGAGAGCGAGGTAGTCCAGATAAGGACTTCTTATTCTGCGGATAATATGCTTTGCGTAGATTCAGCATAATAAAAAACGGCCTGGAGAGGATGTATATTCGCCAGGCCGTGGCGTTTATTTAATTAACGGAATGTTTTCTTAAAGTTCAGCATAAAGCCTTTATCGCTGATGCCGTCTTCTTTCCACTGATAAGCGTCGAGATGCAGACTGCTGTCCTGGGCGCTGTACTTCACGCCCATCGTCGCCAGACCGTTCAGACCGCCGCCTTTCTGGCCGTCGTCAACGCTAAAGCGCTGGTCGCTTGCACCCGCCAGCGTGGCGCTACGCTGGCTTTTCGTGTAGCTCAGGTTAGGGCCGCCTTCCAGCGTGGCGCTTGCGCTCCAGCCGTTTTCCCCGGCGTAGTCCATTTTCAGGCCAAGCACGGAATCTACGGCCGTTTCGCTGCCGCTGTTCATCGACAGGTTGAAGTCCCCGGCGCTGCGCTCTTTGTAACCTTCTTCCAGTGTGTGACGCAGCTTAACGCCCGCATACGGCGTGATTTTCAGCGCATCGTCCATCAGGTTAAAGGTTTTTGCCCCTTCGCTGCGGAATTCCATGTACTGCTGACGGGCGTCGGAATCCGCCACTTTATTGACGTCGCCATAGGCGACAGAGCGGCTGCTGTCGAGGTTATGCACGTCATAACGCAGGCTGTTGTTCCAGGCCAGACCCTCATTAAAGGTCATGCTGTGCTTCAGGCCGAAGAACTGGCTGTAGCCGCCGGTCACGCCGTTGTCGCCCGCTTTCTGCGAACCGTCGCCGTCCAGACGCGCAATACCGTATTCCAGCGTCAGGTTCTGGCTGGCGGTCAGATCCAGCGTCTGGCGCAGCGCCAGCATGTCGTACTGGGTGTCGTTACCCAGTTCGGCACGCGGATCGCCTTTCGCCATCACGTTGAACGCCAGACCGTCTTTCACCTGAGGCGCGGCGTCCGCCAGCATCGTAAAGCGATTGCTGAGTACGCGGGCTTCGCGGAAGACGGTGTTCGCCTGGCTGCCGCTGACCTGCTTCAGGGCGTTGTTCAGCTCTGCGGTCGTGCCAACGTTCAGGCTGTTGTACAGCTCATTGTTGGTATACCCGGCGTCCAGCGCCTGTGCGACGTCGCTGACGGAACTCTCCGTCGCCACATCCGCATAGGCGTTTTTGGTCATGGTGATGTCAACGTTGCCGTCGCCGTCGGTGCTGCCCTGGGCGTTCCACACCACGCTGGTGGAGGTGATATTGTCCGCGCCCTGGATATTACTGCCGGTAAAGGCGTTATCGACCACGACGGTGGTCTCTGCCGTACCTGCGGTAAAGCCGGTATTCACCTTCACGTCGTCGCCAATCATCAGGTTATTCGCTTTCAGCGTACCGGAACTGCCGTCGGCATTGGTGCCCACAATGTAGTTGCTTAACATCTGCGGCGCGTTCGGATCGGCCGGAGGCGCTGGAATATCACCCTGCGTCGGCGCGACAATCGCATCCGGGATCACGATATCCGCCGTACCGTTGTGATCGTCCTGCGTACCCGTAGTGCCAGGGGCGTAGATGCCGCAGCCGGTGTCGCACAGCAGATTCACTTCGCCATTATTGATGATGGTTTTGCTCTGGCCGCCAAACGCGTAAGAGTCATTCGCGTACACGTTGATCACGCCATCGGCGGTGTTGTTGATGGTGGTGGCGTTGCCGTTGCCTTTGATGCCGATAAGTCCGGTGCCGTTGGTTCCGTCTATTTGCCCCTGTTCGGTGCCGACGTTGATGGTGCCGCTGTTGACCAGGTCGATGATATAACTGCTGGTGCCGCCGCTGATCGCCACGGCATTGTCGCCCTGGACATTAATAGTCCCTTCGTTGCCAAAGCTATAGCCACGGCTGAGGTTGATCAGGGGGGCGTCCGGGTTAATACCATTAATCACGCCGGTTTCCGTGTTCCAGATCCACATCGGGGAGTTGCTGGCATTCGCGGTGGTGATGGCGCTGTAACCGTTGGTGGCGGTAATGGTGCCGCTGTTCACCTGAGCGATGGAACTGCTGGTACGCGTCATGTTGATGATGGTGTTTTCGCCGCCTTCTACCGCGCTGCCGCTGTTGGTAAGCGTTGCGCCTTCCTGGTTATAAAACGCAAAGCTGCCGTTGATGAGCGATTTGCCATCTTCCGCCACCGTCATATTGCCGGTATTGACGACTTCCTGGGCGTAAGAGGTTCCTGCAATTGAGCCGGTAAAGCTGCCCTCGTTGAACAGGGTGATATCGCCATTAAGCGTCAGGAGGTCAGTGGTCAGGCTGCCGTCTGCGCGGTTGAACAGGCTGTGATACGTGGTGATCGTATCGGCATGCATCGTCCCGTGGTTTTCCATATTGCCAGCGTTATTAATCGCCATATCGCCGTTGACGGTCAGCGTGGCGCCTGCTTCGTTGTACAGCCAGCCGCTAACATCGAGATCGCCGTTCAGCGTTTCATTGCCGTAATTCGCCAGCGCTCCGGTGGTGAAAAAGCCCGCTTCTGAAGTTTGGCTATCGCTGTCGCCGCTGCCGGGCAGCGACCGTATCCAGATTTTGTCGGTTGGCATGGAACCCATATGTGGGTCGTTTTCGTCCATCGGGCTGCCGTTCAGGTTGATGGCGCCGTTATTGATGATGTAGCTGTTGCTGTCGCTAAGGAACGCCTGACCGTAGTCGGCATCAATATTGATGGTGCCGGTGGTGTCGTTCACGACGGTGCCGCCGTTTAATGCGGCCATCCCCACCAGTTGGTTTTCCTCGCCGGTCACACCTTCATCAGCGGTCAGCGTAATAGTACCCTGGTTAACGGCCGTGCCGCCGCTGAGCGCCATCATACCGAACCCGGCGTTGTTGACGGTGATGGTGCCGGTGTTGATGGCTGTGGCGTCACCGTAGCCGATGTCTGAGGAACCGGCAACCATTGCCGAGCTGGTCAAATAGAGGTATGTCGGCTGCCAGTAGTCTGTGCTGATGATATTGTTTTCATCGTCCAGCGTCGGGATAAAACCGTCCAGATAAATATCGCCTTCGTTTAACGCTGTCCCTACACTGGCACTGACGCCATATGCTCCCGCGCCCTGTAAATGGACGGTCGCTCCTTTATCATTAACGACGCTGCCGCCCTGGGTCGCCAGCATGGCGTAAAGCGTGTGGGTATACCATCTTTCCGGGTAGATATTGATCCCGTTAATGAACTCTGGCGTTTGGTTAGAAAAGAGGGTGATATCGGCCCCCGCTTTGTTGTGTACGACCGTATCTTCGCCATTTGCACGGGTGATGGCAGAACGATCATCTCCCGTATCGTCACTGCTTCCGTAGATGAGAATATTGCCGCTGTTGCTCGCTTCCGCTCCTTTATCGGCAAGGAGAACGTTGACTGTTCCGTGGGTGGTAATATCGCCCTGATTTTCAATTGTCGAGCCCTGGCCATGAGCTGACAGCAGGGCATTACTTCCGGTGGAGTAATTTAAGTTCAGATAGTCGGCGTTCACTTCAATCGTGGCGTCATCGGTAATGAGCAGAGAGCCGCCATTATTAACGTTTGCCAGCGTGGCCTGGCCACCTGTGATAGTGGTCATATCCACGGTAGATTTACCGCTTAGCGTTAACGTGTTGTCACCATCAATGTTGATACCGATAGCTTCAGAGCCAATAGACGCTTCGTTTTGGAAAAAGTCGATGTTTATACCACCGGCGACATTCACGGCGTTACCGCTGCCGCTGATATTGAGGCCGGTAACGCTCGAATACCCAGAGCTGACATCAGAACTGTCAAGATGGATATTCATCGCGCCATCCAGATTGACCGTATTTTGATTGCCGTTGACGGTAATGCCTTGTAACTGCTCATCGCTTTTAATTTGAGCGTCTTGCGCGTAACCAGCCTCGATGTTCACATTACCCAGAATGGTTGTCGTATTCGTGTCGCCAGAAACGTTAAGACCGGTTGCCCCACGAAATACGCCGCTGCTGTCCTGAGCCGCAGTCACGTTAATATCGCCCGTCAGACTGACCTGCGATTCAGTACCGCTGATCAGCGTTCCCGTACCGTTAAGGCTGGTGTTGATATTACCTTTGTTGTTGAAGGTGTTTTGTGTACCGGCAACAACGAAGCCGACAGAGCCGTCGTTACGCACGGTGGTGGTGCCGCTGTTTATGAGTTCGCTTTCTTCGCCGTTGATGGTCAGGCCCGTCGCGCCATTCATAACCAGCAGGTCGCCATTCTGCGTCATGTCAGCGTTATTGCCCGTAATGGTGGCGATCGTTGAGCCAGCGCCGTCGACGGCCATATTACCGGTATTGAGTACGCGGGCGTTGTCGCCATCGATGCGTACGCCCGTCGCGCCATCGGCGATGAGCTGATTACCTTCATTAATTACCAGCGCATTATCACCCTCAATGTACAACCCCGTAGAGCCGGCACCGCGGGTTGTCGAATGGCCTTTGTTATCGACGATAGCATCGTCACCGGTGATTTTGGCTCCGGTGCCGCCGTCAGAAACGTTTAATTCCCCTTCGTTGATGAGGCGAATGTCATTGCCGTTAATGATGGAACCGGTAGAACCTGCGCCGCTAATGCTGGAAGTCCCCGCATTGTCAATGAGGGTGTTATCACCATCGATAACGATGCCCGTACCGCCGCCGCTGATGGTGATATCGCCGGAGAGCGAGGTCGAGGTGCCATTGCCGGAAATTAACGCCCCGGTAGCGCCATCTACCGTACTTTTGCCTGAGATAGCGTTAGTGGTGCCGTCGCCGCTAATGACCAGGCCAACTGCGCTATTGGTCACGGTGGAATCCCCGTTCAGCGTATTACGGGTGTTATCGCCCGAGATAATGACGCCGGTACGATTTTTCCCGCTGATATCCAGTTCGCGATCGGTGGTGTGCGTCTTGCCGTCTCCGCTGACAACCTGAGTATTGTTATCCGCGAGGATCAGATAGCCCCGGCTGTCGTACTTCCAGTAAAAGCCGTTGGCCTGAGCGCCTTCAATCACGGCCGCGTTGCTGTCGGTAACGTTCCAGCCGGAAATCGCCAGCGTTTTGCCGTCCTGGGTGGTTAACTGCCACTGCGCGTCTTGTTCGGAATAACTGAGCGTGGCTTCGCCGAGGTGCTCGCCGTTATCCAGTTTGATGTCGTCGAAGTGCAGGGTGTCTGTGCCTTTATCCAGCGTCACCTGATTGCTGAAGGTCGTCACGGATGTGTCGTCAGGCGGTACTGGCGTATCACCGCCATCATCGGGCGGTGTGACGTCGCCGCCATCATCGGGAGGCGTTGGGGTGACATCTCCGCCGTCATCCGGCGGCGTTGGGGTAACGTCGCCCCCGTCGTCTGGCGGGACTGGCGTTGTTGAATGGTGGTGAGAGTCGCCGTCGCTGTGATTGCCAATGGCGATGCCCGCCGCCAGAGCCGCTACGCCACTGGCGACCCATGCCCAATGGTTATCCTGCCCGGCTTCTGCCGTCAGACATTTCGCCGGTAACTTATTGCGTTCCGCCTGAGATAACGACGAAATATTTACCGGACATTCTTTCTCATCTTCGGTATTCTCTGCCGCAATTGCCGGGCAGTAATATGTTTGCAGTGCAATTGCAATACCCACTGCAAGGAGTTTTTTCCTTTGCATAAACATAGTTGCCATCCTGTAAATAAAATAAGAAATATAAGGCAGCCCTGACAGACAACCTTTATTTGCAAAATTAATGAATGGCACTATTTTGCCACTGACTACCCAGGGGGCGTCAATCCAGCCTTTATTCTGTCGATATTTGTGCGGTGAATTTATTTGGCGAATAAAAAAGAGATAATGGATATTTTGTGCGGTATTTTATGGCGTTATTCTTTTTTATATTTACGCAATGAATGGATTTAGCTTATTTAAAGTGTAATGTAAGAATGAATGATCGTTAAAGTGTTAAAAAAAAGATGCCCTGATATAGGGCATCTATATTTATTAATGGTTTGAGAACCAGTTTAGCTTATCGCGTAACGCGACCACCCGACCGACAATAATCAGCGCCGGGCTTTCGACCTGTTTCGCCAACTCGCCTAATTGCGCAAGAACGCCGCTGACCACGCGCTGCTTGACGGCGGTACCGTTTTCAACCAGCGCCACAGGCATATCGGCCTGCATACCAAACGCGATCAGCTTCTCCTGAATGGTCGCCGCCTGATTCAGCCCCATATAGAACACCAGCGTTTGTTTCTCCGCCGCCAGGTTTTCCCAGTCCAGCTCGCCGCCCGTTTTCAGGTGCCCGGTGACCAGACGCACGCTTTGCGCGTAGTCGCGGTGAGTTAGCGGAACGCCGGAATAAGCCGAGCACCCGGAGGCCGCGGTAATACCGGGAACAACCGAGAACGGAATACCGGCGTGGCACAGCGTTTCCAGCTCTTCGCCGCCGCGACCGAAGATAAACGGATCGCCGCCTTTCAGACGCACCACGCGTCTGCCTTTCTGCGCTTCTCGCAGCAGGATCTGGTTAATCTCTTCCTGCGGAACGCAGTGATAGCCCGCGCGTTTGCCAACGAATACGCGGTCAGCGTCGCGGCGTACCAGATTCATAATGTCGTCGGAGACCAGACGGTCATACACCACCACATCCGCCTGTTGGATCTGTTGTAACCCTTTCAGCGTCAGCAGCCCGGCGTCGCCAGGGCCCGCGCCCACCAGCACCACTTCACCACGGTGATCCAGCGGTTCGCTCAGCATCTGCTCGGTGATCTCCGACACCGCTTTCGCATCGGCATTCGCCAGCGACTGCGCGAGCCTGTCGTTGATGAACAGTTTTTCCCAGAAGCGACGGCGCTCGCCCATTGTGGCGAACTGCTTTTTCACCCGCGCGCGGAGCTGGCCGGCGTAATGCGCGACCTGGCCGAGGTGCTGGGGCAGCAAGGACTCCAGTTTCTCGCGCAGCAAGCGTGCGAGAACGGGCGAGGTGCCGCCGGAGGAGACCGCCACCATCAGCGGCGAGCGGTCGATAATGGAGGGCATGATGAAACTGGCGGCTTTTGGCGCATCGACCACGTTGCAGAAAATGCGGCGTGATTCAGCGGCTTCGCTCACCTGCTGGTTCACGGCGTCATCATCGGTCGCGGCGATCGCCAGCCAGCATCCGTCGAGCAGGGATTCTTCGAATGCCCCTTCAACTAACGTCAACATGCCTTCATTTGCCCACACGGTGAACTGCGGAATAAACGCCAGCGCGTTGACCGTTAATCGAGCGCCTGCTTCCAGCAGTAACCGCGCTTTGCGTTCTGCGACATCGCCACCGCCGACGAGCAGACAGTCACGATCGCGTAATTGACAAAATATAGGCAAATGGTCCACGACATTACCTCTTAATTATTGGCAGTAGCTTCAGTTTGATTGATTTTTGCCGGAGCCGGACGCTCCGCTTTTGGCGTAGCATACCAATAACCTAATCCCATGAATACGACACCGGACAAAGTATTGCCGAGAGTCACCCACAGCAGGTTATGACCAATTCCCGCCAGCGTGTAGGCGTCGCCGTGATGGCCGAACCAGGAGAGGGCGAACAGCGTCATGTTGGCGACGGAGTGCTCGTAGCCGGACGCGATGAACGCCAGCAGACACCACCAGATAGCGAGGAATTTCGCCGCGCCTTCGGTACGAATCGCCATCCAGATCGCCAGGCAAACCAGCCAGTTGCACAGCGCGCCTTTAAAGAACAGTACCGTAGCGGGCGCGGTGGTTTTCGCCAGCGCAACCGTGTGAACGATGCTGGTATCGACCGGCAGCAGACTGCCGCCGCCCCAGCTATACAGCAGCGCGACGAATACGGAGCCCACCAGGTTGCCCAGCCAGGTTTGCGGCAGAATCGCCCACATCTGACCGTGGCTGATGGTGCCCGCTTTTACGCCGAGCGTCAGGAACATGGTATGACCGGTAAAGAGTTCAGAACCGGCGATGATCACCAGCGTTAAGGCGATGCCGAAGGTAGCGCCCATCACCAGCGGGCGAACGGAAGGGTCAAGCAGATTGCCGAGGGTAAAAATAAGAATGATGCCGAGACCGACGTAGGCGCCGGCCATTGCGGAGCTCACCCAGAAACCGAGCGGATTATTTGCCGACAGGCGTGCAATGCGCGCAGCGTTAGCCGCACACTTGTTAATAGTGTCTGTAAACATTTGATTATCCTTGAAGTAAAAACAATAAAATTAAAAAAGAAATCGTAAAACCGTAGGCCGGATAAGGCATTTATGCCGCCATCCGGCGGTATGTTTTGCCTGATGACGCTGCGCTTATCAGGCCTACAAAATCGGGCCTGTAACCATTTGATTGTCCTTGAAGTAAAAACAATAAAAATCGTAAAGCCGTAGGCCGGATAAGGCATTTATGCCGCCATCCGGCGGTGTGTTTTTGCCTGATGGCGCTGCGCTTATCAGGTCTACAAAATCGGGCCTACAAAGACGTCAAAAAGGGAGGCGTTGCGCCTCCCCAAATTCATTAACCGCGCAGTTGCACCACGCCGTCTTTCACGCGAGCTTCGTAGTGCGCGACGGAATGGCTTTCATCTTCCATGCACAGACCGTCGCTCAGACGGAACCGCTGTTTTTTCAGCGGGCTGGCAACCCACAGTTCGCCCTGATGCTCGGCAATCAACCCGCGTGACAGCACGCTGGACTCAAAAAACGGGTCGATATTGCTGATCGCGAACACCTGGTCGCTGTGATATGGACGGAAAATGGCGACCTGCTTTTCGCCTAACAGCGCGCAGACGCCGGTTTCCGGCAGAATGTCATCGATTTTGCAGATGTTTTTCCACTGGCTCATGCGTTTTCCTCCACCAGAGTTACCGGAATGCGCTCGTACGGCGTTGCCGGACGATGCTGTTCACGCTCAGGCACCACCTGAACATTCGGGTCGCGCTTATCGCTGTTGATAAAGTGTCTGAAACGAACCTGCGCAGACGGTGTATTTACGGTCTCCGTCCACTCGCACACCACCGCTTCACGCAGGCGGGTCATCTCTTCTTCCAGATGTGCGTTCAGGCCCAGTTTGTCGTCGATGATGACCGACTTCAGGTAGTCGATACCGCCTTCCAGGTTATCTAACCACGGTGCGGTACGGGTCAGTTTGTCGGCGGTACGGATGTAGAACATCATGAAGCGGTCGAGGTATTTAACCAGCGTTTCGCGGTCGATATCCGCCGCCAGCAGGTCCGCATGACGCGGTTTCATCCCGCCGTTGCCGCAGACGTACAGGTTCCAGCCTTTTTCCGTGGCGATAATCCCCACGTCTTTACCCTGGGCTTCCGCACATTCACGGGTACAGCCGGAGACGCCAAATTTCATTTTGTGCGGGGTACGGATGCCTTTGTAGCGGTTTTCCAGCTCGACGCCGAAGCCGACGCTATCGCCCACGCCATAGCGGCACCAGGTGCTGCCCACGCAGGTTTTCGCCATACGCAGCGCTTTGGCATACGCGTGACCGGTTTCGAAGCCCGCTTCAATCAGCTGACGCCAGATTTCCGGCAGATCGTCTTTCTGCGCGCCGAACAGACCAATACGCTGAGAACCGGTAATTTTGGTGTACAGGTTAAACTCACGCGCGATGCGACCTACGGCCACCAGACCTTCCGGCGTGATTTCGCCGCCCGCAGAACGCGGGATCACGGAGTAGGTGCCGTCTTTCTGGATGTTCGCCAGGAAGTTGTCGTTGGTATCCTGTAGCGGGGTGTGCTGCGGCTTCAGAATGTATTCGTTCCAGCAGGAGGCCAGCAGAGAACCGACGGTCGGTTTACACACTTCGCAGCCGTAGCCTTTACCGTGTTTCGCCAGCAGTTCTTCAAAGGTTTTAATGCCTTCCACGCGGATGAGGTGGAACAGTTCCTGACGCGAGTACGCAAAGTGCTCACACAGGTTGTTGTTCACTTCAATACCCTGTTTCGCCAGTTCGGCGTTCAGAACCTGAGTAACCAGCGGAATACAGCCGCCGCAGCCAGTACCGGCTTTGGTTTCCGCTTTCAGCGCCGCAACGGTGTGGCAGCCTTTGTTGATGGCGGCGACCAGCATCCCTTTGGTGACGTCAAAGCAGGAACAGATTTGCGCGCTGTCCGGCAGTTTATCAACGCCAATGGAAGGCTTACCGCTGCCAGAATGTGCCGGCAGGATCAGCGAGTCCGGGTTTTCCGGCAGTTCAATCGCGTTCAGCACCAGTTGCAGCAGGTTGCCGTAATCGCTGGTATCGCCCACCAGCACCGCGCCGAGCAGGGTTTTGTTGTCTTCGCTGACGATGAGGCGTTTGTAGACCTCTTTGCTTTCGTCGAGGTAAACGTAGCTACGCGCGCCCGGCGTGCGGCCATGCGCATCGCCAATGCCGCCGACGTCCACGCCCAGCAGTTTCAGCTTGGCGCTGAGGTCTGCGCCTTCAAACGCGTTTTCGGTTTCGAGGATGTGGTCAACGGCAACCTGCGCCATTTTGTAGCCAGGCGCGACCAGACCGTACACGCGGTTGTTCCAGCTGGCGCATTCGCCAATCGCGTAGATATCCGGGTCAGACGTCTGGCAGGCGTCGTTAATCACGATACCGCCGCGCTGAGCGACGTCCAGGCCGCACTGGGTGGCCAGTTTGTCACGCGGGCGGATACCGGTAGAGAAAACGATGAAGTCGACTTCCAGCTCGCTACCGTCGGCAAAACGCATGGTTTTACGCGCTTCGGTGCCTTCCTGAACGATCTCTTTGGTGTTTTTGCTGGTGTGTACGCGCACGCCCATGCTTTCGATTTTACGGCGTAGCTGCTCGCCGCCCATCTGATCCAGCTGTTCTGCCATCAGCATGGGGGCAAATTCGATAACGTGGGTTTCGACGCCTAAGTTTTTCAGCGCGCCAGCGGCTTCCAGACCCAGCAGGCCGCCGCCGACCACCGCGCCGCGTTTGCTGCGACGGGCGCAGGCTTCAATGGCGTTGAGATCTTCAATGGTACGGTAAACAAAGCAGTCCTGGGTTTCGGAACCTTTAATTGGCGGGATCCACGGGTAGGAGCCGGTCGCCATGATCAGTTTATCGTAATAAACCGTACGACCCGCGCTGGAGTGGATGACCTTCTCCTGACGGTTGATCGTAATAGCGCGTTCGCCGACCAGAACGTTAACGCCGTGCTTCTCATAAAAGCCTTCACGCACCAGAGACAGCTCTTCAGCGGTGTGGTGGGAGAAGTAGGAAGACAGGTGGACACGGTCGTATGCTTTGCGGGGTTCTTCACAGAACACGGTAATGTCAAAATTGGCAGCGTCGGATTTATCAAGAAGGTCCTCAATAAAGCGATGGCCGACCATACCATTACCGATAATAGCGAGTCTGACTTTGCTCATTTTTGCCTCGATTTCTTTTCTATTACTGCCTACCTTAACGATTCAGCAACCCCGCTTATTGATGTAAATCAAATTCGGCCTTATATACTCCTTAAGAGGTATATTGCTGATTTGTCAGCGTTTTTATAAGTCACGGAATTGTCAGACATTTCGTTGTTGTGCAAATAACATACAAAATGAGGGGTTATTAGCGTAAGAAGGTCTACCTCTAAAGAATGCGAGGTCTACGCCGTCAGGAGGAGGGGGAAATTGCGCGAAAAAGCAGGGTTAAAAAGCCGGATGGCGGCTGACGCCTTATCCGGCCTACAAGTCATGCGTAGGCCCGGTAAGCTTGCGCCACCGGGCAAATCACCAGCCTTATCCGGCAATCATCATCAGTGCGCTGCTGGCACGTTATGCTGGCGATGACGGGTAACAAACCCGAGGATAAAGCACATCACAAACACCACGGCATACAGACCGTTTGCGGTGAGCAACGCGGCCTGCGGGCCGCTGTGCGCCACGATCGGGCCTGTCACCACGAAGGTCAGCATGGTGCCAATGGTGCCGCAGGTCAGCACAAAGTTAACCAGCTTTGGCGACGGCACTTTGGTTTGCTGCGAACCCAGCGTAATGATTGAGGTGTAAATGGCGCTGGAGAAGAAGCCGAGTGTCAGAATAAACCACGCCATATGCTCCGGCTGGGCCTTAATGAACAGGTACATCAGCACCGCCGCCAGACCCGCCAGTACCGTCAGGATACGTTGCAGATCAAAGAAGCGCAGAATGAAGCTGAAGGCCCACATGCCGAACATGTACGACATCCAGAAATCGCTGACCAGCGTACCGGCGTCGTTCAGGCTCATGCCCAGGCCTTTGGCGTATTCCGGCACCCAGGAGATGAAACCTAACTGACCGAGGATGTAGCACAGCGCGGCGATGGACAGGAACAGAACGCCAATGCCCCATTTCTCTTTTACCACCGGCGTTTCCGTTTTCGGCGCGTGTTTACCCAGCGCCGGAAATTCGCAGCCGAAGGTCAGGATGAAAATCGCCACGTAGACCAGACCGATGCAGGCGTATACCCAGTACCACTCAATGCTGCGCGCCAGCAGGTAAGCGGCGACCATCGGGAAGATCATCCCGGCCATACTGAAGAAGGAGTCGGTGAACAGCAGGCGAGAACCACGCTGACGGCCTTCATACATCTGGGTGATCAGGAAAGTACCGATCGACATGGTGATACCGCTCACCAGACCCAGTACAAACATTGCCGCAGAGAAAAGCGCCAGGCTATGGCTGAGCATCAGCCCGGCCACGGCCAGCACCATCAACACAAAGCCAAAACGCAGCTGCGTTTTCAGCGGGATAATTTCCATCAGCCAGGCATTCAGGAAAATAGAGATCAGGATACCGGCGTTAAGAAAGGTGAATGTGTTACTCATACTGGAAACGGGCAGGTTGAAATACTCTGCAATGTTTCCCATCACCATCCCGGTGACAATTACCAACGCGCCTGTCAGGGCGTAGGAGAGAAAGCTAATCCATGTGAGCTTGATGCGATTGCTGTTAGTCATGACTGGCCTGTGTATAGAGGTGTAAAGCGCGTTGACAGCGCCGTGAGCGGGCAGATTTTAGGCGTTTTAGTGATGTATTTAAATGTTTATTAGCAATTACTGTAAGCGTTACATTTTTTAACGTGACGGTGATCACATTAATATGCCGAAAAGCACAACAAAATCGTAAGGTTACATTTGTTTCAGATACGTAAAATTAGGTAAAGGGCTGGCCTGCTCCTTGAAGGCTCTTTAGAATCAATCTACTTGCTTTTGTTACTGCTCTCGTTAAGGAAATCTCATGCTCAAATCGACTCTGGCGGCTGTTGCAGCTGTTCTCGCTCTTTCTGCTCTCTCTCCTGTAGCGTTGGCAGCGAAAGGTGACCCACATGTTCTGCTGACGACCTCCGCCGGAAATATTGAACTGGAACTGAATAGCCAGAAAGCGCCAGTTTCAGTGCAAAACTTTGTCGATTATGTCAACAGCGGTTTCTATAACAACACCACGTTCCACCGTGTGATCCCCGGCTTTATGGTGCAGGGCGGCGGTTTTAACGAGCAGATGCAGCAAAAGAAACCTAACCCGCCGATCAAGAACGAAGCGGACAACGGGCTGCGCAACACCCGTGGCACCATTGCGATGGCGCGTACCGCAGATAAAGACAGCGCAACCAGCCAGTTCTTTATCAACGTTGCAGACAACGCCTTCCTGGATCACGGCCAGCGCGATTTTGGCTACGCCGTATTTGGTAAAGTTGTGAAAGGGATGGATGTCGCTGACAAAATCTCCCAGGTGCAGACGCACGATGTCGGCCCTTACCAAAATGTTCCTTCAAAACCGATAGTTATCCTTTCCGCCAAAGTCCTGCCGTAATGGCATTCTGCGCGGGCCAGTAATGCCCGCGCGATTCCTGACCTCTGCGTAACCTGAATTTGCTGCTTATACTTGTGGCAAGTGCAGGCACATTCAGGGAGGTCTCGTGAAAAAACTCACCGATAAACAAAAGTCTCGCCTCTGGGAACAACGACGAAATATCAATTTCCAGGAGAGTCGACGTCTGGAAGGGGTGGACATCCCGTTAGTTACCCTGACCGCCGAAGAAGCACTGGTGCGCCTGGCAGAATTAAGGAGGCACTATGAGCGATAAGTTTGGTGATGGACGCGACCCCTATCTGTATCCCGGCCTGAATATCATGCGTAACCGCTTAGGCATCCGGCAGGTTCAGCGTCTGGAGCAGGCGGCGTATGAACTGACCGCACTGCGTGCCGCGACGATTGAAGCTGGCCCCTTGGTGCGCGGACTGCCTCACCTGCGCGCCATTCATCGTCAGCTGTATCAGGATGTTTTTGACTGGGCCGGACAACTGCGCGAGGTCGATATATATCAGGGAGATACCCGTTTTTGCCATTTTGCCTACATCGAAAAAGAGGGCAACGCCCTGATGCAGGATCTGGAAGAAGAGGGGTATCTGGTCGGGCTGACGAAAGAGAAATTCGCCGATCGTCTGGCGCACTACTACTGTGAAATTAATGTGCTGCATCCTTTTCGCATCGGCAGCGGACTGGCGCAGCGCATCTTCTTTGAGCAACTGGCGCTCCACGCCGGTTATATCCTGAGCTGGAGCGGCATTCAGGTGGCCGAATGGAGCCAGGCGAACCAGAGCGGCGCGATGGGCGACCTGTCGGGATTACAGGCAATATTTCGTAAAGGGGTAAGCGAAGCCCAGGAAACTGAGTAGAATAGCGCGGTTCTTACGTACCGGAGCCGCCATGATTCTGCTGATCGACAACTATGATTCGTTTACCTGGAACCTTTATCAGTATTTCTGCGAACTGGGCGCTGATGTCCTGGTCAGGCGAAATGACGCGTTGACGCTGGCGCAAATTGACGCGCTGAATCCGCAAAAAATCGTGATCTCGCCGGGGCCCTGTACGCCGGATGACGCGGGTATCTCCCTGGCGGTAATCCGCCATTATGCCGGGCGCCTTCCCATGCTCGGCGTCTGTCTTGGACACCAGGCGATGGCGCAGGCCTTTGGTGCGACGATCGTGCGGGCGGCTAAAGTGATGCACGGTAAAACCTCTCCCGTCACCCATAACGGCCAGGGCGTTTTTCAGGGGCTATCGAACCCGCTCACCGTCACGCGCTATCACTCGCTGGTGATCGATCCTGCGACGCTTCCCGCCTGCTTTGACGTTACGGCCTGGAGCGACACGCAGGAAATTATGGGGATTCGCCACCGGGAGTGGGATCTGGAAGGGGTGCAGTTCCACCCGGAAAGTATTCTGAGCGAGCAGGGACATCAACTGCTGGCTAATTTCCTGTCGCGCTGATTTGTGGTTGCTATATGGTGATTTTTTATGCATATTTTATGACTGAAATTTCATTTAGCTGGATGGGCATAAGATGGCAACTGAACAAACTGCAATTACGCGCGCGACTTTCGATGAAGTTATCCTGCCGATTTATGCACCGGCAGAGTTTATTCCGGTAAAAGGCAAGGGCAGCCGGGTCTGGGATCAGCAGGGTAAAGAGTACGTTGATTTCGCGGGTGGGATTGCAGTTACCGCCTTAGGGCATTGCCATCCGGCGCTGGTGGACGCGCTGAAAACGCAGGGTGAAACGCTGTGGCACACCAGCAACGTTTTTACTAACGAACCTGCGCTGCGTCTGGGGCGTAAGCTTATCGACGCGACCTTTGCCGAGCGCGTGCTGTTTATGAACTCCGGCACCGAAGCCAACGAAACCGCCTTCAAACTGGCGCGCCACTATGCCTGCGTGCGTCATAGCCCGTTTAAAACCAAAATCATCGCCTTCCATAACGCCTTTCATGGCCGCTCGCTGTTTACCGTTTCCGTTGGTGGTCAGCCGAAGTATTCCGACGGATTTGGCCCTAAACCGGCGGATATCATCCATGTTCCTTTCAACGATCTGCACGCGGTGAAAGCGGTGATGGATGACCATACCTGCGCGGTGGTGGTGGAGCCGATCCAGGGAGAAGGCGGCGTCACCGCCGCAACGCCAGCGTTTCTGCAAGGCCTGCGCGAGCTGTGCGATCGGCATCAGGCGCTGCTGGTGTTTGATGAAGTTCAGTGCGGTATGGGGCGCACCGGCGATCTGTTCGCCTATATGCACTACGGCGTGACGCCGGATATTCTTACCAGTGCGAAAGCGCTGGGCGGCGGCTTCCCGGTCAGCGCTATGCTGACCACGCAGGAGATTGCGTCCGCGTTCCACGTTGGGTCGCATGGTTCCACCTACGGCGGCAACCCGTTGGCCTGCGCCGTTGCCGGAGCCGCGTTCGATATCATCAATACGTCTGACGTGCTGAGCGGCGTTCAGACTAAACGCGAGCGGTTTGTTCAGCATTTGCAGAAGATTGACGAGCAGTATGACATTTTCAGCGATATTCGCGGCATGGGGCTGCTGATTGGCGCGGAACTGAAGCCGCAGTATAAAGGCCGGGCGCGGGATTTCCTTTACGCTGGCGCGCATGAAGGCGTTATGGTGCTGAATGCCGGGCCGGATGTCATGCGCTTTGCTCCGTCGCTGGTGGTGGAAGAGGCGGATATTGACGAAGGGATGCAGCGTTTTGCGCAGGCGGTGGCGAAAGTGGCTGGCTGATTGCCGGATGGCGGCGCAAGCGCCTTATCCGGCCTACGGAGAAAATGCGATTTGTAGGCCGGATAAGCGTAGCGCCATCCGGCAAACAACAAACAACAAACAGCAAACAACGTCAACCCTTCATATCCCGTAACCGGCGACTAAGCCAGATGCCGTGATGCGGGCGCTGGCGCCATGCCACTGACGAAATGGTGTGCATGGTATTCAGGTGCCCCAGCACGCGTTGCAGATGCTGTTCCAGCGTGCTGAGCGGCCCGTGGGAGAGCATCTCCGATGACTCCAGAATATTCACATCCCCGGAACCGCCCGGCGCGTCATACTCCAGCCGCTGCTGACAGCGCTGGAGCGCAATTTCGCAGGATTCCAGGTAGCGCTGCGCCAGATCCGGCGTCAGCATCGTATGCTCGCGCGCCAGCGTGGTCATGGCGTTGACGTGCTCAACGATAAACTGGCTGTGCGTTACCCACAGTTTCATATCTTCCAGATAGTGCGTGTTAAACCCCGGTTCCTGCATCGCCTGATTCAGCGAGTTAAACAGCGTATTGTGCGCCTGGTTCACCCGCATTCGCTGGTACGCCAGCGGCGTTGGCTGCGGGTCGTTGCTGAGGATCAGCCGAATGGCCTCCTGGTCCGCTTCCAGCGCGTCGTGGGCATTCTTACGCAAAAGGCCGCTTTGCCACTGCGGCCAGAGCCAGACCATCCCGCCAAAAGCAATCAGGCAACCAATGACCGTATCAATAAATCGCGGCACGATGAACTGTTCGCCGTTGAGCGTCAGCAGTTGCAGGGTATAGACCGCCGTCACCGTAAAGCCAACCGTCGCCCAGCCGTAGTTTTTGCGAATGGTCAGATAGCTCACCAGCGTAATGATCAGCATTAATGCCAGCGTGTAGCCTTCAGGAATGCGAAAGTGCAACGTGACGCCCGCCACCACCAGACCGGCCAGCGTACCCGCCGAACGGTGCAGAATGCGTACGCGCGTCGCGCCGTAGCCGTTTTGCGTGACGAACAGGATGGTCATCAGAATCCAGTACGGCTTGGGCAGATGTAAGGCGCTGCCCATCAGGCTGGCGATACTTAACATAACGCTGATTCGCCCGGCGTTGCGCAGCGCGGGCGATTTAAACGATAAATAGCTTTTCAGCGCGGGCAGCAGCGGCAGACGACGCTGTTTATCAGCCATCAGGTCGCGTGCGTACAGCGGACGCTGAGTGCGTAATACGCGGGCAATACGGCTAAAGTGCCAGTAGCAAAACTGCCCGACAGGGTTTTCCGGGTGCTGATTGGCGATTTTTTCCAGCGCGCCAGTCTGCTTCTCCATCGAAAAACGGCTGGGCAGACGGTGATACAGAATGTCATCCGCGATGATGCGCAGGCGGGCGGCGACGGTTTGCGCATTCCAGCGAATAACCTGTTCCGCGTGGCTGCGCTCCACCAGCTTCTGAACCTCCTCCGGCTGATGCAAACTGACGGAGATATGCTCCTGTAAGTCCAGCGCTTCCTGGAAGGCGCGCAGCAGGCGCTTGTAGTCATTATTGTGCTGGGCCGACAGCATGTGCATCTGCTGGTAACACTGGGTAATGAGATCCACCGCTTTCTGCTGGCGCACCAGCAGAGGCGGCAGCGCTTTTTCTGGATCGATATGCTGCGTGAGCAGGCTGTATTTGGCCTCGCAATAGTCGGCCAGCTCGCGATACAGCAGGCTGAGCGACTCGCGCAGCGGCTGTTCGCGCCACAGCCAGAACCAGAACCAGTTAAACAGCCCATACCATAGCGTGCCGAGCGCGTAGATGAGCAGCGGCTCCCAGACCGGCATGTTCCCCGCCAGGCTTAGCGTGAAAATGGCGGCAATCAGTGAAGCGGGCAGCAGTCTTGCATGCAGTGGGCTGATTTCCGCCGTGACGCCGAGCAGCAGCGTCAGCCCGGTGAGGATCAGCGGCAGGGGGATGTCGCGCGCCAGCAGCAGTTGTGTAATCAGGCTGCATCCGGCAAACAGCGATCCGCCGATGATTAAGCGTTTGAAAAAGCGTTTATGCGGGGTATCAAGACCGGCAATGTTGCAGCAGGCGGGAACGAGCGAGAACAGCAGTCCCAGGTGCAACTGGCCGATGATCAGGCCGATAGCCACAGGCAGGCACAGCACCAGCGTTTGCCGTAGTGCGTAGTTGATCTCAGGATGGTAAATCAGTCTTCGCCACATCGGTGCAAACAAAAATGGCGCATTACCCGGTAATGCGCCATTCCGACGGGATTAACGTGTGCCGTAGACGACGATGGTCTTACCGTGAGCGGAGATCAGATTCTGATCTTCGAGCATTTTCAGAATACGCCCCACGGTTTCACGGGAGCAGCCAACGATCTGGCCGATCTCCTGACGGGTGATTTTGATCTGCATGCCATCCGGGTGAGTCATCGCGTCAGGTTGTTTCGCCAGGTTCAGCAGGGTCTGAGCGATACGGCCCGTTACGTCGAGGAAGGCGAGGTTACCGACTTTCTCAGATGTCACTTGCAGACGGCGAGCCATCTGGGAAGACAGGCGCATCAGAATATCCGGGTTTACCTGGATCAACTGACGGAATTTCTTGTAAGAAATTTCAGCGACTTCACAGGCCGTTTTGGCACGTACCCAGGCACTGCGTTCCTGACCTTCTTCAAACAGGCCCAGTTCGCCAATAAAATCGCCCTGATTCAGATAAGAAAGGATCATTTCTTTCCCTTCTTCATCTTTGATCAACACTGCCACTGAGCCTTTAACGATGTAGTACAACGTTTCCGCTTTTTCACCCTGGTGAATCAGCGTGCTCTTCGATGGGTACTTATGAATGTGGCAATGAGACAAGAACCATTCGAGAGTCGGGTCTGTTTGCGGTTTGCCAAGCACCATGCGCGGTTATCCTCTGTTATAAGCTGTCTCCAGAGCCAGAACACGACACTGCCTCTGGGTTTGCAAAAATAGGTTTCCCGAATTCCTGGGAAGGGGGCTGTCGAAAATGTACTGCAGCCTGAATGTGATGTCCTCTGCATACATGCAGTACGTCAATGTATTACTGTAGCATCCCGACTGTTTTAGCATAGCTTTCGCCGTGTGTCTCCTGGTGTCTCGCTTCAGCATGACGCAGGTCGCCTTCCGTTGCGAGATTTGTTATGTGCGCGTAATCTGTCAGGAAAATTGACACATTGGAGTTCCGAATATGCAAGCGCGTGTAAAGTGGGTTGAAGGGTTAACCTTTCTGGGAGAGTCTGCCTCCGGCCACCAGGTTTTAATGGATGGCAACTCCGGTGATAAAGCGCCAAGCCCGATGGAAATGGTGCTGATGGCCGCAGGCGGTTGTAGCGCAATCGACGTGGTTTCTATTTTGCAGAAAGGGCGTCAGGATGTGACGAATTGCGAAGTGAAGCTGACGTCCGAACGTCGTGAAGAAGCGCCGCGCCTGTTTACGCATATCAATCTGCATTTCATTGTGACCGGCAATGACCTGAAAGACGCGGCGGTTGCGCGGGCGGTCGATCTTTCGGCTGAGAAATATTGCTCAGTGGCGCTGATGCTGGAAAAAGCGGTGAATATTACCCATTCGTATGAAGTGATTGCGGCGTGATACCGGTTGCCTGATGGCGCTACGCTTATCAGGCCTACGAATTCGCACCCTGTAGGCCGGATAAGCGTAGCGCCATCCGGCATATATCAAACGCATCTTGTAGGCCGGATAAGGCGTCAGCCGCCATCCGGCAAACAGCGGACAGATTATTCGATCTTCTTCCCTTCCATCAGTCGCTGAACCAGCGGCAACATGATCAGCTCCATCGCCAGCCCCATTTTGCCGCCCGGCACCACGAGCGTATTGATATGGGAAATAAACGACCCCTGCAACATCGCCAGCAGCCACGGGAAATCAATCCCTTCCAGATTTCTGAAATGAATGACCACAAAACTTTCGTCCAGCGAAGGAATGCCTTTCGCGGCGAAGGGATTGGAGGTGTCAACGGTGGGCACGCGCTGGAAGTTAATGTGGGTGCGGGAAAACTGCGGCGTAATGAAATTAATGTAGTCATCCATTGAGCGGACAACGGAATCCATCACCGCCTCGCGGGAGTGGCCGCGCTCGCTGGTATCACGAATCAGTTTTTGAATCCACTCCAGGTTGACGATCGGCACCACGCCGACCAGCAGATCGACATGACGCGCGACATCATGCTGCGGCGTTACCACGCCGCCGTGCAGCCCTTCGTAAAACAGCACATCGGTGGGTTCCGGCAGCGGCTGCCACGGGGTAAACGTCCCCGGCACCTGATTCCACGGCACGGCCTCATCGTAGGTATGAAGATACTTACGCGCCTGGCCTTTGCCCGTCTGTCCGTATTCAATAAAAGTTTGTTCCAGCAGGCTGAAGTCGTTGGCCTCAGGGCCGAAATAGCTGATATGCCGCCCGGCGTCGCGCGCTTTGCGGATCGCCATGTCCATTTCGGGGCGTGTGTAACGATGAAAACTGTCGCCTTCCACCTCGGCTGCGCGCAGATTTAACTGCGCGAAAATTTTTCGAAACGCGAGGCTGGTGGTCGTGGTCCCCGCGCCGCTGGATCCTGTTACCGCAATCACCGGATGTTTGGCAGACATAACAACTCCATGAATCAACAAAAGTTTTAGTATAGTCGGCCGTCAGCGGCGGATTATTCGCGAAACTGTCCACGCGGCATAATGTTGACCGTCTCGTGCAGTTCAGACCACACCAGAACAGCTTCTCCGCACTGTAGCTGTCGTTTGACGTCGGCGACCTTTTGCTCAAGCGAACGTTCATGTTCACCATAATCGGTGCCTTCACGCAACACAAAGCTTTCGATCAAATTGTCCAGCGTCTCAGAAGACAGCTCTTGCCAGGGAATCATCATGATGACGCCTCCAGATACGTTGTCAGCCAGTCGGGAATCCGCGACTCCAGCCACATTTCCGGGCGACGCAGCGTCCCGCCGATAAATCCAACATGCCCGCCATGCTCGGTGAGCTGATACTCCACCAGCGGCGGCAGATTTTCCGGTTTCGGGATCACATGATGATCCATAAACGGATCGTCTTTCGCGTGGATGATGAGCGTCGGCTTGGCGATCTGGTTGAGCATCGGCATGGCGCTACATTGACGATAATAGTCTATCGCGTCGGCAAAGCCGTGAATTTTCGCAGTGATCAGATCGTCAAATTCACGGAGCCGGCGCACGGATTTGAGTTGCGCCAGATTAATCGGCAGTGTGCCGGGGTATGCCGCCAGCTTGCGCGCGGCGTTGGCCTTCAGCAGATTGAGCAGATAGCGCTGATAAACGCGGGAAAATCCTTTTTCCATATGATAGCTGCACGCTTCCAGCACGAAGGGGGCGGAAACGATGACCGCCGCGTCAATCGGGATCTCGCGGCCTTCTTTCGCCAGCAGACACGCCAGCATATTTCCGCCGAGCGAATAGCCGACGGCGGCGGTGGGGACGGCGCCAAACTCTCGCTGTAGCCAGTGTAAAAACCAGGTGCCGTCTTCCGTTTCGCCGGAGTGATAAATGCGGTTCAGCCGGTTCGGTTCACCGCTACAGCCGCGAAAGTGCATGACCACGCCCAGCCAGCCGCGCTTTTGCGCCGCTTCAATCAGCCCGTGAGCGTACGGGCTGTTCAGGCTGCCTTCCAGGCCGTGAAAAACCACCAGACGCGGTTTGTGCTTCGCGTGCTGTGGATCTTCACTCCAGGCCAGATCGATAAAATCGCCGTCCGGTAATTCCAGACGTTGCCAGTGCGCATCGAACTTCACCTTGCGGCGGATGAGCCGCGGCAGCATGGTTTGCAGGTGGCGGTTGCGGATACCGCGCATTGGCACGAACTCCGCACTATCGTGACCGGTGATATCAAGGTCGGGGGAGGTTATTTGAGTCATAAATTATGCGATGTTTTTTTAAATCTGCCGCCTACTATACCGTCACTTTCCCCCGGTGTTTATGAAAATGAGGCAAGGGGAGCGGATTTACACCTTCCTGACGCTGATCTTAATCACAATTCATTACTCAAATTATTACTCTCAGGCTAATGATTCCTCTCTACGCTTAATTGATGACTTTCTCACCAGGGCGCACACTCTTTCCAGTGTTAAGCAATCAAAATGATTAGCTGAATCAGGAGGTTAATAATGTTATCTGGGCAAACGCCAGCACGAGTCTGGAACACGCGCCGCACCGAGAAGCAGCGGCGTCTGGCTTCTGTTCCGGTGCAGGGCAAGGTGCTGCCAACCGCAGACCTGACCGCAATGCTGGAAAAACTGATCGCGCCGGGTGACCGCGTGGTATTAGAAGGGAATAACCAGAAGCAGGCAGATTTCCTGTCCCGCATGCTGGCGGAGGTCAACCCGCAGATAGTGCATGACCTGCATATGATCATGCCAAGCGTTGGGCGCAGCGAGCATCTCGATATCTTCGAAAAGGGTATCGCCCGCAAGCTGGACTTCTCTTTTTCCGGTACCCAAAGTCTGCGCATCTCGCAACTGCTGGAAGATGGCCTGCTGGAAATTGGCGCCATCCACACCTACATCGAACTTTATTCCCGTCTTTACGTCGACCTGGCGCCAAACGTGGCGCTGATTGCCGGTTACAAAGCTGACCGCAAAGGCAACCTCTACACCGGGCCGAGTACCGAAGATACCCCGGCGCTGGTGGAAGCCGCCGCATTCCACGATGGCATCGTTATCGCACAGGTGAATGAGCTGGTGGACGACGAGTGCGACTTGCCGCGCGTCGATATTCCGGGCTCGTGGATCGACTACGTGGTGGTTGCCGACAAACCGTTCTTTATCGAACCGCTGTTCACTCGCGACCCGCGCCTGATCAAACAGGAACATATCCTGATGGCGATGATGGCCATTAAAGGCATCTACGCAGAGCACCAGGTGCAGTCGCTGAACCACGGTATCGGCTTCAACACCGCCGCTATTGAACTGCTGCTGCCCACCTGGGGCGAGCAACTCGGTCTGCGCGGAAAAATCTGTAAACACTGGACGCTGAACCCGCATCCGACGCTGATCCCGGCGATTGAAAGCGGCTGGGTGGAAAGCGTGCACTGCTTCGGCGGCGAGCTGGGGATGGAGGAGTACATCCGCGCCCGTCCTGACGTGTTCTTTACCGGCGCCGATGGCTCCATGCGTTCTAACCGCGCCTTCTGTCAGCTGGCGGGTCAGTACGCGGTCGATATGTTTATCGGCTCCACGTTGCAGGTTGATGGCCTGGCTAACTCCTCAACGGTGACTCGCGGTCGTCTGTCCGGCTTCGGCGGCGCGCCAAACATGGGCCACGACCCGCACGGTCGCCGTCACGCTACCCCGGCCTGGCTGAACATGATCACCGAACCTGACCCCATGCAGCGCGGTAAAAAACTGGTGGTGCAGATGGTGGAAACTTTCCAGGCGGGCGTGAAACCGACCTTCGTGGAAAAACTGGATGCGGTTGATGTAGCGAAAGCCTCCGGTATGCCGCTGGCGCCGGTGATGATCTACGGCGACGACGTGACCCACGTTCTGACCGAAGAAGGTATCGCTTATCTCTACCGGGCGGAAAGTCTGGAAGAGCGTCGCGCGATGGTTGCGGCGGTGGCTGGTATTACCGACATCGGTCTGGGTGTAGACGCCCGGCGCGTCGCCGAACTGCGTCAGAGCGGCAAGGTGGTTTACCCGGAAGATATGGGCATTCGTCGTACCGACGCCACCCGTTCTCTGCTGGCGGCCGGTAGCGTTGCCGACCTGGTGGAATGGTCCGGGGGGCTCTACAACCCACCTGCGAAATTTCGGAGCTGGTAATGAAACTTCTGCCCCGGATTCAGGTTGAAGGCGGTGCCGAATGGCTGGCGCGAACCGCCACGCAGTGTCTGATCGACGAAGCACGATTAAGCCCGAAGCCCGGTCTGGTGGACAGTCGGGGGAACGGCGCGCACCACGATTTATCGCTTGCGCTGATGGAGCGCTCGGCGCACAGCCTGACCTCCACGTTTCAGGCGCTGGCGCAACAAAGCTGGCGGCGTCCGGCTGATATTGCGCTCAGACAAACCATAGGGCGACTCGGTCGCGAAGGCGAGCAGCAGATGATGGCGGCAACGGGCGGCGTGAACACCCACCGTGGCGCGATTTGGGCGCTGGGGCTGTTGGTGAGCGCCGTGGCGATGCACGGCGGCGCGGGCAGGGCGCAGCAGGTGACGGCAACCGCCGCTGAACTGGCAAAACTGCCGGATGACGCCGCGCCGAAAGTCTTCAGTAAAGGGCTGCGCGCCACCCATCGTTATCGCGTACCGGGCGCCAGAGAAGAGGCACAGCAGGCGTTTCCACACATTATGCAGCATGCGCTGCCGCAGCTTCGGCTAAGCCGACAGAACGGCAGCAGCGAAATGCACGCCCGGCTGGATGCGCTGATGGCCATCATGACCTCGCTGACCGACACCTGCGTACTTTCTCGCGCCGGGATGGAGGGGCTGGATGCCATGCAGCACGGCGCGCGCGCCGTTCTCCATGCGGGCGGCAGCGCGCACCCGGCAGGGGAGCAGGCGCTGGCCCGTTTAGACCGTCAGATGTTGGCGCTGAACGCCTCGCCGGGCGGCGCGGCGGACTTGCTCGCCGCCACCCTGTTTCTCGATCGCGTCGAAACGTCTTATTCAAAGCATTAAGAGGATGTTATGGAAAAAATCACATTGACCGTGCCAGCCAGCCGCGCGTTACGCGGCAGGGCGCTGGCAGGGGTTGTCGGCTCCGGGGATATGGAGGTGTTATTCACCGCTGACCAGGGCCAGACGTTAACCATTGATATCACCACTTCCGTCGATAACAGTCGCAGTCGCTGGGAAGCGCTGTTTACCCGTCTGCAAACGGTCAGCAGCCTGCCGGCAGGCAAACTGACCATCCACGACTTCGGCGCGACGCCGGGCGTAGCGCGCATTCGTATCGAACAGGTATTTGAAGAGGTGAGCTATGCGTGATGACCGCAGTTTTATCGAATTAAAAGCGCGTCAGCGCGCCCATGCGCTGCTGGATGAAGGCAGCTACCGCGAACTGCTCGACCCGTTTGAAGGCGTGATGTCGCCGTGGCTGGGCGCGCAGGGCATCGTGCCGCAGGCCGATGACGGCATGGTCGTGGCGAAAGGCTCTATTAACGGCAAACCGGCGGTGGTTGTGGCGATTGAGGGCGCATTCCAGGGCGGCAGCATGGGCGAAGTGTCCGGCGCTAAAATGGCGGCGGCGCTGGAGCTGGCGGCGGAAGATAACCGTAACGGCATTCCGACGCAGGCGGTGTTGAGCCTGGAAACCGGCGGCGTGCGTTTGCAGGAAGCCAACCTCGGCCTGGCGGCGATTGCCGACATCCACGCGGCGATTGTTGACCTGCGTCGTTATACCCCGGTGGTCGGCATTGTGGCCGGGACTGTCGGCTGCTTCGGCGGGATGTCTATCGCCGCTGCGCTGTGTAGCTATCTGATTGTCACCCGCGAAGCGCGTCTGGGCCTGAACGGCCCGCAGGTTATCGAACAGGAAGCCGGGATTGAAGAGTATGACTCCCGTGACCGCCCGTTTATCTGGAGCATGACCGGTGGCGAAGTGCGCTATCAAAGCGGGCTGGTGGATGCGCTGGTTGGCGATGGTATCAATGCGGTGAAAGCGGCGATGAACGATGCGCTGGCGAAAGGCGTTCCGGCAAAACACCGCACCGATAACTACGACGATTATCTGAACCGTCTGAGCCATTTCGACACCCGCAAACAGGCCGATTCAGAACAGATTAACGCGCTCTTTGCCCGGGAGGTGAAATGATGAGTAACGCAATAAGTCGTGGCGAGTTATGGCTGCAAGCCCTCGTACCGAACGCCAGACGGCTCGAAGGGCTGTGCCCCTCCGTGCAGGCCGCAGACGGTGAGCTGAACGGTGAAACGGCGCGCTTTATCGCGGTAGTGCCGGATGCTAACAACCATTACCCACGCGCCGCAAAAGGCGAGGTTGGTCTGCTGGAAGGCTGGACGCTTGCAAAAGTGGTTAGCGAAACCGTGGCTGCCGATGCTGATAACGCTGTTAAGCGCCCGATCGTGGCGGTGATTGATGTGCCCAGCCAGGCCTACGGTCGCCGTGAAGAGGGATTTGGTATTCACCAGGCGCTGGCCGGTGCGGCAGCGGCGTATGCCAATGCGCGTCTGGCAGGGCATCCGGTGATTGGCCTTATCGTCGGCAAGGCGATGTCCGGCGCGTTTCTGGCGCACGGTTATCAGGCCAACCGTCTGATTGCCTTCAACGACAAAGGCGTGCTGATCCACGCGATGGGCAAAGAGTCTGCGGCACGTATCACCCTGCGTACCGTCGAGTCGCTGGAAAAACTGGCGGCCACTATTCCGCCGATGGCGTACGACATCAGTAACTACGCCACGCTGGGACTGCTCTCCAGTCTGCTGGATATCAGTAATCCAGATGCTCCTTCGGCAAACGATCTGACGTTGGTGACGGCCACTCTGCAACAGGCCATCAGCGATGCTCGTCAGGAGCCGACGCTGAAAAACCGTCTGGGTGCCGACAATCGTCGTAGTTCTGCTCTTGTACGCGAACGCATGCGGGCGAGCTGGTAAGTAAAAGAGACCTGCCAGATGCATAACCCCACGGGCGCGCCCGTTGCGTCCGTGAGGCGACCTGCATCCTGAAAATAATAATCATCGCGTCCGTGCTAACTCTTTTATTCATTACAGGTGATTTATGACTTACGTGATTGTTCATGCACTTGCACCGATTTTTGTCATCATGTTGCTGGGGTTCTGGGCCGGGAAGGCCAAAATGGTTGATAACAAGAATGTTTCCCTGCTCAACATTTTCGTCATGGATTTTGCACTCCCCGCTGCGCTGTTTAGCGCCACGGTACAAACGCCCTGGACGGGTATTGTCGCGCAGTCGCCGCTGATTCTGGTGCTGACGCTGGCGATGTGGATCACCTACGCCGCTATCTATTTTCTGGCAACGAAGGTATTTAAAAAATCACCGCAGGATGCGGCCGTGCTGACCCTGACCGTCGCTCTGCCAAACTACGCCGCGCTTGGCCTGCCGATTCTCGGTAGCGTGCTGGGCGAAGGGCCGTCAACGTCGCTCTCCGTCGCGGTTTCCATCGCCTGCGGTTCCGTGCTGATGACGCCGTTCTGCCTGCTGATTCTGGAGCGTGAGAAAGCGCGTGCGGAAGGCGGCAACTCGGGTTCTACCCTGTCGATGCTGCCGGTGCTGATGTGGCGTTCAATCAAGAAACCGATCGTGATGGGGCCGCTGCTGGGGGTTATTCTCTCCGCTGTCGGTATCAAGATGCCGGAGCTGGTGCTGGCGGCGATCAAACCGCTGGGCCTGGCCGCCACTGCGGCGGCGCTGTTCCTGACCGGGGTGATCCTTTCTGCGCGTAAGTTGCAGATCAACACGATGGTTATTACCTCCACCATTGCCAAGCTGCTGATTCAACCGGCGATTGCCTGGGGGATCGTGCTGATTTTCGGCCTGCATGGCTCGGTGGCGATCACCGCTATCCTGATGATTGCGCTGTCTGCCGGTTTCTTCGGCGTGGTGTTCGGTAATCGCTTCGGCGTGCAGTCGCCGGATGCAGAGGCCGTGCTGCTGTTAAGCTCGGTCCTGTGTATCCTGTCGCTGCCGTTGTTTATCTCGCTGACTTCAGGACTCTAAAGCATGAACACAACATTACGCCCCCACGATCTTATCTGGCTTAACGCGCGGAACGCGCTGGAAGGTGTCACGGAATCCTGGGTGGATGACGTCTGGCATACCCGCCTGCCGGTGGTGGTACGGCGTGATGTTGATGCGCAGGGGCGTATTCCCGTCGGCGTTCGCGGCATAAAGCGCGACCAGCGCGCGGCGGGCTGGGCTCAACCGGACGCCATTACCCGCGTCTGTACGCCGGAATCGCTGGTTGACCCACAGATGCTGCTGCGCTCGCCCTTTATCTCGCAGCCACCGGTTCAGGTGGCGTTATTACTGACGCAACAGGCATGGCCGTGGACGTGGGGGATTACCGGCAGTACCGGCTACGCGCTGGCGACCGGGCTCCCGGTGATCCACGCCGCAAGCGATCTGGATTTGCTGATTCGCGCCCGGCAGCCGCTCTCTCGCGAGCTGCTGGAGAAATGGCGGCAGCAACTGACGGGCGGGCTTTGCCGTGCGGATACCCAGGTGGAAACGCCGCACGGCGCGTTTGCGCTGAACGAATGGCTGCGCGATGGCAAAGCGCTGTTAAAAACGTCGCAGGGGCCGCGGCTGGTCAGCGACCCGTGGCGCAGGGAGGAGTAAATGAAAATCCTGTTTACCTTTCCGGGGCAGGGGACGCAGCATGCAGGTATGCTGCAAAACCTTCCGGGAACGGAGTTAGCGCTGGCGCGCGAGGTGCTGGGGGCGGAGGCGAATACGCTTGATACCCCGGACGCGCTGCAACACACCCGGGCGGTACAGCTTGCTTTGCTGATTGCCGGGGTGGCGTGGGCGCGCGAGCTGGAACGTCGCGGCGTTGCGCCGGATATTGTCAGCGGCCTGTCCATCGGCGCGTATCCAGCGGCGGTGATCGCCGGAGCGCTGGAGTTTACCGACGCGCTGACGCTGGCGGCTCTGCGCGGTGATTTGATGGAGCAGGCGTATCCGCACGGTTACGGCCTGACGGCGATTATGGGGCTGACCTTGCCGCAGGTGGAGTCGCTGGTTGCAGGCAGTGGAACCTTTATCGCTAACCTGAATGCGGAAACCCAGATTGTGATTGCCGGTAGCGATGAGGCGATGGCGGATGTTGCGAAGCGGGCGCTGGATAAAGGCGCGAGTAAAGCCCACCGTCTGGCGGTGAGCGTGCCGTCGCACTGCGCTCTGCTGGCGGAGCCGGCGCAGCGGCTGGTGGAGGCGTTCCGTCATGTGACGCTCTCCCGTCCGCGCTGTGCATACCTCAGCGGTAGCACCGGGCGCGTGCTGTGGCAGCCGGAACGTATTGCTGACGACCTGGCGATGAACATGGCGCGGACGGTGCGCTGGCAGGACGCGGCGATCTCCGCCAACGAGCGCGAGGCGCGGCTGGCGATTGAAATGCCGCCCGGCGGCGTGTTGACCTGCTTAACGCGACAGGCGGAGTGGGAAGGTGAGTCTGTTTCGCTGGAGCGCAGCGGGGTGGATGTCGCGGTGCATCTGGCAAAACGGCTTAGAGGCTAGTGCGGTTGCCCGATGGCGCTGCGCTTATCGGGCCTACGGCTCGCACCCGTTGTAGTTGTAGGCCGGATAAGGCGCGCAGCGTCGCCATCCGGCGATCAGGCGCCCGGATTAAGGCTACGCGCGTACATGCGCCCTTCGGCGGCCAGCGCCAGCAGATTAGGGTCGCGCTCGCGGTTGCGGGCGAAGACAATGGCGATGAGCTGCTGCATCTGGTACGGCTGCGACAACTTCAGCAACTGTACGGACTTCTCGTACATCTTCTTCATGCGTCCCGGCATCAGAGTGAAACCGACGCCTGCCTGCACCAGACTAAGCATCGAGAAGATGTCGTTCACACGGGTGACAATCTCTGGTTCAAACCCGGCAATATGAAAGGCTTCCTGGAAGCCCGCATAGGTGGCAAAGCCTTCCGCCAGTGAGACAAACTTCTGATCCCGGTAATCACGCAGATCGGCGGGCGAGGAGGTGTCAAGTGTTGCCGTCGCCGGTGCGGCGAGATAAATATCGTCATGAAACAGCGGCAGCACTTCCAGACTGTTGCGATCGATAGCGCTTTCCGAAATGGAGATCAGGATCGCATCCAGCATCCCGTCTTCCAGCATTCTCAGCAGCGCTTCGTTGGAGCCCATCGTCAGATCCAGTTCGAGATCCGGTCGGCGCAGTTTCATCCCCATGATCAGATGCGGGACGGTTTCCAGCGTCAGAGAGTAGAGCGTACCTACGCGCAGACGCCCCTGGCCGATCCCTGCCGTTTTGCGCGCCTCTTCCAGCCCGCGCGCCATCAACTGGCTGACCTCCTGGCAATACTCCAGCAGCGTCCATGCAGCCGGTTGCGGGATCAGATTACGTCCTTTATGCACGAACAGCGGACAGCGAACATTCTCTTCCAGCGTATGCAGTGCGCGATGAACGCTGACCCCGCTGATATCCAGCGCCTCCGCCGTCCGGGCAATATTGCCTTTCTCCATAAACGTCATGAAGATGCTTAACTTGCGAAAGGTGATATCGTTGGTTATCAGCGGATTCATCGTCATATTCCCGAAGTTAGTCGGCCAGCATCTGCTCAAGCTGTTCCTGCGCTTCCAGCCAGGCCATCTCGCACTCTTCCAGCCCGGATTTGGCGCTGGCCTGCTGTTGCAGGCATTCCGTCAGTTCCGCTTTGCGGCTCTGGTCGTACAGTTCGCTGTCGCCCAGTTTTTCTTCCGCTTGCGCCAGTTTCGCGTTCAGCTTCTCCATCTCTTTTTCCAGACGGGCGATCTCTTTACGCAGCGGCTGGGTCTGGGCACGCAGTTCGGCTTCGCGACGCTTCTGATCCTTACGCGCCTGGGCGCTGTTAGCGTTCTCTTTCGGGGCGTCATCAGGCTGGCTTTCCTGTTTCTGCACGTCGCTCAGCCACTGCTGATAGTCTTCCAGATCGCCATCGAACGGCTCGACTTTATGGTCGTGAACCAGATAGAGATCGTCGGTGGTGGAGCGTAGCAGGTGACGGTCGTGCGAGACGACCACCAGCGCGCCTTCAAATTCGATGAGCGCTTCGGTCAGCGCCTGACGCATATCGAGGTCAAGGTGGTTGGTTGGTTCATCAAGCAGCAGCAGATTAGGGCGCTGCCAGACGATCAATGCCAGCACCAGGCGCGCTTTTTCACCACCGGAGAAGCGACGGGTCTCTTCGCTGACCTTATCGCCCTGGAAGCCAAACCCGCCGAGGTAATCGCGCAGCTTCTGCTCCAGTTCCTGCGGCGCCAGCCGCGCCAGATGTTGCAGCGGCGATTCATCCGCTCGCAAATACTCCAGCTGATGCTGAGCGAAGTAACCGAGTTTAATGCCCTTCGCCAGACCGATTTCACCGCTGGCAGGCGCAAGCTCGCCCGCCAACAGCTTGATGAGCGTTGATTTACCGGCGCCGTTGCGCCCCAGCAGGCCGATGCGTGAACCGGGCACCAGATTCAGCTTAATGGAGTCCAGAATGATGCGATCGCCATACCCGGCGCTCACTTTCTCCATTTTCAGCAGCGGGTTGGGTAGGCTTTCCGGCGCGCGGAAGCTGAAGTGGAACGGGTTATCGACATGCGCGGGGGCGATAAGCTCCATACGCTCCAGCATTTTGATACGGCTCTGCGCCTGCTTCGCTTTTGTTGCTTTGGCGCGGAAACGGTCGATATAACTTTGCAGATGCGCTACGCGCTCCTGCTGGCTATCGTACATCGCCTGCTGCTGGGCCAACCGGGTCGCGCGCTGCACTTCAAATGCGCTGTAGTTGCCGGTGTATTCGAACAGGGTTTGCTGTTCGATATGAATGATTTTGTCTACCACCGGATCGAGGAAGTCGCGGTCGTGCGAAATCAGAATCAGAGTGCCCTGATAGCTCTTCAGCCATTTTTCCAGCCAGATAACGGCATCAAGATCGAGGTGGTTAGTCGGTTCATCGAGCAGCAGCAGGTCAGAACGGCAAATCAGCGCCTGGGCCAGGTTAAGGCGCATGCGCCAGCCACCGGAGAAGTCGCTGACCGGACGTTCAAGCTGTTCGTTGCTAAAACCGAGGCCGTGGAGCAGGCTGGCGGCGCGTGAGCGCACGGTCCAGGCGTCGATGGCGTCGAGCTTGCCGTGTACGGTGGCGATGGCGTGCCCGTCGTTACGTTCGTTGGCGTCGTGCAACTGCGCTTCCAACTGGCGGTATTCGCGGTCGCCATCAATCACGTACTCCAGCGCAGGCTGCGCAAGCGCGGGTGTTTCCTGATTCACCCACGCCAGCTGCCAGTTACCGGGAAAGGTCACGCCGCCTGCATCGGCGCTGATTTCATTTTTCAGCAATGCCAGCAGGGTAGATTTACCGCAGCCATTCTTACCCACCAGGCCGACCTTCTGTCCCGGGTTGATGGTGGCGGTGGCATTGTCCAGCAAGACGCGCACGCCGCGACGAATTTGTAACGAGGAGAAAACAATCATAAGGCGCCGTATGTTCAGACTATGTTAATTTATCATTATGATAATGTAATATGCGGGCATTCTGCCGCGCCGGAGCGCAATGGTAGCCCAAAACAATAACGATACACAAAATAACCGGGAGGGGGATGATGTCCCAGCCAGCAAAGGTACTGCTGCTGTATGCCCATCCAGAATCTCAGGACTCGGTCGCGAACCGGGTGCTGCTTAAACCGGCCATGCAACTCAGTAATGTGACGGTGCACGATCTCTACGCGCACTACCCTGATTTTTTTATCGATATCGCGCATGAGCAGGCGCTATTGCGTGAACATGACGTGATTGTTTTCCAGCATCCGCTGTATACCTATAGCTGTCCGGCGCTGCTTAAAGAGTGGTTAGACCGCGTGCTCAGCCGTGGTTTCGCCAGTGGCCCAGGGGGGAACCAACTGGCGGGAAAGTACTGGCGGAGCGTGATTACCACCGGCGAGCCGGAAAGCGCGTATCGCTACGATGCGCTGAACCGCTATCCGATGACCGATGTGCTGCGGCCATTTGAGCTGACGGCGGCGATGTGCCGGATGCACTGGATGAGTCCGATTATTATCTACTGGGCCAGGCGACAAAGTGAGCAGGAACTGGCCAGCCACGCGAAAGCCTACGGCGAATGGCTGGCAAACCCTGTTCTGGCGGGAGGTCGCTAATGGAAGGTTCTGATTTATTGACGGCGGGGGTGATGTTCCTCTTCGCGGCGGTCGCTGCGGTGCCACTGGCATCGCGGCTGGGTATTGGCGCGGTTCTGGGATATTTGCTGGCAGGGATTGCGATTGGCCCCTGGGGGCTGGGATTTATCAGCGACGTTGATGAAATCCTCCACTTTTCTGAGCTGGGCGTTGTCTTTCTGATGTTTATCATCGGCCTGGAACTCAACCCTTCCAAACTCTGGCAACTGCGTCGCTCTATCTTTGGCGTCGGGGCGGCCCAGGTGATGCTGAGCGCTGTCGTGCTGGCCGGGCTGCTGATGCTTACCGATTTCTCGTGGCAGGCGGCGGTGATCGGCGGGATTGGTCTGGCGATGTCATCGACCGCGATGGCGCTGCAACTGATGCGGGAAAAGGGGATGAACCGCAGCGAATCCGGCCAGTTGGGTTTTTCGGTGCTGCTGTTTCAGGATCTGGCGGTGATCCCCGCGTTGGCGCTGGTGCCGCTGCTGGCTGGCTCGGCAGATGAACATTTTGACTGGATTAAGGTCGGCATGAAGGTGCTGGCCTTTGCCGGGATGCTGATTGGCGGTCGCTATTTGCTGCGCCCGGTGTTCCGTTTTATCGCCGATTCCGGCGTGCGCGAGGTGTTTACCGCCGCCACTCTGTTGCTGGTGCTGGGGTCTGCTTTATTTATGGATGCGCTGGGGCTGTCGATGGCGCTCGGTACGTTTATCGCAGGCGTGCTGCTGGCGGAAAGCGAATACCGTCATGAGCTGGAAACGGCCATCGATCCGTTCAAAGGGCTGCTGCTGGGGTTGTTTTTTATCTCCGTGGGGATGTCGTTAAACCTTGGCGTGCTCTATACCCACCTGCTGTGGGTGGCGGTGAGCGTCGTCGTGCTGGTGGCGGTGAAAACGCTGGTGCTTTATCTGCTGGCGCGTCTGTACGGGATTCGGAGTTCGGAGCGGATGCAGTTTGCGGGCGTGCTGAGTCAGGGGGGCGAGTTCGCGTTTGTGCTCTTTTCCACCGCCTCGTCCCAGCGGCTGTTTCAGGGCGACCAGATGTCGCTGCTGCTGGTCACCGTAACGCTGTCGATGATGACCACGCCGCTGCTGATGAAGCTCGTCGATAAATGGCTCTCCAGACAGCTTAACGGCCCGGAAGAGGAAGATGAAAAGCCCTGGGTGGATGATGATAAACCGCAGGTGATTGTCGTGGGATTCGGGCGTTTTGGTCAGGTAATTGGCCGTTTGTTGATGGCGAATAAAATGCGCATCACCGTACTGGAGCGCGATATCAGCGCCGTTAACCTGATGCGAAAATACGGCTACAAAGTGTATTACGGCGATGCGACTCAGGTGGAGCTACTGCGTTCGGCAGGAGCGGAAGCGGCGGAGTCTATCGTCATTACCTGTAATGAACCGGAAGACACCATGAAGCTGGTGGAGATATGCCGGCAGCATTTCCCGCATTTGCATATTCTTGCGCGAGCGCGCGGACGTGTGGAAGCGCATGAGTTATTACAGGCGGGTGTCACGCAGTTTTCCCGCGAGACGTTTTCCAGCGCGCTGGAGCTGGGGCGTAAGACGCTGGTGTCGTTAGGGATGCACCCACACCAGGCGCAGCGTGCGCAACTGCATTTCCGTCGGCTGGATATGCGTATGCTACGGGAGCTTATTCCGATGCATACCGACATGGTGCAAATTTCTCGTGCCAGAGAGGCCAGACGCGAACTGGAGGAGATTTTCCAGCGAGAGATGCAGCAAGAGCGGCGCCAGTTGGATGGCTGGGATGAGTTTGAGTAGAGGGTAGGTATGGCGATTCGTAAACGTTTTATTGCAGGGGCGACGTGTCCGGCCTGCCAGGCGCAGGATTCAATGGCGATGTGGCGCGAAAATAATGTCGATATTGTTGAGTGTGTTAAGTGCGGTCATCAGATGCGTGAAGCCGATAAAGCGGCCCGCGAGCACGTTCGCAAAGAAGAGCAAGTGATCGGGATTTTTCATCCAGACTAGCGATATGCCGCAGGTTTTTTTAAGCTAGTGGGTACACGGGTGCAGAATTCCGCTACAATCTGCGCCACTATTCTTCCCATGCTCAGGAGATATCATGAAAGTAGCAAAAGACCTGGTGGTTAGCCTGGCCTATCAGGTACGTACAGAAGACGGTGTGTTGGTTGATGAGTCTCCGGTGAGTGCGCCGCTGGACTATCTGCATGGTCACGGTTCCCTGATCTCTGGCCTGGAAACAGCGCTGGAAGGTCACGACGTTGGCGACAAATTCGATGTGGCTGTTGGCGCGAACGACGCTTACGGTCAGTATGACGAAAACCTGGTGCAGCGCGTGCCTAAAGACGTCTTCATGGGCGTTGACGAGTTGCAGGTTGGCATGCGTTTCCTGGCGGAAACTGACCAGGGCCCGGTACCGGTAGAAATTACCGAAGTGGAAGACGACCACGTTGTGGTTGACGGTAACCACATGCTGGCTGGCCAGAACCTGAAATTTAACGTGGAAGTTGTGGCGATCCGCGAAGCGACCGAAGAAGAACTGGCTCATGGCCACGTTCACGGCGCGCACGGTCACGACCACGACCACGGTCACGACGGTTGCTGCGGCGGCCACGGCCACGATCATGACCACGGTCATGAACATGGCAAAGGTGGTTGCGGCGGTAACGGCGGCTGCGGTTGCCATTAATCGTCTGTAATGCCTGATGGCGTTGCGCTTATCAGGGCTACAGTAGGCCGGATAAGCGCAACGCCATCGGCACAAAAAAGCGGGAATATCCCGCTTTTTTTACGTCTCAATAATGCGGTGGCGGCGTCTCTTCGGCCTGCGAGGCGATATTCGACGGTTGGCTGGCTTTAAGCTTCTCCGTCAGCAGGCGCAGATGATCGCGCAGTTTCGCCATCTCCATCTCGTGCGCGGTCACCGTTACGTTGAGTTCTTCAATGGTGACCTCCTGAAACGCCAGACGGCTCTCCAGTTCAGCCAGGCGAGCTTCCATCGTTATATCTTGCATGATTCACCTCTCTTGTTGTCTCCGGCACTTCTTGGGTCGCGGCGGATTCTACTGAACTTTATCGGATTACACAGCACTCATTCGCCCTCTACGAAACTAATTTAAACAAAAAGAGTCTGAAAAGGGGTGATAATAGGGCGTGTCCGTATGTTGATTTGTTCTACAACGTTTTATAGTACGCTTCTCATGTAAGTTAACCCTGGGGTGAGATGCCCCGGCCCTGGAGATATGGATGAAATCACTGTTTAAAGTAACGCTGCTGGCGACCACGATGGCCGTTGCTCTGCATGCACCGCTCACTTTCGCTGCGGACGCCGCGAAACCAGCTGCAACTGCTGACAGCAAAGCCGCGTTCAAGAATGACGACCAGAAATCTGCTTATGCGCTGGGCGCTTCGCTGGGTCGTTACATGGAAAACTCCCTGAAGGAACAAGAAAAACTGGGGATCAAACTGGATAAAGATCAGCTGATCGCGGGTGTCCAGGATGCATTTGCAGACAAGAGCAAACTGTCTGACCAGGAAATCGAGCAGACCTTGCAGGCATTTGAAGCGCGCGTGAAGACCTCCGCTCAGGCGAAGATGGAAAAAGACGCCGCTGATAACGAAGCGAAAGGTAAAGCGTTCCGCGAGAAATTTGCTAAAGAGAAAGGGGCGAAAACCTCTTCAACAGGTCTGGTTTATAAAGTAGAGAAAGCCGGTACTGGCGAAGCGCCAAAAGACAGCGACACCGTTGTGGTTAACTACAAAGGTACGCTGATCGACGGTAAAGAGTTCGATAACTCCTACACCCGTGGCGAACCGCTCTCTTTCCGTCTGGACGGCGTGATCCCGGGCTGGACTGAAGGCCTGAAGAACATTAAGAAAGGCGGTAAGATCCAGATGGTTATCCCACCGGATCTGGCCTACGGTAAAACGGGCGTTCCGGGTATTCCGGCTAACTCCACGCTGGTATTCGATGTAGAGCTGCTGGACATCAAACCGGCGCCGAAAGCCGATGCGAAACCAGACGCAGCGGCCGACGCCAAATCGGCAGATGCTGCTAAAAAATAAAAACTGAGAACCGCCGCCTGTCATGGCGGCGGTTTTTTTATTGCAGGCCGGATATAATTAATACTGGAAAGCGGAACCCCCGCTGTATTAATTTAATCATCCGCGTAAATAATGAGCCTGCCCTGAAAACATAACGACAGGCTCCTGAAAAGGAGTGTTTTTTTTCATGACCAGGTCGCTTTTAACCAACGAAACCAGTGAGCTTGACTTACTGGATCAACGTCCTTTCGATCAAACCGACTTTGATATTCTGAAATCCTACGAAGCGGTGGTGGACGGGTTAGCGATGCTCATTGGTTCCCATTGTGAAATCGTATTGCACTCTTTGCAGGATTTGAAATGCTCAGCCATTCGCATTGCCAACGGTGAACACACGGGGCGCAAAATTGGCTCGCCGATCACTGACCTTGCATTGCGCATGCTGCATGATATGACGGGTGCGGATAGCAGCGTATCGAAGTGTTACTTCACACGCGCGAAAAGCGGTGTCCTGATGAAGTCAGTGACGATTGCCATTCGCAACCGCGAGCATCGCGTAATTGGTCTGCTGTGCATCAACATGAACCTTGATGTGCCGTTCTCGCAGATTATGAATACCTTTATTCCGCCGGAAACGCCGGAAGTGGGTTCCGCCGTGAACTTTGCCTCCTCGGTGGAGGATCTGGTCACTCAGACGCTGGAATTCACCATTGAAGAGGTGAACGCCGATCGCAATGTCTCTAATAACGCGAAGAATCGTCAGATTGTGCTGAATCTGTATGAGAAGGGGATCTTCGATATTAAAGATGCGATTAACCAGGTGGCTGACCGCCTGAACATCTCCAAACATACGGTCTACCTCTATATTCGTCAGTTCAAAAGTGGCGACTTCCAGGGGCAAGATAAGTAATGCGTTTTGCCATTGTGGTGACGGGGCCAGCGTACGGAACGCAGCAAGCGAGCAGCGCGTTGCAGTTTGCGCATGCCTTAGTTAACGAAGGGCATGAGTTGAGCAGCGTCTTTTTCTACCGGGAAGGCGTGTATAACGCCAACCAGTTGACCTCTCCGGCCAGCGATGAATTCGACCTGGTGCGCGCATGGCAGCAGTTGGGCGCGCAGCATGGCGTCGCGTTGAATATCTGCGTTGCGGCGGCGCTGCGTCGCGGCATTGTGGATGAGACCGAAGCAAAAAGGCTGGCGCTGGCATCAGCCAACTTACAGCCAGGGTTTTCGTTGAGCGGGCTTGGCGCGCTGGCGGAAGCCTCCCTGACCTGCGATCGCGTGGTGCAGTTTTGATGAAACGTATTGCTTTTGTATTTTCCACCACGCCGCATGGCAGCGCGTCGGGCCGCGAAGGACTGGATGCGTTACTGGCGACGTCGGCGCTGACGGAAGAGACTGGCGTCTTTTTTATCGGCGATGGCGTTTTTCAGATTCTTTCGGGACAAACGCCTGACGTCGTGCTGGCGCGGGATTACATCGCCACCTTCAAACTGCTGGGGCTGTACGATATCGAGCAATGCTGGCTGTGCGCCGCTTCGTTGCGTGAGCGCGGTCTGGAGACGGGGGCGAGTTTCATTGTGGATGCGACGCCGCTTGAACCTGAAGCGTTGCGCGGTGAACTGGACAATTATGATGTTATTCTGAGGTTCTGACGTGACTATCCTGCATACATTACATCGTTCCGCATGGCTCAGTGACGTTTCCGCGCTTCTTCGCGTGTGCAAAGAAGGCGATGCGCTTTTATTGCTACAGGATGGCGTTACGGCGGCCATCGAAGGTAGCCGTTTCCTTGAAAGTTTGCGTAACGCCCCCATAACGGTTTACGCACTGAAAGAAGATATCGATGCTCGCGGTTTGAGCGGTCAAATTTCAGACAGTGTCGTCAGGGTTGACTATACTGACTTCGTCAGACTTGCGGTTAAGCATCCCAGCCAGATGGCCTGGTGATTGTGGGATCGTTGTATATTTCTTGACACCTTTTCGACACCGCCCTAAAATTCGGCGTCCTCATATTGTGTGAGGCCGTTTTATTACGTGTTTACGAAGCAAAAGCTAAAACCAGGAGCTATTTAATGGCAACAGTTAACCAGCTGGTACGCAAACCACGTGCTCGCAAAGTTGCGAAAAGCAACGTGCCTGCGCTGGAAGCATGCCCGCAAAAACGTGGCGTATGTACTCGTGTATATACTACCACCCCTAAAAAACCGAACTCCGCGCTGCGTAAAGTATGCCGTGTTCGTCTGACTAACGGTTTTGAAGTGACTTCCTACATCGGTGGTGAAGGTCACAACCTGCAGGAGCACTCCGTGATCCTGATCCGTGGCGGTCGTGTAAAAGACCTCCCGGGTGTTCGTTACCACACCGTACGTGGTGCGCTTGACTGCTCCGGCGTTAAAGACCGTAAGCAAGCTCGCTCCAAGTATGGCGTGAAGCGTCCTAAGGCTTAATGGTTCTCCGTTAAGTAAGGCCAAACGTTTTAACTTAAATGTCAAACTAAACTCGTAGAGTTTTGGACAATCCTGAATTAACAACGGAGTATTTCCATGCCACGTCGTCGCGTCATTGGTCAGCGTAAAATTCTTCCGGATCCGAAGTTCGGATCAGAACTGCTGGCTAAATTTGTAAATATCCTGATGGTAGATGGTAAAAAATCTACTGCCGAAACTATCGTATACAGCGCGCTGGAGACCCTGGCTCAGCGTTCTGGTAAATCTGAACTGGAAGCTTTCGAAGTAGCTCTCGAAAACGTGCGCCCGACTGTCGAAGTTAAGTCTCGCCGCGTTGGTGGTTCTACTTATCAGGTACCAGTTGAAGTCCGTCCGGTTCGTCGTAATGCTCTGGCAATGCGTTGGATCGTTGAAGCTGCTCGTAAACGCGGTGATAAATCCATGGCTCTGCGCCTGGCGAACGAACTCACTGATGCTGCAGACAACAAAGGTACTGCAGTTAAGAAACGTGAAGACGTTCACCGTATGGCAGAAGCCAACAAGGCGTTCGCACACTACCGTTGGTAATCCCTTCGGAATTTTAGTCACCAGGCGGGCGCTTCCAGCAAGCAGCCCGCTTTGGGCTACTTAAATTGAACGCCTAGAAGATAAAACGAGGAATCAAATGGCTCGTACAACACCCATCGCACGCTACCGTAACATCGGTATCAGTGCGCACATCGACGCCGGTAAAACCACTACTACCGAACGTATTCTGTTCTACACCGGTGTAAACCATAAAATCGGTGAAGTTCATGACGGCGCAGCTACCATGGACTGGATGGAGCAGGAGCAGGAGCGTGGTATTACCATCACCTCCGCAGCGACTACTGCATTCTGGTCTGGTATGGCTAAGCAGTATGAACCGCATCGCGTAAACATCATCGACACCCCGGGGCACGTTGACTTCACTATCGAAGTAGAACGTTCCATGCGTGTTCTTGATGGTGCAGTAATGGTTTACTGCGCAGTTGGTGGTGTTCAGCCGCAGTCTGAAACCGTATGGCGTCAGGCAAACAAATATAAAGTTCCGCGCATTGCGTTCGTTAACAAAATGGACCGTATGGGTGCGAACTTCCTGAAAGTTGTTGGTCAGATCAAAAGCCGTCTGGGCGCGAACCCTGTTCCGCTGCAACTGGCGATTGGCGCTGAAGAAGCGTTCACCGGTGTTGTTGACCTGGTGAAAATGAAAGCCATCAACTGGAACGAAGCAGATGCAGGCGTTACCTTCACTTACGAAGATATCCCGGCTGACATGCAGGAACTGGCTGAAGAATGGCACCAGAACCTGATCGAGTCTGCTGCGGAAGCTTCTGAAGAGCTGATGGAAAAATACCTGGGTGGCGAAGAACTGACTGAAGAAGAGATCAAAAAAGCTCTGCGTCAGCGTGTTCTGAGCAACGAAATCATCCTGGTAACCTGTGGTTCTGCATTTAAGAACAAAGGTGTTCAGGCGATGCTGGATGCGGTAATTGATTACCTGCCATCCCCGGTTGACGTACCTGCGATCAACGGTATCCTGGACGACGGTAAAGATACGCCGGCTGAGCGTCATGCTAGCGATGATGAGCCTTTCTCTGCACTGGCATTCAAAATCGCTACCGACCCGTTCGTGGGTAACCTGACCTTCTTCCGTGTGTACTCTGGTGTGGTTAACTCTGGTGATACCGTACTGAACTCCGTGAAATCTGCACGTGAGCGTTTCGGTCGTATCGTTCAGATGCACGCTAACAAACGTGAAGAGATCAAAGAAGTTCGCGCGGGCGACATCGCTGCTGCTATCGGTCTGAAAGACGTAACTACGGGTGACACCCTGTGTGATCCGGACGCGCCGATCATTCTGGAACGTATGGAATTCCCTGAGCCGGTAATCTCCATCGCAGTAGAACCGAAAACCAAAGCTGACCAGGAAAAAATGGGTCTGGCTCTGGGCCGTCTGGCTAAAGAAGACCCGTCTTTCCGCGTATGGACTGACGAAGAATCTAACCAGACCATTATCGCCGGTATGGGTGAGCTGCACCTCGACATCATCGTTGACCGTATGAAGCGTGAATTCAACGTTGAAGCGAACGTCGGTAAACCTCAGGTTGCTTACCGCGAAGCGATTCGCTCGAAAGTTACCGATATCGAAGGTAAACACGCCAAGCAGTCTGGTGGTCGCGGTCAGTACGGTCATGTTGTTATCGACATGTACCCGCTGGAGCCGGGTTCCAACCCGAAAGGCTACGAGTTCATCAACGACATCAAGGGTGGTGTAATCCCTGGCGAATACATCCCGGCCGTTGATAAAGGTATCCAGGAGCAGCTGAAAGCAGGCCCGCTGGCTGGCTATCCGGTTGTTGACATCGGTATCCGTCTGCACTTCGGTTCTTACCATGACGTTGACTCCTCTGAACTGGCGTTTAAACTGGCTGCGTCTATTGCCTTTAAAGAAGGCTTTAAGAAAGCGAAACCTGTTCTGCTTGAGCCGATCATGAAGGTTGAGGTAGAAACGCCGGAAGAGAACACCGGTGACGTAATTGGTGACTTGAGCCGTCGTCGCGGTATGCTGCGCGGTCAGGAATCCGAAGTTACTGGCGTTAAGATCCACGCTGAAGTACCGCTGTCTGAAATGTTCGGATATGCAACTCAGCTGCGTTCTCTGACCAAAGGTCGCGCATCATACACTATGGAATTCCTGAAGTATGATGATGCACCGAGCAACGTTGCTCAGGCCGTTATTGAAGCCCGTGGTAAATAATCCACAGGATTAAAACCTAAGTCCCGTGCTCTCTCCTGAAGGGGAGAGCACTATAGTAAGGAATATAGCCGTGTCTAAAGAAAAATTTGAACGTACAAAACCGCACGTTAACGTCGGCACCATCGGCCACGTTGACCATGGTAAAACTACTCTGACTGCTGCAATCACTACCGTACTGGCTAAAACCTACGGCGGTGCTGCTCGTGCATTCGACCAGATCGATAACGCGCCGGAAGAAAAAGCTCGTGGTATCACCATCAACACTTCTCACGTTGAATACGACACCCCGACTCGCCACTACGCGCACGTAGACTGCCCGGGCCACGCCGACTATGTTAAAAACATGATCACCGGTGCTGCGCAGATGGACGGTGCGATCCTGGTTGTTGCTGCGACTGACGGCCCGATGCCGCAGACCCGTGAGCACATCCTGCTGGGTCGTCAGGTAGGCGTTCCGTACATCATCGTGTTCCTGAACAAATGCGACATGGTTGATGACGAAGAGCTGCTGGAACTGGTTGAGATGGAAGTGCGTGAACTGCTGTCTCAGTACGATTTCCCGGGCGACGACACGCCGATCGTTCGTGGTTCTGCTCTGAAAGCGCTGGAAGGCGACGCAGAGTGGGAAGCGAAAATCATCGAACTGGCTGGCTACCTGGATTCCTACATCCCGGAACCAGAGCGTGCGATTGACAAGCCGTTCCTGCTGCCGATCGAAGACGTATTCTCCATCTCCGGTCGTGGTACCGTTGTTACCGGTCGTGTAGAGCGCGGTATCATCAAAGTGGGCGAAGAAGTTGAAATCGTTGGTATCAAAGAGACTGCGAAGTCTACCTGTACTGGCGTTGAAATGTTCCGCAAACTGCTGGACGAAGGCCGTGCTGGTGAGAACGTAGGTGTTCTGCTGCGTGGTATCAAACGTGAAGAAATCGAACGTGGTCAGGTACTGGCTAAGCCGGGTTCCATCAAGCCGCACACCAAGTTCGAATCTGAAGTTTATATCCTGTCCAAAGACGAAGGCGGCCGTCATACTCCGTTCTTCAAAGGCTACCGTCCGCAGTTCTACTTCCGTACAACTGACGTGACTGGCACCATCGAACTGCCGGAAGGCGTAGAGATGGTAATGCCGGGCGACAACATCAAAATGGTTGTTACCCTGATCCACCCGATCGCGATGGACGACGGTCTGCGTTTCGCAATCCGTGAAGGCGGCCGTAC
>NZ_JAOWFU010000038.1:0-94897 GCF_030333525.1 Citrobacter sp. CK188
CGTCCCAGCCTTCCCGTAAAACCGCTGAAAATGTGGACCCTCGCAGGCAACGAGATGACGCTCTGCAAAGACTACGTCGTCCCCGGCGGCACGTTTAATTTCATTCAGTCAACGCAGGATTTCATTAAAGGCAAAACCTACCCGTATGGAAACTGGGATTAACAATATCCTTGCCCGACAGGCAACTACAAATACGGCGACTTCAGTTGCCGTTTCACTTTCGAATGAAATTAAATTTGTGCTCCCCGTCACCTTGTTATTAGAATGTTTCTGGTCGCAGTTTTGAGCCAGGAGCAATGTATGACCGTTAAAGTTATCGTCACTGATATGGACGGAACTTTTCTCGACGACGCCAAAAAGTACGATCACGCACGATTTATGGCGCAGTATCAGGAACTAAAAAAACGCGGCATCGAATTTGTCGTCGCCAGCGGCAATCAGTATTACCAACTCATTTCCTTTTTCCCCGAGCTGAAAGACGAAATTTCCTTCGTCGCGGAAAATGGCGCGCTGGTTTATGAGCATGGCAAGCAGCTGTTTCATGGCGAACTGACCCGGCATGAATCCCGTATTGTGATTGGCGAGCTGTTAAAAGATAAGCAGCTTAATTTTGTCGCCTGCGGCCTGAAAAGCGCTTATGTCAGCGAACATGCGCCGGAATCTTTTGTGGCGCTGATGTCGAAGCACTACCACCGTCTGCAACCGGTGAAGGATTACCAGGACATTGACGATGTTCTGTTTAAGTTTTCACTGAACCTGCCAGACCAGCAGATCCCCTTCGTGGTTGATGCGCTGCATACGTCGCTGGACGGCATTATGAAACCCGTGACCAGCGGCTTCGGCTTCATCGACTTAATCATACCGGGATTACACAAAGCGAACGGCATCAGCCGTCTGTTGAAACGCTGGGATCTTTCGCCGCAAAATGTGGTGGCGATTGGCGACAGCGACAACGATGCGGAAATGCTGAAAATGGCGCGGTATGCTTTCGCGATGGCGAACGCCGCAGACAACATCAAAGCCCTCAGCCGTTATCATACCGATGATAACAACCATCAGGGAGCGTTAAACGTGATTCAGGCCGTACTGGATAACGCCCCGCCTTTTAACATCTGATTCCAGATACCGGAGCGCTGCTCCGGTTTCCTCCTGCTTTTCCATTCTGCGTACCGCATCAAGTTTTTAAACTTGCATTAACTTATTTATAACTTATATTGTCATTTGTAATTAATTTAAGTTTCGAATGAAAGTCAATGCGAGGTGGTTATGGCTTTAACCTTCACAAGCGATACATTACCGGCCGATCATAAAGCGGCGATCCGGCAGATGAAGCAGGCGTTGCGGGCGCAGCTCGGTGATGTGCAGGGCGTTTTTGACAGGCTCAGCGAGGTGATTGCCACACGCGTGGCGGAAATCAATACGCTCAAAGCGCAGGGCGATGCCGTCTGGCCTGCGCTGTCTTACGCGGATATCCAGTCCGGCGCCATCACGGTAGCGCAGCGTGAACAGATCAAGCGGCGTGGATGCGCGGTCATTAAGGGCCATTTTCCGCGGGAACAGGCGCTGGCATGGGATCAATCCATGCTGGATTATCTGGATCGCAACCATTTTGATGAGGTGTACAAAGGTCCCGGCGATAACTTCTTCGGTACATTAACCGCCTCCCGCCCTGAAATTTATCCGATTTACTGGTCGCAGGCGCAGATGCAGGCTCGTCAGAGCGAAGAGATGGCGAACGTTCAGTCTTTCCTTAATCGGCTGTGGACATTTGAAAGTGACGGCAGACAGTGGTTCAACCCGGATATCAGCGTGATCTACCCGGATCGCATCCGCCGCCGCCCACCCGGCATCACCTCAAAAGGTCTGGGGGCGCATACCGATTCCGGCGCGCTGGAACGCTGGCTGCTGCCCGCCTATCAACGGGTTTTCGCCAGTATCTTTAACGGCGAGCTGGAAAAGTACGATCCCTGGCATGCCGCCTACCGTACCGAAGTCGAAGAGTATACGGTCGATAACACCACCAAATGCTCGGTTTTCCGCACCTTCCAGGGGTGGACGGCGCTGTCAGATATGCTGCCAGGCCAGGGCTTGCTGCATGTGGTGCCGATTCCAGAAGCGATGGCGTATATCCTGTTACGCCCCCTGCTGGATGACGTTCCTGAAGATGAACTGTGCGGCGTTGCGCCAGGCCGGGTGCTGCCGGTTTCGCAACAATGGCATCCGCTGCTGATTGAGGCATTGACCAGTATTCCGCAACTGGAGGCCGGGGACTCCGTCTGGTGGCATTGCGATGTGATCCACTCCGTCGCGCCGGTGGAAAATCAGCAAGGATGGGGGAACGTGATGTACATCCCCGCCGCGCCGATGTGCGAGAAAAACCTGGCTTACGCGCACAAGGTCAAAGCCGCGCTGGAAACGGGCGCATCGCCAGGCGATTTCCCGCGTGAAGATTACGAAACAAACTGGGAAGACCGTTTTACGCTGAGCGATCTGAACGTTCACGGAAAACGCGCGCTGGGCATGAGCTAAGCGTCATACAGCCCTTCCCGCTCTACGGCGGTGCGTCGTTTCCCTGGACGTATCCGCCGCACCGACTCCCGCACCGTCAACGTGCCGTTCAGCAACAGCGTACCGATTGGCGCATTCGGACGAACCAGACGTTGTTGCAGCATATGTACCGCCTCCGTCCCCAGCTCATCGCGCGGCACATGTACTGCTGTTAACGGCACATCCTGAATTTCCGCCAGATTAAAGCCGTCAATACTCATCACCGACACATCCTGCGGCACGCGAAGGCCGCGCTTTTGCAACGCGCTGATGACGCCCGCCGCCATAAAATCACCGCCGACCAAAAACGCCGTCGGCAACGCCTTATCCGGCGTATTCGCCAGCCATTCGCTGACCCGCTGCTCCGCCTCTTTCGCACTGAAACTCGGCGATACCAGTAAATCCCGCTTATCGTTAAATTTCAGATTATGGGTTTGCCAGGCGTCGCGAATGCCGGCCAGACGCAGCTCCATCGTGTAGCGACGCAGACAGAGCACCGTCATCACGTCGCGATGCCCCATTGAAAAAAGATAATCAGCGGCAAGTTCGCCAATGGCGCGGTGATCGGGCGAAACGGCTGGCAAACGCATTCGCTGATCGCGGCAATTAATCAGTACGCAGGGTTTCCCCACGTCCACCGCCAAATCGTGAATATGCGGATCGTCAATCCCTAACAAAATCGCCGCCTGCGTTTCCGCTTCGTTCATCCGCGCGAGGAAAAGCTGCGCATCACTGTCCAGCTCCTCAAGCGCGCAATAACGCAGCCGTACTTCATACGCCGTCAGTCCTTTACTCACGTTCTGAATCACGCGGTAGTAAAAGATGTCAGACCGCTCATCAAACGCCCGCTGCGGCGCAAAGACCACCAGACTATTCAGCAACAGCCTGCCTGCCGCCATCCCGTCCATGACGCCCAGCTCCCGCGCGCACTCCAGCACTTTGTTGCGCGCTTTTTCACTGGTATTTGCCTTCCCCGCCAGCACGCGAGAAACGGTGCTGACGGAAAGCTGCGTCCGCGCGGCAATTTCGCTGATTTTGAGCCTTTTATCCATTTTGTGATCTTGCTCCATTTGCTAAATGAAAAAATTTTCATAACGCACAAACAGGGAAATAACTGGCTTAACGTCCATCTTGCCAGAGCGATACCGTTAGTAATGAGAAAACTTGCACAAAATCCGCTATTGCCCGCCCATTTTCTCACTTAACCTGAACTTGTCACACAACTTACATACTAGTTGTATAGCAACTAAGAATAAATAAAAAGATAACTTTCAATGAGATAACAATATTTGTGTGACACCCAAACGTTTATTTCCCCTACCGTCCGTCTTGTGGAGAAAAGAAATGAGTCAGGACATCAATAACACTGTCGCCGCGAGTAAAACCCGCCGCGTCATCAAAAATTTGCGCTGGTATGTGCTGGTGCTGTTCTTACTGGGTGTGACCGTTAACTACATCACGCGTAACTCGCTGGGTATCCTGGCGCCGGAGCTAAAAGAGAGTCTGGGGATCACCACCGAGCAATACTCCTGGATTGTCGGCGCGTTCCAGATTGCCTACACCATTTTCCAGCCCCTGTGCGGCTGGCTGATCGATGTGATTGGCCTGAAGATTGGCTTTATGGTCTGCGCCGGGATCTGGGCGCTGATGTGTATCTTCCACGCGGGCGCCGGAAGCTGGCTGCATCTGGCAATTTTGCGCTTCTTTATGGGCGCATCTGAAGCGGCCGCTACGCCAGCCAACGCCAAAACCATCGGCGAATGGTTCCCGAAATCAGAGCGTCCGGTCGCGGCGGGCTGGGCGGGCGTCGGCTTCTCAATTGGCGCCATGCTGGCGCCGCCAATCATCTACTTCGCGCACGCCTCATTCGGCTGGCAGGGCGCATTTATGTTTACCGGCGTGCTGGCGCTGCTGTGGGTGATCCTGTGGTGGGCGTTCTACCATAACCCGGAACAGCACCCGAACCTGAGTGGAGAGGAGCTGGAGTATATCAAGCAGGATAACGAGCCTCCGGCCGTGAAACTGCCCTTCCTGACCGCGCTGAAAACCGTGTCGAAAAATAAACGTTTCTACGGTATCGCGATCCCGACCTTTATGGCAGAACCGGCCTGGGCGGTGCTGAGCTTCTGGGTACCGCTGTATCTGGCGAAGGAACACGGTATGGATCTGAAGCAGATCGCCATGTTCGCCTGGCTGCCGTTCCTCGCCGCCGATCTCGGCAGCGTGGCGAGCGGCTATCTCACCCGCCTGTATACCCGTCTGTTTGGCTGCTCTCGCGTTAACTCCGTGGTGGCAAGCTCCGTGACCGGCGCGTTTCTGATGATTTCTCTCGGCATCGTGGCCATTACCCGCGATCCGTATATCACCATCGTGCTGATCTCCATCGGCGGCTTCGGTCATCAGATCATCTCCTGCATGCTGAGCGCACTGGTCGTGGAGTCGTTTGATAAAGGCCAGATGGCGACCGTCAACGGAATGCGCGGCTCTGCGGCGTGGATCGCCAGCTTCCTCTTCTCTCTGTTAATTGGCGTTACCGCCGACAAAATCGGCTTTAACCCGCTCTTTATCGCCATGGGGTTCTTTGACCTGATTGGCGCTGTTTTCCTGGTGGCATTTATTGCTGAACGTCGCGCCAAGCGCGCCTGATAGTGGATGTATTGCGTATGAAAACCCTGAAAAACTGGATTGTAGAGAAACAGTCGGCCCATCATCTGGAACTGCTGGTCGATGGTCAACACCATCTGTGCCTGTACGTACTGGAAGAAAATCTGTTTCGCGTGCTGATCAAACGTAAAGGCGAACTGGCATTAGACAGAACCTGGAGTATCGCCCCGGCGCAGGATGTGCCGTGGGAAGGCCGCAGCCGCGAAGATGTAAGCGGCTTTAGCTGCCCGGCCTGGCAACTGACGCAGCAGGATGGCGCGCTGATTGTCGCTACTGAGCAACTGCGCGTGACCGTCCACCAGCCGCTGTGGCTGGAGTGGCACTATCGCGATGAGGCGGGCGACTGGCAGCCGCTGGTCAACGACCGCCCCACCAGCGCCTATCTGCTGAACGCTCACGGCGACGGCGTGGCGCACTATTTAAGCCGCCGTAAAGATGAACGTTTTTACGGTCTGGGCGAGAAAGCGGGCGACCTGCAACGCAACGGCCAACGCTATGAGATGCGCAACCTTGACGCGATGGGCTATAACGCGGTCAGCACCGATCCGCTGTACAAACATATTCCATTCACCATCGCCCGCCGCGATGACGTCAGCTACGGTCTGTTTTACGACAACCTGAGCAGCTGCTGGCTGGATCTGGGCAATGAAATCGACAACTATCACACCGCCTATCGCCGCTGGCAGGCGGAAGCGGGCGATATCGATTACTACATCTTTACCGGCAAGCGTGTGCTGGATGTCACCAAAGCCTTTGTGCGCCTGACGGGGAAAACCCTGTTCGGGCCGAAGTGGAGCCTGGGTTACAGCGGCTCAACCATGCATTACACCGATGCGCCGGACGCGCAAAACCAGCTGATGAACTTTATCCGTCTGTGCAATGAACACGCGATTCCGTGCGATTCGTTCCAGCTTTCATCTGGCTACACCTCCATTAACGGCAAACGCTACGTCTTTAACTGGAACTACAACAAGGTGCCGCAGCCGAAAGTGATGACCCAGGCATTCCACGATGCGGGGTTGAAGCTGGCAGCCAACATTAAACCGTGTCTGTTGCAGGATCACCCGCGCTACAACGAAGTCGCGGAAAGAGGGTTATTTATTCGTGATTCGGAAACCGACGCGCCGGAACGTTCAAGTTTCTGGGATGACGAAGGTTCTAACCTCGACTTCACCAATCCGCAAACCGTCGCCTGGTGGCAGGAAGGCGTCACCACGCAGTTGCTGGAGATGGGGATCGACTCCACCTGGAACGACAACAACGAGTTCGAAGTGTGGGATGGCGAAGCCCGCTGCCACGGCTTTGGCCGCGAAATCGCCATCAAACATATTCGCCCGGTCATGCCGCTGTTGATGATGCGCGCCTCGCTGGAAGCGCAGCAGCGCTTTGCGCCGGAAAAACGCCCGTACCTGATCTCCCGTTCCGGCTGCGCCGGGATGCAGCGTTACGTGCAAACCTGGAGCGGCGATAACCGCACCAGTTGGGATACCCTGCGCTACAACACCCGCATGGGGCTGGGGATGAGTCTGTCCGGGCTGTATAACGTGGGTCACGACGTCGGCGGTTTCTCTGGCGATAAACCGGATGCGGAGCTGTTCGTGCGCTGGGTACAGAACGGCGTGATGCACCCTCGCTTTACCATCCACTCATGGAATGACGATCATACGGTGAATGAGCCGTGGATGTACCCGGGCGTGACGCCGGCGATTCGTAGCGCGATTGAGCTACGTTACCGTCTGCTGCCCTACTTCTACACGCTGCTGTGGCAGGCGCATGCCGACGACGAGCCGATGTTGCGCCCCACTTTCCTCGACCACGAGCACGACGCGCAAACCTTCGCAGAGTGCGACGACTTCCTGCTTGGCCGCGATATTCTGGTGGCAAGCGTGGTGGAACCCGGTCAACGTGAACGCCGCGTCTGGCTGCCGGATAACGAAACCGGTTGGTACGATTTCGATAGCCACGAATGGTTCTCTGGCGGCCAGTGGATCACGCTGAACGCGCCGCTGGAAAAACTGCCGCTGCTGGTACGCGCCGGTGCAGGTCTGCCGCTGAGCGAACGGATCACCCATGTCAGCGCTGAACGCGACGATACCCGCGAGCTGAAACTGTTCCCGGTCAAAGGCGTGGGGACAACGTCCGGTCTGCTGTTTGAAGACGATGGCGAAAGCTGGGGTTATCAGACGGGCAATGCCCTGTGGGTGGAATGGGAGATGGTGTGCGATGGGGCGACCGTCAACCTGAGGATCAACGCGCGTGGCGACTATCGTCCGGCATGGAACGCGTTGAAGGTATCGTTACCGGCGGGGGAAAAACGCACGCTGCGGGTGAATGGCGTTGAAGGGAGTGAGTGGGTGCTCTGAAAATTGCCGGGTGGCGGCTTCGCCTTACCCGGCCTACAAACTGTAGCGTAGGCCCGGTAAGCGTAGCGCCACCGGGCTTTTTTTAGCCGTCGATCCCTTTACTACGCAGATAATCTTCGTAGTTGCCGCTGAAGTCCACCACGCGCTGCGGCGTAATTTCCAGCACGCGCGTCGCCAGCGAGCTAACAAACTCACGGTCGTGAGAAACGAAAATCAGCGTGCCCTGATACATCTCCAGCGCCATGTTCAGCGATTCGATCGATTCCATATCCAGGTGGTTGGTCGGTTCGTCCATCACCAGGATATTCGGTTTCTGCATCATCAGCTTACCGAACAACATACGCCCTTTTTCACCACCGGAGAGCACCTTCGCCGGTTTTCTGATATCGTCCTGGCTGAACAACAGACGGCCAAGAATGCTGCGTACAGCCTGCTCGTCATCGCCTTCCTGCTTCCACTGACTCATCCATTCAAACACCGTCAGGTCATTTTCGAACTCATATTCGTGATCCTGCGCGTAATACCCAATGCGCGCGTTCTCTGACCATTTCACGGTGCCGTTATCCGGCGCCAGATCGCCCACCAGCGTTTTCAGCAACGTGGATTTACCCACGCCGTTAGTCCCGAGTACCGCAAGCTTTTCGCCCACTTCCAGCAGCAGATTAACGCCCTTGAACAGCGGGCCATTATCAAAGCCTTTCGCGAGCGCTTCCACTTCCAGCGCGTTACGGAACAGCTTCTTATCCTGTTCAAAACGGATGAACGGGTTCTGACGGCTGGAGGCCTTCACCTCATCAAGCTTAATTTTATCAATCTGACGGGCACGAGACGTTGCCTGGCGAGACTTAGACGCGTTAGCGCTAAAGCGGCTGACGAAAGATTGCAGGTCTGCAATCTGCGCCTTTTTCTTGGCGTTATCGGCCAGCAGGCGTTCACGCGCCTGGGTGGCGGCAGTCATATACTCGTCGTAGTTACCCGGGTAAATGCGCAGTTCGCCGTAATCCAGATCCGCCATATGCGTACACACCATATTCAGGAAGTGACGGTCGTGCGAAATGATGATCATGGTGCTGTCACGTTCGTTCAGTACCTGCTCCAGCCAACGGATCGTGTCGATGTCGAGGTTGTTGGTCGGTTCATCAAGCAGCAGGATATCGGGGTCGGAAAACAGCGCCTGCGCCAGCAGGACACGCAGTTTCCAGCCTGGCGCGACTTCGCTCATCGGGCCGTAGTGCTGCTCAACCGGAATACCCACGCCCAGCAGCAGTTCGCCCGCGCGCGCTTCGGCAGAGTAACCATCCATTTCGCCGTATTTCACTTCCAGATCGGCCACTTTATAGCCATCTTCTTCACTCATTTCCGGCAGCGCGTAGATGCGGTCGCGTTCCTGTTTTACTTCCCACAGTTCAACATGCCCCATGATCACTGTGTCGAGTACGCTAAACTCTTCGAAGGCAAACTGATCCTGGCGCAGCTTACCGATACGCTCGTTTGGATCGAGAGAGACGTTGCCCAGCGTCGGTTCGAGATCGCCGCCGAGGATTTTCATAAAAGTGGATTTACCGCTACCGTTGGCGCCAATCAGGCCGTAACGGTTGCCGCCGCCAAATTTGACGGAAATATTTTCAAACAGCGGCTTGCTGCCGAACTGCATGGTGACGTTGCTGGAAACTAACACTGGCGTATCCTGAAAAATATGTGACAAACCGCTTATTATGCCACAAGTCTTAAATAAGATCGCGCCTCACGGTAAGCCGCTAAAATTGTCCTCACGGGAAAAAAATGTGATTTCGTACACATCTGAATTCCCACTTAACGGGAATGCACATATAATGCGCTCCCAACATGACAGAATTCTCAACCCAATAGCCTGCCAGGCACTGAATCTCGCATAACATGAATATGAAATTAACAACGTTTTTCGCGGCGGCCCTCGCTGTAGTTGGCTTTTGCAGCACCGCCTCAGCGGTGACTTATCCTTTACCGACCGATGGCAGTCGCGTCGTTGGTCAAAACCAGGTGATCACTATCCCGGAAGGCAATACCCAACCGCTGGAGTATTTTGCGGCTGAATACCAGATGGGGCTGTCTAACATGCTGGAAGCGAACCCGGGTGTTGATACCTTCCTGCCAAAAGGCGGTACGGTGCTGAACATTCCTCAGCAGCTGATCCTGCCGGACACCGTGCATGAAGGCATTGTCATTAACAGTGCGGAAATGCGTCTGTACTACTACCCGAAAGGCACCAACACGGTGATCGTCCTGCCGATTGGTATCGGTCAGTTAGGGAAAGACACGCCAATCAACTGGACAACGAAAGTTGAGCGTAAGAAAGCAGGCCCGACCTGGACGCCGACGGCGAAAATGCATGCCGAATACCGCGCGGCGGGCGAACCGCTGCCAGCCGTCGTGCCGGCTGGCCCGGATAACCCGATGGGTCTGTACGCGCTGTACATTGGTCGTCTGTATGCGATTCATGGCACCAACGCCAACTTCGGTATCGGCCTGCGCGTCAGCCACGGCTGCGTCCGTCTGCGTAACGACGACATCAAGTTCCTGTTTGAAAATGTGCCGGTCGGCACCCGCGTACAGTTTATCGACGAGCCGGTGAAAGCGACCACTGAGCCAGATGGCAGCCGTTACATTGAAGTCCATAACCCTCTGTCTACCACGGAAGCGCAGTTCGAAGGCGGCGAGATCGTACCGATTAACCTGAACAAAAGCGTTCAGAGCGTCACCAGCCAGCCTGATGTCGATCAGTCTGTGGTTGAGCAGGCCGTTCAGAACCGTTCCGGTATGCCGGTTCGTCTGAACTGATCAGAGCCATGTGCCGGGTGGCGACTCTCGCCTTACCCGGCCTACCGCGTCGGCCCGATAAGCATAGCGCCATCGGGCCATCACTTCAGCAGCAACAATCCATATCCCACCAGCGCCGCCCAGAGCAGCATCGGCAACGAATACCAATGAAACCGCCACCAGATACGCCGATCATTTGCCATCCGCAATGCAATCAGATTCGCCAGCGATCCCGGTAGCAAACCAAAACCACCGATATTGACCGCCCAGGCCAGCAACGCGGTCGGCGGAACGTAGTTGAGCAATAAAATCGTGGCGGGCACATTGCTGATAAACTGCGACAGACCGAGCGCAGTCAGCCAAAGCCCCGGCGCAGAGAGCGTTTCAACATGGCGCAGTACGCCCTGTAACACCGGTAGCTGTATCAATAAATGCACGTCGATAAACATCACCATAAACACCAGCAGTAACGTCCAGTCGACGCTCAGTACCACGCGGCGCGCCAGGACGATGAACCCTGCCGCCACAATCGCCAGCCCCCAGAGTTCCTGCTTCAGTTCAAGCGCGGTCAGAAACACGATATACAACCCAGAGCAGCTCCACACCAGGCGCGGTTGCCACTCAGGGGCGCGCGTACCGGTATGGTATTGCAACGCCTGCCCCGGAAAACAAAGGCCGCACAGCACCAACAGCGTCAGCATCATCACGGCGGCAAGCGGCGCCATCTGCCAGACAAAAGCCGCAAATGAAAGACCAGAACGCCCCCACAACAAAATATTTTGCGGATTGCCAATCGGCGTGAGCAGCGAACCGGCGTTGACCGCCAGCGCCTCAAAGATAATCAGCCGGTTTACCGGAATCGCACACAGTCTTTTCAGGGTAATAGTCAGCGGAACGACGATAAACAGCGCCACATCGTTGGTCAGGAACGTTGACAGCACCGCCGCCGCCAGCACCATAAACATTGCCAGACGGCGTTCCGTTTTAAAACGACGAACCATTCTGCGGCCCAGCACATCAAAATATCCGCTCAGCTCAACGCCTTTGGTCAGCAGCATCAAACCGCTCAGCGTAATAATGGTGTGCCAGTCAATTGCACCCGGCCAGGTGCGGGGGGTAAACGGGACGAACAGACTGAGTCCGGCTCCGACAAGGAGTAATAACAGCAGGAAACGATCGCGTCTTAATGCCCGCAGAAAAGGAAAACTCATTCAGAAGGCGTTCCGTGCTTTTGCGTAAACAGGCGGAAAGCCTCAAGCGTTTCCTGGCTTACATGGTGCTCCATCCCTTCCGCATCGCGGCGTGCGATTTCCGGGCTGACGCCCAGCACCAGTAAAAAGTTTTCCACGATCTGGTGGCGTTCACGGCTTTCCTGCGCCAGCTTCTCGCCTTCTGCGGTCAGGAATACCCCGCGCCAGGGGATCATTTCGATAAGCCCTACCGACGCCAGACGCTTGAGCATCTTGGCGACCGTCGGCTGGGAAACGCCAAGTCGCGCCGCCATATCAACCTGACGCGCTTCACCGACTTCGATAATTAAATCGGAAATCAGCTCAACGTAGTCATCGATCAGTTCACGGCGATGCGCTTCCCTGACCTGGCGGAACCCTTCGACGTGTTCTTCGACATTCACTAATTGCGTCACTTTTTTTGTTGTTGGCGTACCTGCGCGACGACTCATTCTGCTTCCTCGTTACTGTGACGCGTTAATTGCATCTGGCTGGAGTGGGCCCATTGTAAACCAGAGTTGCACAGGCTCAAAAATTTAACGTTTTAGCAATAGCTATATAATATAGCCTGTGCTATATCTGTATGTAATGCAGGCATCCCTCACGGATCGATGGGATCGTAAAGTCAGGAGGTTTCTATGAACGAATTTAAGAGGTGTATGCGCGTGTTTAGCCACTCTCCCTTTAAAGTACGGTTAATGCTGCTGTCCATGCTGTGTGACATGATCAACGGCAAACCCGAGCAGGATCAGCCCTCGTCAAAATAACGCGGCGTCGCGGTACGCCGCTCCATTTTGACGCCATCTTCGCGGCCACCAAGGCGCGCTCGCGCTGTGTTTTATCTCAATACCCTTTCTTTTTGTCGGTTTTGCTGCCCCCTTCGCAAAACATTTTCCTTGTAGTAGTTGACCTTCTTATACACACGCTCTATCGTTGCGCAGCCCTGCATATATTGCGGCTCGCAGATGCGGACCCCATCCCCTCTTCACGCACTTTCCGGCAGGTATTGACCCTTAACGCCAGGGTGAGCACATGGCGTTTTTGCAATAGTGGCATATGAATTTAACCCTCAAAGACTCGCTTATTGCCCGCAGCAGGGCCATTAGCCCGTGGACTGGCTTCTACTTTTTACAGTCGCTGCTGATTAACCTCGCGTCGGGCTACCCGTTTAGCCTGTTCTATACAGCAGCCTTTACCTGCCTATTGCTGTTGCTCTGGCGCACCGCGCCGCGCGCGCAAAAGGTGTTGATCGGGCTATGCTCGCTGATCGCCGCCATGTATTTCCCGTTCGGCCAGGCCTACGGCTCGCCAAACTTTAATACGCTGCTGGCACTGCATTCGACCAACATGGAAGAGTCCACCGAAATCCTGACCATCTTCCCGTGGTACAACTATCTGGTAGGCCTCTTTATCTTTGCACTGGGCGTGATTGCCGTTCGCCGTAAGCAAGAGACGGAGAAAAAAGCCTGGCGCATTGTGGACAGCGTGTGTCTGCTGTTCAGCGTCATCGCCTTCTTTGTCGCGCCGGTGCAAAACCTGGCGTGGGGCGGCGTGTTTAAATTAAAAGACACCGGCTACCCGGTTTTTCGCTTCGTGAAGGATGTCATCGTCAACAACAATGAGGTGATTGAGGAGCAAGAGCGGATGGCGAAGCTGTCCGGGATGAAAGATACCTGGACGGTCACTGCGGTTAAGCCCCAATACCATACCTACGTGGTGGTGATCGGTGAAAGTGCGCGGCGTGACGCAATGGGCGCATTCGGCGGTCACTGGGATAACACCCCGTTCGCCAGTACCGCCAACGGTTATTTTTTCATGGATTACGTTGCCGCCAGCGGCTCAACGCAAAAATCGCTCGGTTTAACGCTCAACCGCGTGGTCGACAACAAGCCGCAATTCCAGGATAACTTTGTGACGCTGGCCAACCGTGCCGGTTTCCAGACCTGGTGGTTCTCGAATCAGGGGCAAATCGGCGAATACGATACGGCTATCGCCAGCATCGCGAAACGTGCCGATGAAGCGCACTTCCTGAAAAGCGGAGACTTCGAAGCCGACAAGAATACGCGTGACGATGCGCTGTTAAAAATGACCGCTCAGGTACTGGAGACAGAACGCACGCAGCCGCAGTTAATTGTGCTGCACCTGATGGGCTCGCACCCGCAGGCCTGCGATCGCACGCAGGGAAAATACGACGTTTTCGTGCAGTCGAAAGAGACCTCTTGCTACCTGTACACCATGACCCAAACGGACGCGCTGCTGGGAAAACTGTACGCGCAGTTGCGTAACAGCGGCGACAGCTTCTCTATGGTCTACTTCTCGGATCATGGTCTCGCATTTAAAGAGCGCGGGAAAGAGGTGCAGTATCTGGCGCATGACGACAGGTATCAGCAGAATTTTCAGGTGCCGTTTATGGTGCTTTCCAGCGATGACAAAGCGCATCGCGTGATTAAAGCGCGCCGTTCGGCAAATGATTTCTTAGGCTTTTTCTCGCAATGGACGGGGATCAGCGCGAAAGAGATTAAAACCAAATACCGTTTTATCTCTGAGCAGAAAGCCGGGCCGGTCTTCATCACCAACTTCAAGTTGCAGAAGGTGGATTACAACCATCTGGGTACGGATATTTTTAGTACCAAACAGCGCTAAACCTGTAGTCCTGATAATGCTGTAGGCCTGATAAGACGCCTCAGCGTCGCCATCAGGCATTGCCGGATGGCGGCATAAATACCTTATCCGGCCTACACATCAGACAAAAAAAATCCGCCCCGAAGGGCGGATTTTTCATATCACCGAAGTGATTAGAAGCGGTAACCAACACCGGCGATCCAGGTGCCGACGTCCACGTTACGGATACGGCTCTGCTCATAGGAGAAGTCCAGCGCAACGTTTTCGATCGGGTTGAACTGCAAACCGGCACCGTAGGAGAAACCGTAGTCGCTGGTGTCGTGTTTGTCAGCTGGAGTGGCAGCAGTCTGGAATTTACCGTAACCCACACCAACAACACCGTAGATGCTTGCCCAGTCGTTCAGACGGTAAGCAGGGCCGGCGGTGAGGCCGTAGTACTGAGTTTTGTTGTAATCGCCAGCACCGTTAGTACGATCTTTTTCTGTGTAGGTGAAGGAACCGATTACGCCCAGCGGGTTGTTGTCCTGCTCGTAGCGATACTTCAGGTTAAAACCGTTCATTTTGTTCGCTGCGCCCTGAGCATCGCTCTGAGCGTAACCACCCGTAACGGTAGAAGTAGCAGCTACAGCAGTACCTGCGGAAATAGCCAGAACAGCGGCCAGTGCTGAAAGACATGCAATTTTTTTCATAACCACCTCAAATGTGCTTCAAGTAAATCCTAAGTTATAAATATATCAAAAATTGATGAGAAACTCTTTGCGATTCGCGATGTCTAACGGGTCTTTTCGTGTAACAGAACATTTCCATAACCCGCTATCTCTTTCAAATAACATCACTTTTCCGGTGAAGCGCACCATTATTACGCGCACAATATGGTACATTCATCCAGATAATTCCTAATTACGCAGTTTATTAATCCATCAGTTCATCGATATTTTACGGATTCTCCGGGATTTTTTTTCAACGAATACTCAACCGTCAGAGGTTATTTCTATTACACTGCCTTTTTTACTTCTATTGACATTAATTGACAGGAGAAAGGATGCCGGGGTCGTCACGTAAGCCAGTCTGGCTGCCTATTTTGGTTTTGCTCATTGCGATGTCCTCTATTCAGAGCGGAGCCTCGCTGGCGAAATCGCTGTTCCCTCTCGTCGGGGCGCCGGGCGTTACCGCACTGCGTCTGGCATTAGGCACGCTAATCCTGATTGCGTTCTTTAAGCCCTGGCGTCTGCGCTTTGCCAGAGAACAGCGGCTGCCGCTCCTGTTTTACGGTCTGTCGCTTGGCGGGATGAACTACCTGTTTTACCTGTCGATTCAGACGGTGCCGCTCGGCATCGCCGTTGCGCTGGAGTTCACCGGGCCGCTGGCGGTCGCGCTGTTCTCGTCCAGACGGCCTGTCGATTTCATCTGGGTTGTGCTGGCCGTGCTTGGACTCTGGTTCCTGTTGCCGCTTGGTCAGGGCGTATCGCATGTTGATTTAACGGGTGCCGCGCTGGCGCTCGGCGCAGGCGCCTGCTGGGCTATCTATATTCTGACCGGGCAGCGGGCGGGTGAAGAACACGGCCCCGCGACCGTGGCGGTAGGCTCGCTCATTGCGGCGATCGTTTTCGTTCCGGTTGGCGCGCTACAGGCGGGAGAGGCATTATGGCACTGGTCGATTCTCCCACTGGGTCTGGCTGTCGCCGTGCTGTCAACGGCGCTGCCCTACTCGCTGGAAATGATCGCGCTGACGCGACTGCCCACGCGAACGTTTGGGACGCTGATGAGCATGGAGCCCGCGCTGGCTGCCGTTTCGGGGATGATTTTCCTGGGAGAAACGCTGACGCTGGTGCAGCTTCTGGCCCTGGCCGCCATCATTGCCGCCTCGATGGGGTCCACGCTCACCATCCGGCGGGAAACGAAAATTCAGCAAGTCGACATTAATTAACGTTACAATTCTGCATGATTTGCATAATCATGCAGAATATTGCTTTCATCCTTCTCATTATTATTATCTCCGCTATTTTTCTGCTGCCTGCAAACCTATTTATGTTTATCGCTCACAGTGAATGAGAATTATTAACATATCAACACTTAATTTCATAACATATTGATTTTTAATCATTTTAAATATTAAACACTTTCTGCGCTATTAAAGTGATAGGCACAGACAGAAAAGCAAAATGAAAAACCGGTGCTATACTTAGTTTCGTTAATTACCTGGGACACAAAACATCAAGAGGATATGAGATTATGAGTACCGCTAAACTGGTAAAAACGAAAGCGTCTAATCTGCTTTATACCCGCAACGATGTATCAGACAGCGATAAGAAAGCGACGGTTGAGTTGCTGAATCGTCAGGTGATCCAGTTCATTGACCTGTCACTGATCACTAAGCAGGCTCACTGGAATATGCGCGGTGCTAACTTTATTGCCGTACATGAGATGCTGGATGGCTTCCGTACAGCGCTGACCGACCACCTTGATACCATGGCAGAACGTGCCGTACAGCTGGGTGGCGTGGCATTAGGGACAACGCAAGTGATTAACAGCAAAACACCGCTGAAAAGCTACCCGCTGGATATCCATAGCGTTCAGGATCACCTGAAAGAGCTGGCGGATCGTTACTCTGTTGTCGCCAATGATGTTCGTAAAGCCATCAGCGAAGCCAAAGACGAAGACACTGCTGATATCTTTACCGCTGCTTCCCGCGACCTCGATAAATTCCTGTGGTTCATCGAAGCCAACATCGAATAAGCAGCATGATAAGTAAGACCTATGAACCCTCGCTTCGGCGGGGGTTTTGCACTTTTATAGTGCATCAAATTTCTTCCGCTCTGCCGTAAAGTAAAATATTTGTAATAATCACCTCACACAATCGTTAACGAGAGATTGTTTTAGCAACAATTTTTGCGCTAAATAGTCATACCGTTTGCACCCGATTCGGTCTGCACTAAATCAGCGCCCCAAAACGGTGCAATCCGTCAGTTTTGCCACGCTTATTGTGCATTAAAATGAAACGCCTTCTTTTTAAAACAATGAGTTGCATAATTGGCACGATTCTTTCATTACGCCATATGTTCTCGCAGGGGATCGCCCCGTGGATATAAAAGGAAATGCTATGAAGTCTGTATTAAAAGTTTCACTGGCTGCACTTACCCTGGCTTTTGCGGTGTCTTCTCACGCCGCGGATAAGAAACTCGTCGTGGCAACCGACACGGCGTTCGTTCCGTTTGAATTCAAACAGGGCGACAAATACGTTGGCTTTGATGTGGATCTGTGGGCCGCTGTCGCGAAAGAGCTGAATCTGGACTACACCCTGAAACCGATGGATTTCAGCGGCATCATCCCGGCGCTGCAAACCAAAAACGTCGACCTGGCGCTGGCAGGCATCACGATCACCGACGAACGTAAAAAAGCGATCGACTTCTCTGACGGCTATTACAAAAGCGGTCTGTTGGTCATGGTGAAAGCCAATAACAACGATGTGAAAAGCGTGAAAGACCTCGACGGCAAAGTGGTTGCGGTGAAGAGTGGCACCGGTTCTGTCGATTACGCGAAAGCAAACATCAAAACCAAAGATCTGCGTCAGTTCCCGAACATCGATAACGCCTACATGGAACTGGGCACCAACCGCGCAGACGCCGTTCTGCACGATACGCCAAACATCCTCTATTTCATCAAAACCGCGGGCAATGGTCAGTTCAAAGCGGTAGGTGAGTCTCTGGAAGCGCAGCAATACGGCATCGCGTTCCCGAAAGGCAGCGACGAACTGCGTGAGAAAGTGAACGGCGCGCTGAAAACGCTGCGTGAAAACGGCACCTATAACGAAATCTACAAAAAATGGTTCGGTACTGAACCTAAATAATAACGCTGTATTTTAGCTCGTTACGCCCGGTGGCGCTTACGCTTACCGGGCGTACAGGCCTTTGAGTATTTTCACCACGGTAACAGGAACAATTTATGGAGTTTGACTGGAGTGCCATCTGGCCCGCCATCCCGCTGTTGATTGAAGGCGCCAAAATGACCCTGTGGATTTCAATCCTTGGTCTGGCTGGCGGCCTGGTCATCGGGCTGCTTGCGGGTTTTGCGCGCACCTTTGGTGGTTGGATCGCCAACCACATTGCGCTGGTCTTTATCGAAGTGATTCGCGGTACGCCTATCGTTGTGCAGGTGATGTTTATCTACTTCGCGCTGCCGATGGCGTTTAACGATCTGCGAATTGATCCCTTCAGCGCCGCCGTTGTCACCATCATGATTAACTCGGGCGCGTACATTGCAGAAATCACGCGCGGTGCGGTGCTGTCTATCCACAAAGGTTTTCGCGAAGCGGGCCTGGCGTTAGGGCTGTCTCGCGGCGAAACCATTCGCCACGTTATTTTACCGCTCGCGCTGCGCCGTATGCTGCCGCCGCTCGGTAATCAGTGGATTATCAGCATCAAAGATACCTCGCTGTTTATTGTTATCGGCGTCGCTGAACTGACTCGTCAGGGGCAGGAAATCATCGCCGGTAACTTCCGCGCGCTGGAAATCTGGAGTGCCGTTGCGGTGTTCTATCTGATCATTACGCTGGTGCTGAGCTTCATTCTGCGTCGTCTGGAAAGAAGGATGAAAATCCTGTGATTGAATTTAAAAACGTCTCCAAGCATTTTGGGCCAACCCAGGTGCTGCACAATATTGATCTGAACATCAAACAGGGTGAAGTGGTGGTCATCATCGGGCCATCCGGCTCCGGGAAGTCCACTCTGCTGCGCTGCATCAACAAACTGGAAGAGATCACGTCCGGCGAGTTGATTGTTGATGGTCTGAAAGTGAACGATCCGAAGGTGGATGAGCGGTTAATCCGTCAGGAAGCCGGCATGGTGTTCCAGCAGTTCTATCTCTTCCCGCATCTGACGGCGCTGGAAAACGTCATGTTCGGGCCGCTGCGCGTGCGCGGCGCGAAGAAAGAAGATGCCGAAAAGCAGGCCAAAGAGTTATTAGCGAAAGTCGGGCTGGCAGAGCGCGCGCATCACTACCCTTCCGAACTTTCCGGCGGTCAGCAGCAGCGTGTGGCGATTGCCCGCGCGCTGGCGGTGAAGCCGAAAATGATGCTGTTTGACGAACCGACCTCCGCGCTGGACCCGGAACTGCGTCACGAAGTGCTGAAAGTCATGCAGGATCTGGCGGAAGAAGGGATGACAATGGTCATTGTGACCCACGAAATCGGCTTTGCCGAGAAAGTGGCCTCCCGTCTGATCTTCATCGACAAAGGGCGCATTGCGGAAGACGGTAATCCGCAAACCCTGATTGAAAATCCGCCCAGCCAGCGTTTGCAGGAGTTCTTGCAGCACGTTTCCTGAGGCACGCCCCTCCCTTCCGCCCGGAAGGGAGGGTTTCCCCGGAATCCTCCCATTTCAAATCCCTCCCCTTTAAGCATCTATACTTATCTTTTTGCTTATATTTCTCACAGGAGGAGTCATGCGGCGGATCCTGTTCATCCTCTTTTTACTACTGGGCGCCCCCGCGCATGCGGTCGCGATCCCCGGCGTCACAACGGACGCCTCAGGCAGTCAGGAGGCCGCGCCTGCGGCTGAACCCGATGTCGAACAAAAGAAAGCCGCCTACGCGGCGCTGGCGGATGTGCTGGAAAACGAGACCTCTCGCAAGGAGCTCATCGACCAGCTACGAAAAGTCGCCGCCACGCCGCCGCCAGAGCCCGTCCCCACGATAACGCCGCCCACGGTTACGGAAGAAAAAACGGTACTGGAGAATGTAACCGACATCAGCCGGCGTTACGGAGAAGCCCTCTCCGGGCGCTTTGCCCAGCTTTATCGTAACATCACCGACTCGCCGCATAAGCCGTTTAACACGCAGACATTTACCAATGCCCTGACCCACTTCCTGATGCTGGCAGCTTCGGTATTTGTCTTTTACTGGCTGATACGGCTTTGCGCGCTGCCGCTGTATCGCAAAATGGGTCAGTGGGCGCGCAAAAAAAATCGCGACCGCAGCAACTGGCTACAGCTTCCCGCAATGATTATCGGCGCATTTATCATCGATCTGCTCCTGCTGGCGCTGACCCTGTTTGTCGGGCAGATACTGAGCGACAGAATGAACGCCGGCAGCCGAACCATCGCCTTTCAACAAAGTCTGTTCCTGAACGCGTTTGCCCTGATTGAGTTTTTCAAAGCCATTCTGCGCCTGATCTTTTGCCCTAACGTAGCGGAGTTGCGTCCGTTCACGATTCAGGACGCCAGCGCGCGCTACTGGAATCGCCGTCTGAGTTCGCTCAGTAGCCTGATCGGCTATGGTCTGATCGTCGCCGTGCCGATTATCTCCAACCAGGTCAACGTCCAGGTCGGCGCGATGGCGAACGTCATCATCATGCTGTGCATTACGCTGTGGGCGCTGTATCTGATCTTCAAAAACAAAAAAGAGATCACCCAACATCTGCTGAATCTCGCGGAACGGTCGCTGGCCTTTTTCAGTCTGTTTATTCGCGCCTTCGCGCTGGTGTGGCACTGGCTGGCCAGCGCCTATTTTATCGTGCTGTTTTTCTTCTCATTGTTCGACCCGGGCAACAGCCTGAAGTTTATGATGGGCGCGACGGTACGCAGCCTGCTCATTATCGGTGTCGCCGCGTTTGTTTCCGGCATGTTCTCACGCTGGATAGCCAAAACCATTACGCTGTCGCCCCCTACGCAGCGCAACTATCCTGAGCTGCAAAAACGGCTGAACGGCTGGCTGTCAACCGCCCTGAAAGCCGCGCGAATCCTGACGGTTTGCGTGGCGATCATGCTGTTGCTCAACGCCTGGGGGTTATTCGACTTCTGGTACTGGCTGCACAACGGCGCGGGAGAAAAAACCGTCGATATTCTGATCCGCATTGCGCTGATCCTCTTTTTCTCTGCGGTCGGATGGACCATCCTCGCCAGCCTGATTGAGAACCGCCTGGCGTCAGATATTCACGGCCGCCCCTTGCCCAGCGCGCGTACCCGAACCCTGCTTACGCTGTTTCGTAACGCCCTGGCGGTGATCATCAGTACAATCACCATCATGATCGTGTTGTCGGAGATTGGCGTGAACATTGCCCCCTTACTGGCCGGCGCCGGGGCGCTGGGGCTGGCGATTTCGTTCGGTTCGCAAACGCTGGTGAAAGATATTATTACCGGCGTATTCATCCAGTTTGAAAACGGGATGAATACCGGCGATCTGGTGACTATCGGCCCGCTGACCGGTACGGTGGAGCGAATGTCGATTCGCTCGGTAGGCGTGCGTCAGGATACCGGGGCGTACCACATTATTCCGTGGTCTTCGATTACCACCTTCGCGAACTTTGTGCGCGGCATTGGTTCGGTCGTGGCTAACTATGACGTGGATCGCCATGAAGATGCGGATAAAGCCAATCAGGCATTGAAGGACGCGGTGGCTGCGGTGATGGAGACGGAAGATATTCGCGGGTTGATTATCGGAGAACCGTCATTCTCCGGGATCGTCGGGCTGACCAATACCGCCTTTACGCTACGGGTCTCCTTTACCACCTTGCCCTTAAAACAGTGGACGGTACGCTTCGCGCTCGACAGCCAGGTGAAAAAACACTTCGATCTGTCGGGCGTTCGCGCGCCGGTACAAACGTATCAGGTACTGCCCGCACCGACGATCAGTCAGGCGCCAGCGACAGACCCCCTGCCGCCGAGTGAACCCACGCTTTAGCGCTTACGCGCCATAAAGCGGCGACGCTGATCGTCATCCATAAAGGTCCAGGCAATAAAGCGACTCTGCTTTTGCCCCTGGGCCATCTCCTTTTTGACCACTTTTACCGCCCCGACGTCCGTCAGCGCGCGGTACAGCGGCGGCAAATTTTCGCCGCGCGACACTAACGTGGTGAACCACATTACCTGGCGGCCAAAAGCCTGGCTTTCCGCGATCATCGTTTTGATAAACGCCACTTCCCCGCCTTCGCACCAGAGTTCCTGCTGCTGACCGCCAAAATTCAGGGCATCGTTTTTATCCTGCCCCAGATTGCGACGTTTGCGCTCACTTCCCGCACGGGCAGAAGCTGCCGAATCGTGGAACGGCGGATTGCACAGCGTGGCGTCATACTGTTCATTCTTATGAATGATGCCGTTGAAGATTGCCGCAGGATCTTTCTGCCGACGCAGACGAATCGATCGGGTTAATCCTGGGTTGCCGCTGATGATCGTCTGGGCGCTGGCCAGCGCCTGCGCATGGACTTCGCTGCCGGTAAAGCGCCAGCCGTATTCATGCACGCCGATAAGCGGGTAAATGCAGTTCGCTCCTGTTCCCACATCCAGCACGCTCGCATCCGCCGGAATCGCGCCTGTGGTTTCGCCCAGCAGATCCGCCAGATGGTGAATATAATCGGCGCGGCCTGGCACCGGCGGGCACAGAAAGCCTTCGGGAATATCCCAGTTTGCCACCTGATAGAAATACGCCAGCAGCGCTTTATTGAGCGCCTTGACTGCCAGAGGATTCGCGAAATCAACGCTTTGCTCACCCGCAGGCGTACGGGTAAGAAATTGCGCCAGTTCTGGCGTGACCTGGCATAACGTCGCGAGATCGTAACGATGATGATGGCGATTACGTGGGTGCAATCCCGGTTTCTGGGCAGACATGGCATTCTCCTTTTAGCAGCGGCGTAAGATACTCGCATAACGCAACGCGGTAAACAAACCTGACGGAGAAAGCCCGCTTATACCGCAAACGAACACGGGTCGCTCCGCAGGCTTAGCGACAAAATCCTGGAAAATCAATAATCTGTATGTCATTGATTTGTCAATATTCGTCAAAAAATATCGTTCAAAAAACAAGCACATCATAATCAATTTTTTGCGTTAATTTTGCGTCATCAACGTCCTAAACTTATGAGGCACCACCTGTTGTTTCTAAGAGGATGCCGTTATGAAAAAATGCCTCACCGTACTGGCTGCTGCTCTGCTCACTGGCATGAGTTTTAGTGCATTCGCCGCGCAGCCGCTTAGCAGCTCAGAAGCAGGCCAGCTCAGACCCGCCGGAACCGTCTCGGCGACGGGCGCGACGACGCTGAGCGAACTTGAAAATAAACTGGCAGAAAAAGCGCGTGAACAAGGCGCCAAAGGTTTTGTCGTCAATTCTGCCGGTGGCGATAACCAAATGTATGGCACTGCCACTATCTACAAATAACCCCCTACCAGGTAACTGCATTCCCACCGAATGCAGTTTTCCTTAGCATGGAAAACGTCCCCCCGTCTCTTTCATTCGCTGACGTTTTTCGCTGACTGATATACCGGCCTGCTTCTGCGCTATTGACTGTACGATTTTTGACCCCATATTCACTACACTTACCGTGTGGAATAAAGGGGAGGAACAGGTATATGGCATCCGGGTGGGCGAACGACGACGCCGTTAATGAACAAATCAACAATACTATTGAAGATGCTGTCGCCCGCGTTCGCGGCGAAATTCCTCAAGGCGAAAGCCTGTATGAGTGTGAAGAGTGCGGCGATCCTATCCCGGAAGCGCGGCGTAAAGCCGTTCCGGGAGTAAGGCTATGCATTGCCTGCCAGCAGGAGAAAGATTTACATAACGCAACATTCTCAGGATATAATCGCAGGGGATCGAAAGATAGCCAGTTACGCTAACTTTTCTTTACGTAAAACAACAGCGTAAGCATGTTCTTTTACTCTCATGCTTTTTCACCTTCTGCGTGGCAAAATGTGCCGTTACTCTCTCTTCTGTAAAGTGAAACGGCAAGAAGCGTAAATCCATGTTTTGAATTTATTAATAATCAATAAGTTATTTGTCATTCAAATTATTTGATGGATGACGTCAATTCTATTCGATTTTATCTCCCGCAAAAAACCGTGATACTTATCACATCGACGGAACAACGTCTTACTACACAAGAATAACCTGCGAGAGATTAATCATGAAAAATATCAAATATGCTGTTGCTGCTATCGCTCTGTCTACCCTGTCATTTGGCGTTTTCGCTGCCGAGCCGGTAACGGCTTCCCAGGCGCAAAGCATGAATAAAATCGGTGTTGTTTCTGCGGAAGGCGCCACCACTCTGGATGGCCTGGAAGCGAAACTGGCTGAGAAAGCGGCAGCTGCCGGCGCAACCGGTTATAGCATCACTTCCGCAACCAACAACAACAAAATGAGCGGCACCGCTGTTATCTACAAATAATTTCACGTGTTTCTGTTATACCCGTCTGTTTGCCGACAGACACACTGCTCCAACCCTCATTGAACCTGTGTTACCCTTGTTCGCCCGTCCGCCACTGGACGGGCTTTTTTTTGCCTGACGCTTAAAAATGCTGCGCTACCCGCGCAAGCCCTTCCGTTAACGTCGCCGCTTCTCCCGTAGCCACCAGACAGCACGCCATCTGAATTTTCAGGGAAGCCGGTATCGGCTCGCTTCCCGCCAGGCAGCGCTCAATCCAGCGGGCGGTGGTTTCCGGGTCTTTTGCCGCAGGCAGCGGCACCGGCTCGTCGGGCATCTCGCTCTGGCGATCCTGAAGCACCTGCACGCCGGAACGGTCGATCAGGCTGATTTGCGGGCAACGCTGTGGATTGGCATACACCTCCCCTTCCGTGCCGTGCATCAGCAAACCACGCCCGCCGATGTCGGCAAAAAATTTCGCGACGCGCGGAACGTACTCCGGGTGCGAGACGCTGGACAACCGCAAGGCGGCATCTTCCGCAAACGGCGTCGCTAACTTCGCCAGCGTGTGCGCGCTGTTACGCACGCCCAGCCGCCAGCGCATTGCCAGCTGTTTTTCCAGCGGCGGGCACAGCGTACCGACAGGAATAAACACCGGCTCGTGTCCATCCAGCTTCGCCTGAGCCTGACCGGCGTGCAGCGTCGGCGCAATCCCCATCAGTTCGAAAATGGTCTCCGTCAGTACGCGCGTCGGATCTTCGCTTACGCCATGTACCACCACCGGAAAGCCCAGTTTATGCAGCAGAATCGCCAGCAACGGCGTCAGGTTCGCCTGTTTGCGCGCCCCGTTGTAACTGGGGATGACAATCGGCATCGGTTTGGCAACCGGCGGCGTAAGCGTAATCGTGTGGTTCTGCATGGCTTCATAAAAGCCCAGCATCTCCGCTTCGCCTTCCCCTTTAATACGCAACGCGATCAACACGCCGCCCATTTCCAGTTCGGGCACATCACCATTCAACATATGGGTATACAGGCCGCGCGCGGTATCCTGATCCAGGTCGCGGGCGTGATTTTTACCTCGACCGACCTCTTTGATGATTTTGCGATAATCCATGACATTCTCCACTGCGACATTTTTTAACAATATAGCCCCTCTGGAGACCCTGCCGTTAGTTTTTTATCTCAGCCATCAATCACCTGTTTTTGTAGTAATTATTAAAACGCAAGCATTAGTTCAAATATTTGTGATTTTTATACACGATTCTAATCCGTAAACAATCTGATTAAATATCTGGCGAAGAGTTATTGAGGGTCCACGGTGAAAACGTCCAGGCTGGTTTTCACCACTTATACACCAGGATTTATGATGAACAAGGTTGCTTTAGGTTTATTCATCGCTGCAACAGTAGGATGTTCCGCATCCGCATTTGCGGCAACAAATGGCGAAGGTCAGATTAACTTTACGGGTGAAATCATTGACTCCGCTTGTCAGGTCGTTAATGGGTTAAGTAATCCGCTAAATGTCGAGTTGGGCAGAGTGTCTAAAACCGTATTTTCTGGCGCAGGCTCTACCAGCACACCAACGAAATTCGATATTCAGCTAAAAGACTGCCCGGAAACGGTGACCTCTGCCGCCATTAATTTTGGCGGTACGCCGGATACGGATAACAGCACGACCCTGGCATTAACGCCAGACACGGAGACGGCTACCGGTGTGGCAATTCAGTTGCTCGACTCGTCAGAGCAACCCGTCAGCTTATATACCCCTTCCCGTCAATATCCACTGACGGCAGGAAGCACGGTAAACGATCTGGAATTTGCAGCGCGTTATATTCAGACTCAGGCTGCCGTTACGGCCGGCCCGGCAAATTCCGTATCTACCTTTACCGTTATCTATAACTGATATTATCAATCCGAAGATATTAGCCCTTTCTTCAGGGCTAATATCTTTTATTCATGCTGAGAAATATTTATGCGTCACGGTTATTTACTGAGCACTCTTTTTCTGGTAGCAGCGACAGCGCATGCTGGCGTTATTATTAACGGCACCCGTCTTGTTTACCAGGGAGACAAAAAGGAATCCTCGCTTGGTCTTTCAAACCCAGATTCAACGGACTATCTGGTACAATCCTGGGTCGATTCCGGCAGTAAAAATCCGGGCAACACCCCCTTTCTGATTACGCCGCCGCTGTTCCGCCTGAATGCGAAAGAAGACAACGTTCTGCGGGTTATTCGCACAGGTGGCAATCTGCCTGAGGATCGTGAATCGCTGTACTGGCTGAATATCAAGGCTATTCCATCCTCAAAACACGTTGAGGGGGTAAATACCCTGCAAATCGCGATCAACACGCGTATTAAATTATTGTATCGCCCATCCTCCGTGAAAGGTAAGCCAGAAGAGGTTGCTGACAAACTGGAATGGCATCGTGAAGGTCACGATCTAGTCGTCAATAACCCGACGCCGTTTTATATGAATTTCCAGAGCGTGATGATTAATGGTCATAAAATCAGTAAAGCGACCTGGGCAGTACCTGAAACGGCAACCCACATGGCTCTGCCCGCCAATACTGACGGTAACACCGTGACCTATTCCATTATTACTGATTACGGCAGCATCAGCCGAACCTGGTCTAAGCCTGTCCATTAAGATAACGGCGCACAGGCAATTAAAATAATCATGTACCGCGATAAAAAGCCGTTTTCCTGCAAATTATTCACACTGCTGCCCCTGTTATGTGGCCTGGCAGTGTTCTGTTTTGCGCAGCAAACGCGGGCAGATGATTATTTTAACCCGGCGCTCCTGGATATTGATAATCCCCGACAGGAAAAAACCGATTTATCGGTATATGAAAAAGGTCCAGGACAAGCACCAGGAAAATACCAGGTATCAATCTTTATTGATAATAATAAAGTCGACACCCGCGATGTCACATTTAAATTACAGAAAGATGTTAAGGGCAACCGTTCACTCCAGCCCTGTTTCAGCCTGGATGATTTAAAGAGTCTCGGTATTAAAACGAAGGCGTTTCCGAAGCTCATGGCACAAGGAAAATGTGCAGATTTAAGCGTCATCCCCGCCGCTTCCGCCACGTTTCGCGTGCGCAACCAGCAGCTATTGCTCAGTATTCCCCAGTCAGCGCTGGGCCAGATTCCGCGCGGTTATATCGACCCAAAAACGTTCGATGAAGGCATTACCGCCGGTCTACTGAACTACAGCGCCAACGCCAGTCAGAGCGACGCCCGCCGGCAGGGTGAACAGGATAACAGCAGCCAGTATGTCAACCTGCGTCCCGGGTTCAACATCGGCACCTGGCGCGTGCGCAATTACTCAACCTGGAATCGTAACGTCACGGGCCATGACGAACAGCAGAAATTCTCGTCTGTTTATACCTACGCGCAGCGCGATATCGTGGCGATGAAAAGCGATCTCACGGTAGGGCAAAGCGCCTCTCCGGCGGACGTGTTCGACAGCGTGCCTTATACCGGCGTACAACTCAATTCCGACAGCGACATGCTGCCGGATAGCGAAAAAGGCTATGCGCCGATTATCCGTGGCACCGCACACAGTAACGCCCTGGTGATGGTTCGTCAGAACGGCTACGTCATTTATCAGAACACCGTAGCGCCAGGCGCATTTGAAATTAACGATCTCTACCCGACGGGCAGCAGCGGCGACTTGCAGGTCACCGTCAAAGAGACGGACGGCAGCGAAAGCCATTTCGTGGTGCCCTACGCCTCCGTACCCGTGTTGCAGCGTGAAAAAAACCTGCGCTACAGCGTAACTGCCGGTCGCTATCGCGCCTATGACAAAGACGTCGAGCAAACTCCATTTGCTCAGGGGAGCGCAATCTACGGTCTACCTTATGGTTTTACCGCCTATGGCGGCGTACAGCAAAGCCGCCATTACCAGTCGCAGGCGATCGGCACCGGGAAAAACCTGGGCGATTTAGGCGCGTTTTCTGTCGACGTCACGCGGGCCAAAGCATTGCTGAAACAGCAGCAGGCCAGCACGGGGCAGTCATGGCGCGTGCGTTACAGCAAAGATTTTGCAGGCGCAGGCACCAACTTTTCCCTGGCCGGGTATCGCTATAACAGTAAGGGTTTTTACACCCTGGAAGACACAATGGAGTCCTATACCCGCGCCAGCGACTGGTCCGCCCCGCAGCAGCGCCGAGCGCGTACCGAAGCCACTGTCGATCAGACGCTCGGCGAGAGCTGGGGGTCTTTTACGCTGAGTCTGGTCAAAGAGACCTACTGGAGCCAGCGCCAGGATATGACCTCCATGAGCCTCAGCTACAACAACAGCTGGCATGGCGTGAGCTATAGCCTGAGTTACAGCATGAACAAAAACACCAGCGACAGCGATGAAAACGGTGAGTCCGTTACCCATGACAACCAGTTCGCGCTGAGCGTTTCGGTTCCACTCGACCACTGGATGCACAACACCTGGGCGACGTACAACCTGAACAACAGTCAAGACGGCGCCACGCAAAACATTGGCCTTAACGGTACTGCTCTGGCCGAAGACAACCTGAACTGGAATATCCAGGAAGGCGTGAGCAATACCGGAAGCGGCAACTCAACCAGTATGAATGCCGATTACAAAGGAACCTATGGCGAAGTGAGCGGCGGCGTCAGCCAGGACAGCCATCAACGGAGCGTTAATGTGGGTCTGCAAGGCGGCGTTGTGGCGCACGCCAACGGCATCACTCTGACGCAACCGCTCGGTGAAACCATCGCGCTGGTGAAAGCACCGGGAACACATGGCACGCATATTACCAATCAGACCGGCGTCAAAACCGATTTTCGCGGCTATACCGTTGTGCCATTTGTATCAGCCTACCGCCACAACACGATTGCCCTGGACACAGAAACACTGCCAGACGATGCCGACGTAACCCATGCAGCGCGAATAGTAACCCCAACGCGCGGCGCGGTAGTCCGCGCCAGTTTTAACACCCGCGTGGGCAGCAGGGTTTTAATGATGCTCACGCAAAACGGTAAGCCGTTGCCCTTTGGCGCAACCGTCACCACCGACGATAAAGACAGCGAGTTTATTGTTGGCAACGGCGGTCAGACTTATCTCTCCGGTTTACCTCAGCACGGAACGCTCTTCGTGTCGTGGGGTCAGGATGCCAGCGAACACTGCGTCGCAGAGTACACGCTAACGGATGAGAGACATAAAACCAGCATCATTAACGCTGCCGCGCAGTGTCATTGATTCACCATGCAGACTCAACATTATGCAAATGATTAAACAGTGTTTTTTCCTCCTGATTTTGGCCAGCGCAGCCTTGTTTATGCCGCATGCAAAGGCGGCCTGCACAACGCCGGATATGCCCAAAATGATCAACGTGGCATCTGTTTCCGTACCGACGACGCTGGCGATTGGTGAGACCATTCCAGGAACAGAGCAAACCGTACACGTTGCCGGACAGTGCGATCAAGGTATTGATAGCGGTCTGGAAATTGTCTCCTGCTATTACGGAACAGGCGCTGAGATACCAGGCCTGAGAGGGGTGTACGACTCCGGGGTGCCCGGCGTTGGCATCGCGCTGATGAACGAGCAAGGCCAGCGGATCAGCGGCGCAGGCGGCGTACAGTGCGATTCACGCGGCACGCCGATCGGTTATGTATCCAGCGATGGGCAGCAGTCATTTAACTTCAACGTCACGCTTGAACTGGTGAAAACCGGCAGTGACGTGACCTCCGGTACACTGGTGCAGGCGCAAACAGAGTTTGGGATTGGCGTGTTTGGTCACGAAGGTATCGGGAGTCCTAACCACATTGCCTATGCCGGCAATGTGGATCTCGAAACCGTAACCTGCTCCGTGTTACCGAAAAACCTGACCGTCAATCTGGGCGACTTTCCGATCAGTGATTTTATGGGAGTAGGCACCCTCTCGATGCCAGCACAGAATTTTAACGTTACGGTCAACTGTAATTCCACCGTACAGCCTGAAGTGAAGATCACCAGTGCGAATGGCTACGAATCGGGTTTTGCCGGCGTGATGAAACTGACTCAGCAAAGTGGGATGGCGACCGGCGTCGGCGTCAGAATGCTGTTTGATGGCAATATCGCCACCTTCGACAACTACGTCAACACGCAAAGCGAGGCAAAAGCCAACGAAACGCTGGATATTCCGTTCCAGGTCCGCTATGAGCAAATCAGCGACGACGTTACGCCAGGCCCGGCAAATACCGTCGCCACGATTACGCTGGCCTATAAGTGATCGCGATGAAAAAAATGGTTTTCTTACTCACCGCAGGTCTGATGACGTATGCCTGCGCAGATGATATCCAGGTGCAAATGGTGGGTAACATCTATGCCAACACCTGCTCCGTGGACAGCGCCAGTAAAGATTTAACCGTCGATTTAGGGCAGGCGTCATCGAGTGATTTCAAAGACGTAGGCGATACCGGCGAATGGAAAGCGTTTTCCCTGGAAGTAACGCATTGCCCAAAAACACTCACGCTGGCCAACGCGTTTTTTTACGGACAGGCCGATAGCGTACACCCGACCAAATTTGCCAACAGCGGCAGCGCGAAAGGGCTTGCGCTGGAGTTGACCGATCGGCAGGACAATATTCTCATCGCCCCGCAGGCAAGCTTTAACGTGCTGATAAACCAAAGCGATCACACGGCCACTTTCCCGTTAGCCGCCCGCTATTACGCCACGTCCATGCCCGTCAGCGCGGGCTCGTTCGATAGCGTTATACAGGTCACGTTTACCTATCAGTAGGAGCGCGCCCCTTCGCACGGATGCTTTTTTTACGCCCGGCAACCACTTTTGTCGGGCGTTTTTTTACCTCCGGCACTTCCGGGCGTTCAATCGGAAATACCGGGAGCGCATTCAGCAAACGTTGCCCGTAGCTTTTGGTTAACAGACGCTTGTCGTAAATCACCACCTCTCCCCAGCAGCCGTGGCTACGAATCAAACGGCCCACCTGCTGAATCAGGTTAAACGACGCGCTTGGCAGGCTCTGCACTTCAAACGGGTAGCGATTCAGGCTTTTCAGCCACTCACCTTCGGTGATCACCACCGGGCTGTCGATGGGAGGAAACGCAATCTTGTGAATATGCACCTGAGTCAGCAGGTCGCCTTTCAGATCCAACCCCTCGGCAAAAGATTGCAGGCCAATCAGCACGCTGCGCTCGCCGTTCGCCACCCGCTTACGGTGCAGTTCCACCAGGCGATAGCGCGGCTGATCGCCCTGAACCAGCAGCAAAAGACGCAAATCGGTCACATGCTCCAGAAAGCGCTGCATCGCCCGTCCGCTGGCAAACAAAACCAGCATGCCGTGGTGTTTTTTGCTTTCCAGCGCCTGACGGAAATAGGCCGCCATCTCCGCAATATGCTGCTCTTCGTTATCAATCAACGGTTCATAGCGCATCTGCGGAATGACAATTTTACCCTGCTCCACATGATTAAAGGGGGAATCCAGCGCCACAAAGCGATCGCCCGCTTTCTCCTTCAGGCCGCTCATCTCCTGCAAGCGCGAGAAGCTGTTAAGCGAACGCAGGGTCGCCGACGTTACAATAATATGCGGCACGCTGCGCCAGAGCAGCCTTTCAAGCTGATCGCTGACGCGAATGCCCACACAGTGGAACCAGACGTGTATCTGCCCATCGCGCGCCTCCCGCGTGGCCCACTTCGAGACCGGCGCACCGGAAGACTGCGCCAGCGACGCCAGCCGCCAGAGCTTGCTTTGCGCCTCAAACATGCCCAGCGCGCGGTTCATCTGCAAAATCACCCGGTGCAGGCGCACAATATCGTGCGAGCCGGTTTTCTCGCTGAGATCGTTAAGGAACAGCTCCGCCAGCCCACGCAACATTTCCGTCAGCTTCGCCAGCCGCTGGCAGATCGCCATGATCTCATCCGGTAACTCGCCCATCGCAAAGCGGTGCTCAGCGTCCTGCGTCGCGGGCATATACAGATTCAGGATGTTGTTGAGCGAGGCAATCAGCTCGTACAACTCTTCGCAGTGCGCATTCAGGCGCTCAGGATTCGCCAGCGGCGGCGTGGTTTTCGGGCGGAACTGTTCCAGGCAGGTCGCCACCAGCTTAGTGAACAGATCCAGTTGCAGGCGATACCAGGGGGCGGAGATCTCAGCGCTCATCTCCAGCGCGTCGCGCGCGACATCCGGCAGATGGTGGCCTTCGTCCAGCACCAGCAGAAGATTTTTCGGCTCCGGCAGCACCGCTTCACTCTCCATCGCCGCCATCACCAGCGCATGGTTTGCCACCACCACTTCAGCTTCCTGAATTTCCCGTCGGGCGACAAAAAAAGGGCATTCACGGTAGTAATGGCAATTGCGGTTCAGGCAACTGGCTTTATCGGTGCTCAGGCGCTTCCAGAGCGCGTCGTCAATGGCGATATCGGTATGATCGCGCAACCCGTCCCACTTGTAGCTGTCAAGATCGCCCTTTAGCCTGGCGCAGCGCTTTTGCTCTTCCTGGTTATTCGGCGTCAGTTCGTCATCCAGAAACGCGAGCAGATCCTGTTGATTCGGTTCGCTGCTGGCCAGCGCCGCCAGATTACGCGGGCAAACGTAGCGCCCACGACCAAACGCGGCGGTAAACCGCAAGTCAGGAATGATTTTGCGCAGCAGCGGGAGATCTTTGCTGTAGATCTGATCCTGCAACGCCACGTTGGCGGTGCTCACCACCAGCGTTTTTTGTTCTTCGCGGGCGATGGCAATACCGGGAATAAGGTAAGAGAGGGTTTTCCCGACCCCGGTCGGCGCCTCAATCGCCAGATGACGCCCTTCTTCACCCGCCAGCGTTTTGGCGACATCGGCAATCATCTGCCGCTGCGGCGCACGGGGGATAAAGTCGGGGATCTGCTCCTGAAGCGCCTTATACCAGGCGGCGATTTGCGCTTTAAGCGCAGCGGTCAATGCCATGAGAAAACCTGAAATACTGTATAAACAGCCACTATTGTGGCACTTTCTGGCGCGGGTCGCAAAAAGAAAAGCCCGACCTTTCGGCCGGGCTCGCAATTAATCCGCCAGTCTGCGCGGGCGGCGCGGCGGACGCGGTTTATCGCCGCCTGGCTTACCTTCTCCGCTGCGCGGTTTGGCTTTCGGCGCCCCGCCATCATTGCGACGCGGTTGCTGGGCACGGCCTGCTCCGCCCTGTCCCTGACCCTGGCCTCGGCCGCGACCACCGCCGCCACGCTGCTGCTGGCGACCGTTCTGAATCGGCTCCGCTTTAATTGACGGGTCTGGTTCATAACCCGGCGTGGTGATGCGCGGGATCTCTTTTTTCAGCAGCTTCTCGATATCGCGCAGCAGTTTGTGTTCATCAACGCAGACCAGCGATAACGCTTCGCCGGTCGCGGCGGCACGACCGGTACGGCCGATACGGTGGACGTAATCTTCCGGGACGTTTGGCAGCTCATAGTTCACCACATGCGGCAGCTCTTCGATATCCAGCCCGCGCGCCGCGATGTCGGTCGCCACCAGGACGCGGATATCGCCGGATTTGAAATCAGCCAGTGCGCGGGTACGCGCGCCCTGAGATTTATTACCGTGGATCGCCGCACTGCGAATGCCGTCTTTATTCAGCTGTTCCGCCAGATGGTTGGCGCCGTGTTTGGTACGGGTAAAGACCAGCACCTGCTGCCAGTTGCCCTTGCCAATCATCTGCGACAACAGTTCGCGCTTGCGTTTTTTATCCACGAAATGAACGTGCTGGGTCACCTGCTCAGAAGCGGTATTACGGCGCGCCACTTCAATTTCCAGCGGGTTATGCAACAGCTTTTCAGCAAGCGCTTTAATGTCATCGGAGAATGTGGCGGAGAACAGCAGGTTCTGGCGCTTCGGCGGCAGTTTTGCCAGCACGCGGCGAATATCGTGGATAAAGCCCATGTCGAGCATACGGTCAGCTTCATCCAGCACCAGAATCTCAATCTGATCCAGCTTCACCGCGTTTTGATGTTCCAGGTCGAGCAAACGCCCCGGCGTTGCCACCAGCACGTCAACGCCGCCGCGCAGTTTCATCATCTGCGGGTTAATGCTGACGCCGCCAAACACGACCAGAGAGCGAATGTTCAGGTATTTACTGTAATCCCGGACGTTTTCGCCAATTTGCGCCGCCAGCTCACGGGTCGGCGTCAGAATCAACGCGCGTACCGGGCGACGGCCCTTCGCGTGCGGCTGCTGCGTGATCAGATGTTGTAACAGCGGCAGCGTAAAACCGGCTGTTTTACCCGTCCCCGTCTGGGCGCTGGCCATCAGGTCGCGGCCTTCCAGCACCGCAGGGATCGCCTGCTGCTGAATAGGGGTAGGTTCACGGTAACCCTGCTCGGCAATCGCGCGCAAAATATCAGGATTCAACCCAAGGGAATCAAAAGACATAACTACTCCGAACCGCCCCGACCGTTACCGGTGTAGTTTTCAGGGAGATACTCACAAGAGGGATGACAAAAACCACAATGTCATGAAGGGGCGGAGTGTAGCAGTTTTTGTGACATACCGCATAAATTATCCCCGTGACTGGAAAAAACAAAATAAACCACCACACTGGACAAGAACAATTATCGGTCATAATCTTAATCAATCGATTGATTAAGAATTAGGTTGCGCGATGAATACCCCAACCATGACGACGAAAGGCGAACAGGCCAAAAGCCAGCTTATCGCCGCTGCGCTGGCGCAGTTTGGCGAATACGGCCTCCATGCCACCACGCGCGACATTGCCGCCCAGGCCGGACAAAATATCGCCGCCATCACTTACTACTTTGGCTCCAAAGAGGATTTATACCTCGCCTGCGCCCAGTGGATAGCCGATTTCATCGGCACCCAGTTTCGCCCTCATGCCGAGGAAGCGGAACGACTGTTCGCCCAGCCGCAGCCCGATCGCGCCGCAATGCGAGAGCTGATCCTGCGCGCCTGCAAAAATATGATCATGCTGTTAACCCAGGACGACACGGTCAACCTGAGCAAATTTATTTCGCGCGAGCAGCTCTCCCCGACGGCGGCTTATCAACGGGTACACGATCAGGTTCTCAACCCCCTTCACACGCATCTGACGCGCCTGATTGCGGGGTATACCGGCCGCGATCCGGGAGATACGCAAACCATTCTCCACACGCACGCGCTGCTGGGCGAAGTGCTGGCCTTCCGCCTAGGAAAAGAAACCATTTTGCTGCGTACCGGCTGGTCAACGTTTGATGAAGAGAAAACAGAACAGATTTACCAGACGATCACCTGTCATATCGATCTCATTCTGCAAGGCTTAACGCAAAGGAGTCAGGAGCAATGAAAAAACCTGTCGTTATCGCACTGGCTGTCGCGGCGCTGGTCGCCGTGCTTGCCGGTGGTACATGGTGGTATCAGAGTCGGCAGGATAACGGGCTGACGCTCTACGGCAATGTGGATATTCGCACCGTCAATATGAGTTTTCGCGTCGGAGGCCGGCTGGCTTCGCTGGCCGTTGACGAAGGCGACGCCATTACGTCCGGGCAGGTATTGGGCGTGCTGGATAAAGCCCCGTACGAGAACGCGTTGATGCAGGCTAAAGCAGGCGTCTCCGTCGCCCAGGCGCAGTATGATCTGATGCTCGCGGGGTATCGCGATGAAGAGATAGCCCAGGCCGCTGCCGCCGTAAAACAGGCGCAGGCCGCATTTGACTATGCGCAGAACTTTTATCAGCGCCAGCAGGGATTGTGGAAAAGCCGCACGATCTCCGCCAACGACCTGGAGAACGCCCGCTCATCCCGCGATCAGGCGCAGGCGCAGCTGAAATCCGCACAGGACAAATTGAGCCAGTACCGTACCGGTAACCGCCAACAGGATATCGCCCAGGCAAAAGCCAGCCTCGAACAGGCGCAGGCGCAGCTGGCGCAATCAGAACTCGATTTACAGGATACTACGCTGATCGCCCCCTCTGACGGTACGCTGTTAACCCGCGCGGTAGAGCCCGGCAGTATGCTCAACGCAGGCAGCACCGTGCTGACGCTGTCGCTGACTCGTCCGGTATGGGTTCGCGCCTACGTGGATGAACGCAACCTCAGCCAGGCGCAGCCCGGCCGCGAAATTTTACTCTACACCGATGGCCGCCCTGACAAGCCTTACCACGGCAAAATCGGCTTCGTATCGCCGACCGCTGAATTCACCCCGAAAACCGTTGAAACGCCGGATCTGCGCACAGACCTGGTCTATCGACTGCGCATTGTGGTGACTGACGCGGACGATGCGCTGCGCCAGGGAATGCCGGTGACGCTGACGTTCAGCGACGAGGCGCGGCATGAATGACGCCGTCATTACGTTAAACGGCCTGGTGAAGCGCTTCGCCGGAATGGAAAAACCGGCGGTCGCCCCGCTCGACTGTACTATCCACGCCGGTTATGTCACGGGTCTGGTCGGGCCGGATGGCGCAGGCAAAACCACGCTGATGCGGATGCTGGCAGGGCTGCTCAAGCCCGATAGCGGCAGCGCGTCGGTGATCGGGTTCGATCCGATCAAAAACGACAGTGAATTGCATGCGGTACTTGGTTACATGCCGCAAAAATTTGGTCTGTATGAAGATCTGACCGTGATGGAGAATCTCAATCTCTATGCGGACTTACGCAGCGTAACGGGCGAAGAACGGCAAAAAACGTTTGCCCGTCTGCTGGAATTTACCGCCCTCGGCCCCTTCACCAAACGGCTGGCAGGCAAGCTCTCGGGCGGGATGAAACAAAAACTCGGGCTGGCCTGTACGCTGGTCGGCGAGCCGAAAGTGCTGCTGCTTGACGAACCGGGCGTCGGCGTTGACCCCATCTCCCGTCGCGAGCTGTGGCAAATGGTGCATGAACTGGCGGGTGACGGCATGCTTATCCTGTGGAGTACGTCATACCTGGACGAAGCCGAACAGTGTCGCGACGTGCTGCTGATGAACGAAGGAGAGCTGCTGTATCAGGGCGAACCGACTAAGCTGACGCAGACCATGGCAGGACGCAGTTTCTTAATGAGCAGCCCGCAGGAGAATAACCGCAAGCTCCTGCAACGCGCGTTGAAACTGCCGCAGGTCAGCGACGGCATGATTCAGGGGAAATCGGTACGGCTGATCCTGAAAAAAGAGGCTACCGCAGAGGATATCCGCCGGGCCGAAGGGATGCCGGAGATAACGATTAACGACACCACGCCGCGCTTTGAAGATGCTTTTATCGACCTGCTTGGCGGCGCGGGTACGTCGGAGTCTCCGCTCGGCGCGATCCTGCATACCGTTGACGGCACGCCGGGTGAGACGGTCATTGAGGCCAAAGAACTGACCAAAAAATTCGGCGACTTCGCCGCCACCGACCACGTTAACTTCGCCGTTGAGCGCGGAGAAATCTTCGGTCTGCTCGGCCCCAACGGCGCGGGGAAATCCACCACGTTCAAGATGATGTGCGGTTTGCTGGTGCCAACTTCCGGCAAAGCGCTGGTGCTGGATATGGATTTGAAAGTCAGCTCCGGCAAGGCGCGCCAGCATTTAGGGTATATGGCGCAAAAATTTTCCCTGTACGGCAACCTGACGGTAGAGCAAAACCTGCGTTTTTTTTCCGGGGTTTATGGCCTGCGAGGCCGGGCGCAAAACGAAAAAATCACCCGCATGAGCGAAGCCTTCGGCCTGAAAAGCATCGCCTCTCATGCGACGGATGCGCTGCCGCTCGGTTTTAAACAGCGTCTGGCGCTGGCTTGTTCGCTGATGCATGAACCCGACATTCTGTTTCTCGATGAACCTACCTCCGGCGTCGATCCCCTCACCCGCCGTGAGTTCTGGCTGCACATCAACAGCATGGTAGAAAAAGGGGTCACGGTGATGGTCACCACCCACTTTATGGACGAAGCGGAATACTGCGACCGTATCGGGCTGGTTTATCGCGGCAAGCTGATCGCCAGCGGGACGCCGGACGATCTGAAAGCGCAGGCGGCAGACGACGACACGCCGGACCCGACGATGGAGCAGGCCTTCATCACGCTCATTCACGACTGGGATAAGGAGCATGCTCATGAGTAACGCCCTGCTCTCCTGGCGGCGCGTACGCGCGCTGTGCGTGAAAGAGACGCGTCAGATTATCCGCGATCCCAGTAGCTGGCTGATCGCCGTGGTGATCCCGCTGCTGTTGCTGTTTATTTTTGGCTACGGGATTAACCTCGACTCCAGCAAGCTGCGGGTCGGCATTCTGCTCGAACAACAGAGCGAGGAGGCGCTGGATTTCACCCACGCTATGACCGGTTCGCCGTATATCGACGCCACCATCAGCGATAGCCGCCATGAGCTTATTGAGAAAATGCAGGCCGGGCGCATTCGCGGGCTGGTGGTGATCCCGGTCGATTTTGCGCAAAAGATGGCGCGAGAGAATGACACCGCGCCGATACAGGTTATCACCGACGGCAGCGAACCGAACACCGCCAACTTCGTGCAGGGTTACGTGGAGGGGGTCTGGCAGATCTGGCAAATGCAGCGGGCTGAAGATCGTGGGGAAGAATTTGAACCGCTGATCGACGTGCAGACCCGCTACTGGTTTAACCCGGCGGCCATCAGCCAGCACTTTATCATTCCCGGCGCGGTCACCATTATCATGACGGTAATTGGCGCCATTCTCACTTCGCTGGTGGTTGCACGAGAGTGGGAGCGCGGGACGATGGAGGCCCTGCTCTCGACCGAGGTGACGCGCGCAGAGTTGTTGCTGTGCAAACTGATCCCCTACTACTTCCTCGGCATGCTGGCGATGCTGCTGTGTATGCTGGTGTCGGTGTTTATTCTTGGCGTGCCCTGGCGCGGCTCGCTGGTGATTCTGTTTCTTATCACCAGCCTGTTTCTGCTCAGTACGCTGGGAATGGGACTGCTGATTTCCACCATTACCCGTAACCAGTTTAACGCCGCGCAGGTCGCGCTGAACGCCGCTTTTTTACCGTCGATTATGCTGTCAGGCTTTATTTTCCAGATAGACAGTATGCCTGCCGTCATCCGCGCGGTGACTTACATTATTCCGGCGCGCTATTTCGTCAGCACCCTGCAAAGCCTGTTTCTGGCGGGGAACATCCCCATTGTGTTGATCGTTAATACGTTATTTTTAATCGCTTCGGCAGCCATGTTTATCGGCCTGACGTGGATGAAGACCAAACGCCGGTTGGATTAAGTTTTCTGCCTGATGGCGCTTCGCTTATCAGGCCTACGACCACATATTTTGTAGGCCGGATAAGGCGCCGCCGTCATCCGGCATGGCATGCATAAGGGAGAGAAACATGTTTCATCGCCTGTGGACATTAATCCGCAAAGAGCTGCAATCGCTGTTACGCGAGCCGCAGACCCGCGCGATCCTGATCTTACCGGTGCTGATCCAGGTGCTGCTGTTTCCCTTTGCCGCCACGCTGGAAGTGACCAATGCCACCATTGCCATTTATAACGAAGATAATGGCAAACATGCCGTCGAGCTGACGCAACGGTTCGCGCGCGCCAAAGCGTTTACCCATATCCTGCTGCTAAAAAGCCCGCAGGAAATCCAGCCGACGATCGACACGCAAAAAGCGCTGCTGCTGGTGCGCTTTCCGGCCGATTTTTCCCGTCACCTGGATAACCTCCAGCCCGCGCCGCTACAGCTCATTCTTGATGGCCGTAACTCCAACAGCGCGCAAATCGCCGCCAATTATCTCCAGCAGATCGTCAAGGATTATCAGCAGGAGCTGATAGAGGGCAAACCCAAGCCCAACAACAGTGAGCTGGTGGTACGCAACTGGTACAACCCGAATCTGGACTATAAGTGGTTTGTGGTGCCGTCCCTGATCGCCATGATCACCACAATAGGCGTCATGATCGTCACCTCGCTTTCCGTTGCCCGCGAGCGTGAACAGGGTACGCTGGATCAACTGCTGGTTTCCCCTCTCACCACCTGGCAAATTTTCATCGGTAAAGCGGTGCCCGCGCTGATTGTCGCCACTTTTCAGGCCACGATCGTACTGGCTATTGGCATCTGGGCGTACCACATCCCCTTTGCCGGTTCGCTGGCGCTGTTCTACTTCACAATGGTGATTTACGGGCTGTCGCTGGTTGGATTTGGCTTGTTAATCTCGTCACTCTGCTCCACCCAACAGCAGGCTTTCATCGGCGTATTCGTCTTTATGATGCCTGCTATCCTGCTATCGGGATATGTTTCTCCGGTCGAGAACATGCCGGTATGGCTACAAAATCTGACGTGGATAAACCCTATCCGCCATTTTACGGACATCACCAAGCAGATTTATTTGAAAGATGCGAGTCTGAAGATCGTCTGGGGGAGTTTGTGGCCGCTACTGGTGATCACGGCCACAACGGGGTCAGCGGCGTATGCGATGTTTAGACGCAAAGTGATGTAGCTTTTTCTCCTTCGCCAGCAGCGAAACCACAGCAGGCCCGGCAAGGATCGCCAGCCCAGCCAGCGCCAACAGCAGGTTGTTGTGCAGTACGCGGGACAGCAGCCACAGGGCAATCATCGCGGCGCCGAAATACCAGGTGGTCGTCAGCTCTTCCAGCACATCCGCAACGTCGCGCCAGCGCTGTTCGTGGTGGCGTTGTAACGCCAGCATCAGCAGCACCGTCACGCCATAAAGCACGCATAATCCCAGGCCGACGCGGACTAAAGCGCCGCTCATCCAGCCCATTACCAGCAGCGCCACTACCAGTAAATGCAACATTATCTGCCAGCAACTAAGACCCGTTGCGACACGAACACGTTGTTGCCACCTCATGGCTTTTTCTCCTGAAGGATTTTTATCTAATTATTCAGAGTACCGAACTTTACGGAAAATTCCGTAAGACCGCATCTTTTTGTGACGACGACTACACTATTTCAATCAGGATAGTGACGCGGACAGGAAGAAAATGATCCAACAAACGCGAAATTTTTCATTCAAAGTGCTCACAATTAACACGCATAAGGGTTTTACCGCCTTTAATAAGCGCTTTATTCTGCCGGAGCTGCGCGACGCCGTCAGAACCGTCAGCGCGGATATTGTCTGCCTCCAGGAAGTGATGGGCGCGCATGAAGTTCATCCGCTGCACGTCGAGAACTGGCCTGATACCACCCATTACGAATTTCTTGCCGACACCATGTGGAGCGATTTCGCCTATGGTCGTAATGCCGTCTACCCGGAAGGGCATCACGGCAACGCGGTACTGTCGCGCTATCCGATTGAACACTATGAAAATCGCGATGTCTCCGTCGGCGGCAGTGAAAAACGCGGCGTGCTGTATTGCCGTATTGTTCCGCCGATGCTGGCTCAGCCAATTCATGTGATGTGCGTGCATCTCGGCTTACGGGAAGGCCACCGCCAGGCGCAGTTGGATATGCTGGTTGAATGGGTTAACGCCCTTCCCGAATCCGAACCCGTGGTGGTCGCCGGGGATTTCAACGACTGGCGGCAGAAAGCCAACTATCCGTTAAAAGCGTCTGCGGGGCTGGAGGAGATCTTCACCCGCGCGCATGGCCGCCCGGCGCGCACCTTTCCGGTCAGGCTGCCGATACTGCGACTCGATCGTATATACGTCAAGAATGCCAATGCCAGCTCTCCTGCGGCGTTGCCGTTGCGTAACTGGCGACATTTATCTGACCATGCCCCTCTTAGCGCGGAGATACATCTATGAAATGTGGATGGCGTGAAGGCAATCAGATTCAGCTACTGGAAAACGGCGACCAGTTCTATCCCGCCGTGTTTGACGCTATCGCGCAGGCACAGCAGAGGATCATCCTGGAAACCTTCATCTGGTTTGAAGATGACGTAGGTAAGCAGCTACACGCGGCGCTGCTTAAAGCGGCCAGACGCGGCGTAAAAGCGGAAGTGCTGTTAGACGGCTACGGCTCACCCGACCTCAGCGAGGCGTTTGTCGGGGAGCTGACCGCAGCGGGGGTAATCTTCCGCTATTACGATCCGCGTCCTCCCCTGTTCGGCATGCGCACCAACCTCTTTCGCCGTATGCACCGTAAAATCGTGGTTATTGACGATCGGGTCGCGTTTGTCGGCGGGCTGAATTACTCCGCAGAACATATGTCCGATTACGGCCCGGAAGCCAAACAGGATTACGCCGTTCGCGTCGAAGGGCCGGTCGTGGAGGATATTTTGCAGTTTGAGCTGGAAAACTTGCCGGGGCAAAGCGCCGCACGCCGCTGGTGGCGACGCCATCATCGCGCCGAAGAAAACCGGAAACCCGGCGAAGCGCAGGTGCTGTTTATCTGGCGCGATAATGATGAACATCGCAACGATATTGAACGTCACTATCTGAAGATGCTTACGCAGGCGAAACGTGAAGTGATTATCGCCAATGCCTATTTCTTTCCCGGCTATCGCCTGCTGCATGCCATGCGCAAAGCCGCCCGACGCGGCGTGCGGGTAAAACTGGTGATCCAGGGGGAACCCGATATGCCCATCGTCAAAGTCGGCGCGCGTCTGCTGTACAACTATCTGGTGAAAGGCGGCGTCCATGTCTATGAATATCGCCGTCGCCCGCTGCACGGCAAAGTGGCGTTGATGGACGATCACTGGGCGACCGTCGGCTCCAGCAACCTCGATCCGCTCAGTCTGTCGCTTAACCTTGAAGCAAACGTCATTATTCATGACCGCACGTTTAACCAGACGCTGCGCGACAACCTGAACGCCATTATCGCCAATGATTGCAAGCAGGTGGACGAGTCTATGCTGCCGAAGCGCACCTGGTGGAATCTGAGCAAAAGCGTGCTGGCGTTCCACTTCCTGCGCCACTTCCCGGCGCTGGTCGGTTGGCTGCCGGCGCACACGCCGCATCTGGCGCAGGTTGAACCGCCCGCCCAACCGACGATGGAAACGCAGGATCGGGTCGAAGCGGAAAACACGGGGGTGAAGCCCTGATGTCAACATCACACCCGCGATGGCGGCTGGCGAAAAAGATCCTCACCTGGCTGTTTTTTATCGCGGTGATTGTCCTGCTGGTCATTTATGCCGGAAAGGTCAACTGGGAAGATGTCTGGACGGTGATCCGGGATTACAACCGGATTGCGCTGTTGAGCGCGGTTGGGCTGGTGATTGTCAGCTACCTTCTTTACGGTTGCTACGATCTGCTGGGACGCTTTTACTGCGGCCACAAGCTGGCGAAGCGGCAGGTCATGCTGGTGTCGTTTATCTGTTACGCCTTCAATCTGACGTTAAGCACCTGGGTCGGCGGAATCGGTATGCGCTACCGTCTGTACTCCCGCCTCGGCTTACCGGGGAGCACCATCACGCGTATTTTTTCGCTGAGCATTACCACCAACTGGCTGGGCTATATTCTGCTGGGCGGAATTATTTTTACCTTCGGCGTCGTGCAACTCCCGGCCCACTGGTATATCGATGAAAATACGCTGCGCATTCTCGGTATTGTGTTGTTACTGGTGATTGCCGTCTACCTGTGGTTTTGCGCCTTTGCGAAACGGCGTCATATCACGATTAAAGGCCAAAAGCTGATGCTTCCGTCATGGAAATTCGCCCTCGCGCAGATGGGGATTTCTAGCGCGAACTGGATGGTGATGGGCGCCATTATCTGGCTGCTGATGGGGCAAGACGTTAATTATTTCTTTGTACTTGGCGTGCTGCTGGTAAGCAGTATTGCCGGAGTGATCGTGCATATCCCGGCCGGGATCGGCGTTCTGGAAGCCGTGTTTATGGCGCTGCTGGCGGGTGAGCATACGTCGCAAGGCACCATTATCGCCGCCCTGCTCGCCTGGCGTGTGCTCTATTATTTTATTCCGCTATTGCTGGCGTTGATTTGCTATCTGCTGCTGGAAAGTCGGGCAAAGAAGCTGCGGGCGAAAAACGAGAAAGCCTTAGCGAAGTGACGGGTTGTTTGCTGCTTATCAGGTCTATAAACGTGTATTACCGGCCTAACCTGTAGGCCGGATACAGCGTTCACACCACCCGCTGGCGCGGCGCCAATTAACGGCGATTACCGAAAATACGCAGCAGCATCAGGAACAGGTTGATGAAGTCCAGATACAGCGTTAACGCGCCGAGAATCGCGTATTTCCGCAGCGTCGAGCTGTCACGAACATCAATCTGCTCGCCAATGTTTTTCAGCTTCTGCGTGTCATAGGCGGTCAGACCGACAAAGACAACCACCCCGATATAGGTTACCGCCCACATCAACGCTTCGCTTTTGAGCCAGAAGTTGACCAACGATGCCAGAATGATACCGATCAGCGCCATAAACAGCATGCTGCCCCAGCCGCTGAGATCGCGTTTCGTGGTGTAGCCAGACAGGCTCATCACGCCAAACATCCCGCCGGTCACGACAAACGTGCTGGCGATAGACGAATAGGTATAAACGATAAAAATGCTCGACAGCGTCAGGCCCGTCAGCGCCGAATAGAGCATAAACAGCGTGGTCGCCATCCCGGCGCTAAGTTTTTGCACCATTGCCGACAGCGCAATAACCAGCGCAAGCTGGGCGATAATCAAGCCAAAGAAGGTGATTTTGCTGGAAAAGACAAACATCATCACCGCAGGCGTATTCGCTGCATACCAGGCGATAAATGCGGTCAGCAGCAGCCCAACCGTCATCCAGCCATATACCTGCGCCATATACGTTTGCAGGCCGGAACGGGTCTGTACGATAGAATCGGATCGTGGGAATCGGTCCATGATGATCTCCTGATTAAAAGTGATACCCCTAAATAAGGGTATCACATTCTGCTACCAGCGTTTTGCCGCCTGCCGATCGCTATCGCGCGCTTCCACCCAGCGCTCGCCTTCCGGCGTCGCTTCACGCTTCCAGAACGGCGCGCGGGTTTTCAGATAATCCATAATGAATTGCCCGGCCTCGAACGCGCTGCTGCGGTGCGCGCTGGTTACGCCGACAAAGACAATCTCATCGCCCGGCCACAGTTCACCAATGCGATGGATCACCGTCACGCGCCCCAGCGGCCAGCGCGAGCGCGCCTCGTCCACGATATCCGCCAGCGCTTTTTCCGTCATCCCCGGGTAATGTTCCAGCGTCAGCGCTTTAACGCTGTCGCCCAGATTATGATTGCGGACTTTACCGGTAAAGGTCACGACCGCGCCATCTTCATCACGCTCCGCCAGCCAGGGGTACTCCTCCCCAACGCTGAACGGCGCATGGCCAACGATCACTCGCGTTTCAGCCATCTCAGCCTCCTGTCACCGGTGGGAAAAAGGCCACTTCATCACCCGCCGTCAGCGGATGTTCAAAACTGACCAGCGTCTGATTGACGGCGGCCAGCAGCTTGCCGTCTTCCAGCGCCAGCGCCCAGCGATCGCTTTGCGCCGCCAGATGCTGACGCAGCACTTCTACGGTTGGGAAATCGGCGGCGACCTCTAACGCATCCGTTCCCACCAGTTCACGCACCTGAGCGAAAAACAGAACCTTAATCATGCGTATCCACCTTAAAATCGCCAGACTTACCGCCGCTTTTCGCCAGCAAGCGCACCGGGCCAATCACCATATCTTTTTGCACCGCTTTGCACATGTCGTAGATCGTCAATGCCGCCACGGAAGCGGCAGTCAGCGCTTCCATCTCCACGCCGGTTTTCCCCGTCAGGCGACACAGCGATTCAATGCGTACCCGGTTGTGTTCGGGTTCCGCCTGCAATTGCACTTCGACCTTACTCAACAACAGCGGATGGCACAGCGGGATCAGCTCCCAGGTACGTTTAGCCGCCTGAATACCGGCGATACGCGCGGTCGCGAAAACATCGCCCTTATGGTGACTGCCGTCGATAATCATCGCCAGCGTTTCACTGCGCATCGTCACAAACGCTTCGGCGCGCGCCTCACGTACGGTTTCCGCTTTGGCGGAGACGTCCACCATGTGCGCTTCGCCAGCGGCATTAATATGGGTCAGTTGCGACATACTTATTTCTTCAAATGTGGGTGGAAGTTACACGGGCGTGTGCGAGCATCAAGCTGCGGCGCGATGATGTTGTCCCAGGCGGTGCGGCACGCTTTTGTGGAGCCCGGCATCGCAAAAATCAGCGTCTTGTTGGCAACGCCGGCCACCGCGCGCGATTGCAGGGTCGATGTGCCAATCTCTTCAAACGACAACATGCGGAACACTTCGCCAAACCCTTCGACTTCGCGATCAAAGAGCGGCAGTAACGCTTCCGGCGCCTGATCGCCATCGGTCAGCCCGGTGCCGCCGGTGATGAGCACCACCTGAACGTCATCGCTGGCGATCCACGCGGAAACCTGCGCGCGAATGGCGTAGCGGTTCTCTTTAACGATGGCTTTGTCCACGACCTGATGCCCTGCTTCCAGCGCGGCGTCGCGCAGAAAATGACCGGAAGTGTCGTCTTCTTCGCCGCGACGACTGGAAACCGTAAGAATAGCAATGCGGGTAGGGATAAACTCAGCGCTTACCTGACTCATAAAAACTCCTTGTCCGTTAAGGCGTTAACCGCCTATGTACGATAGATTTTGCGTAATACCGGTATTGTTCTGGTGCAGGAAGTGGGTCTGCTTTTTCTCCAGCAGCGCGGCTGAAATGCGTTCTTCCAGCGCATGTTGCTGTGCATCGTCTTCCAGCAGGTCACGCAGGCTCACGCCGCCTTCGCCAAACAGGCAAAGATGGAGCTTACCGACTGAGGAAACGCGCAGACGGTTGCAGGTGGCGCAGAAATCTTTTTCATACGGCATGATGAGACCGATTTCACCGGCATAGTCAGGATGACAAAAAACCTGCGCCGGGCCGTCGCTGCGCTGGCGCAGTTGATGAATCCAACCGCGACGCAGCAGTTCATCACGCAGCACCTGTCCAGAAATATGGTGTTTACGAAAGAGTTCGCTCCCCTCTCCCGTCTCCATCAGTTCAATGAAGCGCAGTTGAATGGGGCGTGCCTGAATCCAGGCGAGAAAGGTGTCCAGTTGATGATGGTTCACATCGCGCATCAACACGGTGTTCACTTTGACCTTTGCGAAACCGGCGTCAAACGCGGCGTCAATGCCCGCCATCACCTGCTGGAATTTATCCTGCCCGGTAATGGCGTGAAACTGACGGGCGTCAAGGCTATCGACGCTGACGTTGATGCCTGTCAGACCCGCGTCGCGCCAGTTCGCCGCATCACGCGCCAGACGATACCCATTAGTGGTCACCGCAATCTGGCGAATCGCGTCGTTTTCACGCACGGCGGCAATGATGTCGGTAAAGTCGCGACGCAGCGACGGTTCACCGCCGGTAAGGCGCACTTTTTCGGTGCCCAGACTGGCAAACGCGCGCGTCACACGGCGAATTTCATCGACGGTCAGAAAGCCGTTATTGGTGACACCGCCAGGCTTGTAGCCATCCGGCAGGCAGTATGTGCAACGAAAGTTACACACATCAGTAATCGACAGACGTAAGTAATAAAACTTACGTGCGAAAGCATCGGTAAGTTGTGAGGCCATGTACACCTTTCCAAATACGGGAGGCGGAGTCATTTCTTCCTGCGCCCTGGTGGCAAACTCTTTCGAGGCTTGTCACGGCCAAAACACCATATCAATTTGACACAGGCGTAGAGGCTAGAGTGTCTTTTTAAGCATCGCTTAAAAAGGTGGTTATGCCGATACTAGCGTGTAAATAGCATTTTTGCCATTCCCACTTTACGCTATATAATCATGTATATAGCGTCATGATCGTGCTATTTCGCTACAGAATAAGCAAAAATCACACTTTTGCATTGATATACATCAGTTAGCCATCAGGCTAACCCTATCCGAAAGAGGTAGAGGGGATGGATTTATTTTCCATCGTTGTTCGTTGGCTAATTGCTGAAAAGGCGCTATTTGCGCTACTGTAGCGCAGTACCTCTGATATTAGGAATTTGTATGCGCAATCGTACGCTGGCAGACCTGGATCGTGTTGTCGCTCTCGGCGGAGGGCATGGATTAGGACGCGTTCTCTCTTCACTCTCTTCATTAGGCTCGCGCCTGACCGGTATTGTCACCACTACCGATAACGGGGGTTCCACAGGCCGTATTCGCCGCTCTGAAGGGGGCATCGCCTGGGGCGATATGCGCAACTGTCTGAACCAGTTAATTACCGAACCCAGCGTCGCGTCGGCGATGTTTGAGTACCGTTTTGGCGGTAATGGTGAACTTTCCGGCCATAACCTCGGAAATCTGATGTTAAAGGCGCTGGATCACCTGAGCGTGCGGCCTCTCGAAGCGATAAATTTAATTCGCAACTTATTGAAGGTGGATGCGCATTTAATCCCTATGTCGGAGCTGCCGGTAGACCTGATGGCCATCGACGATCAGGGGCATGAAGTATACGGCGAGGTGAATATCGATCAACTGGCGACCCCGCCGCAGGAGCTGATGCTGTCACCGAAAGTCCCCTCCACCCGGGAAGCGGTGCAGGCCATTAGCGAAGCCGATTTGATTCTGATTGGCCCCGGAAGTTTCTACACCAGTTTGATGCCGATTCTGCTGCTTGATGAGCTGGCGCAGGCGCTGCGCCGTACTCCGGCGCCGATGGTCTATATCGGTAATCTGGGGCGCGAATTGAGTCTGCCCGCCGCCAGCTTAACGCTTGTCGACAAACTGGCGATTATGGAGCAATACGTCGGGAAACAGGTTATCGACGCCATTGTGGTTGGCCCGAAAGTGGATGCCTCGGCGGTGACGGGCCGGATTGTGATTCAGGAAGTGCTGGAAGCCAGCGATATTCCGTATCGCCATGACCGACAGCTGCTGCATAACGCGCTGGAGAAAGCGATACAGGCGTTAGGGTAAGCGTTCAGATTTGCCCGGTGGCGCTTCGCTTACCGGGCCTACACACAACAGGCGGCACAACCGTAGGCCGGATAAGACGCTTTACGTCGCCATCCGGCATCGTCAGGACGCCGCGATAAACAGCTCACGTAGCTGATGCAGCTGGTCGCGGATCTCTGCGGCTTCTTCAAACTCCAGGTTTTGCGCATGCTGCATCATCTGGCCTTCCAGCTCATGAATTTTCTGCTGCAACGCTTTCGGCGTCATATCCATCTCAACCACACCCGATTTCGCCGCTGCGCGGGACTTCCCTTTGCCCTTCGCTTTGGTTTTCGCGATGTTCTGACCCAGCGCCAGAATATCGACCACTTTCTTATTCAGCCCCTGCGGAACGATACCGTGCTCTTCGTTGTATAACTGCTGTTTCTCGCGACGACGTTCGGTTTCGCCTATCGCTTTCGCCATCGACGGGGTGATCTTATCGCCATAGAGGATCGCCTTCCCGTTAACGTTACGCGCCGCACGGCCGATGGTCTGAATCAGCGAACGCTCTGAGCGCAGGAAGCCTTCTTTGTCTGCGTCCAGAATCGCCACCAGCGAGACCTCAGGCATGTCCAGCCCTTCTCGCAACAGGTTGATCCCCACCAGCACGTCAAACTCGCCCAGACGCAAATCACGAATGATTTCCATACGCTCAACGGTATCGATGTCCGAGTGCAGGTAACGTACGCGCTCGCCGTGTTCTTCGAGATATTCGGTAAGATCTTCCGCCATTCGTTTGGTCAGCGTTGTCACCAGCACACGTTCGTTAATCGCCGCCCGCAGGCGGATCTCAGAGAGCAGATCATCAACCTGCGTCGCCACCGGCCGAACTTCAATGATCGGGTCCAGCAGCCCGGTGGGACGCACCACCTGATCCACCACCTCGCCGCCGGATTTCTCCAGCTCATAGTTGCCCGGCGTGGCGGAAACGTAGATGGTTTGCGGGGCCAGCGCTTCAAACTCTTCAAATTTTAGCGGACGGTTATCCAGCGCTGACGGCAGACGGAAACCGTACTCCACCAGCGTCTCTTTGCGCGCCCTGTCCCCACGAAACATCCCGCCGATTTGCGGAATCGTGACGTGAGATTCATCCACGACTAACAGGCCATCGGCTGGCAGATAATCAAACAGCGTCGGCGGCGGCTCGCCAGGCCCGCGCCCGGAAAGGTAGCGGGAGTAGTTTTCAATCCCCGAGCAATATCCCAGCTCGTTCATCATTTCCAGATCGAACTGCGTACGCTGGGTTAAGCGCTGTTCTTCCAGCAACTTATTGTTTTCCAGCATGATCCTGCGTCTGTCCACCAGTTCGTCTTTGATCTCCTCCATCGCCTGTACGATGCGCTCGCGCGGCGTAACGTAGTGCGTTTTCGGGTAGATGGTGTAGCGCTGGATAGTCGATTCAACCTGCCCGGTCAGCGGGTCAAACAGCGACAGACGTTCAACCTCTTCGTCAAACAGCTCAACCCGCAGCGCAATATCGTCAGACTCCGCCGGGAAGATGTCGATGACCTCGCCGCGTACGCGGAAAGTGCCGCGCTGGAAGGCCTGATCGTTGCGGGTATATTGCAACTCCGCCAGGCGGCGCAGGATAGCGCGCTGATCGATGATCATCCCCACCGTCAGGTGCAGCATCATCTTCAGATATAAATCGGGATCGCCCAGACCGTAGATAGCGGAAACCGAAGCCACGACCACAACGTCCCGCCGCTCAAGCAGCGCCTTGGTCGCCGACAGTCGCATCTGTTCTATGTGTTCGTTCACCGACGCATCTTTTTCGATAAAGGTGTCGGAGCTGGGCACATACGCCTCTGGCTGATAGTAGTCATAGTAAGAGACGAAATATTCCACCGCGTTGTCAGGGAAGAACTCTTTCATTTCGCCGTATAACTGGGCCGCCAGCGTTTTATTGGGCGCAAGCACCATCGTCGGGCGCTGTAAATCGGCAATCACATTGGCGATGGTGAACGTTTTCCCTGACCCCGTTACGCCCAACAGCGTCTGGTGCGCCAGACCATCTTCAAGACCTTCCTCCAGACGACGTATCGCCTCCGGCTGATCGCCTGAGGGTTTAAAAGCGGAATTCAGTTTGAACGGTTTACTCATGGGCAGCTACCTGAAGGAATGGGCGGGCAGGACACTAATTTTACCCGGAGCCGCTAATATTGCCAGCAAAATATACTGGATGAAAAAACAGTGGCGACTTAAGGTATTACTCAAATAAGGGATAACACCCGGCATTGCGACGTAAAATGTAGACCCTGACGAGATAAAAAACCAGTGAGATGCGGTTATCCCCAAACCAAAGACTTTTTTAACATTTGTCAAGATGTGTGATGAAAGATTTGTGGCAACCCGTGACACTTTCCTTACAGCCATTGCTTTTATCTAACAAATTGTTTCATAAGCACTATTTACTTAAGACGCCTTTCGCATCAATTTAGTCGCAGGCCGCGTCTTCTCTCGCTTACGTTGTGTTTTCTAACTCTAATACACAAGGTTATCCACAGGAATGGTGGATAACTGCGTCCAGCCCGTATGGACTGCCGCCTGGCAAAATCGCGCGGACGCCCCTTGATGAGGGGCTAAAAAAAAATTATCGCTTTTTTTTGATTTTTATCAGCTAACGAAACGCGGGCGGCAGGCGAGATCCTGCTCGCATTTTCACCTGTTTTACACCGCCTTCAGGCGCGTCAGATCGAGATATTGTCCTGTCAATGCGCTTTCCGCCTTCCCGGAAAGCCAGGGGATTTCGCCCAGCAGAGGAGCCGTAATCACCCGCGTTAGCGTCGCTATGTATTCCGCATGGCGCTTTCCGGGCGGCGTCACGTCATTGGCTACCCACCCGGCAAGCGTCAGCCCGGCTTGCTGCACGGCCTGCGCCGTCAGCATGGCATGATTGATACACCCAAGCTTCACGCCCACCACCAGAATCACCGGCAGGTGCTCCGCCGCAACCCAGTCGGCAAACGTCAGCGTTTCGCCAAGCGGAGTAAACCAGCCGCCCGCCCCTTCCACTAACACCCAGTCGGCCTGCCGTTCCAGCGTGCGTAAACCGGCGGACATCACCGAGGCCTGAACGGGTCTCCCCTCCTCTGCGCTCACAATGTGCGGCGAGGTCGGTTCCGCAAAGGTGTAGGGATTGATCGCTTCATAGGCCAGCGTCAGCGTGCTGTTGCGCTGTAGCGCCAGGGCATCGCTATTGCGCAGCCCCTGCGCCGTCATCTCGCTGCCCGACGCCACGGGCTTGTAGCCTGCCGTCCGAAAGCCGCTCTGCGCGGCAGCCTGCAACAGGGCGCAACTGGCGACCGTTTTTCCGACTTCAGTGTCCGTCCCGGTGACAAAATACCGTTTAATCACGTTCAATGACTCCCAAAAAAAGCTGATACGTCAGCGGATATTTCCCCTGCTGCTGCGGCCAGGCCAACTGCAACTGTCGCAACTGCGAACGCGTTAACACGCGCGGTTCACGCCCCTCGTGCAGATGCGTCGCCCCAATGCCCTTAAGCGAACGCATCGCGCTGAGCGCATCATCAAACCACAGGGTGATCGCCTGGATCTGCTGACGGACGCGCCAGCCGCGCATTGCATTGCCGATCGTCTCCGGCGACAAAAAATGGTTGGCATGCCCCCGGTTATCTACCGCCTGCCAGGCCTGACGCAGTTCCGGCAGCGATCCGTGCGCCAGCGAGGTAAACGCCACCACGCCGCCAGGACGCACCACGCGATACAGTTCGCTTAGCGCGCCGCGCAAGTCGCCGCACCACTGCACCGCCAGGTTGCTCCATGCCAAATCAAACAGCGCCGCCGCCAGCGGGATGGCTTCGATATCCGCCGCAAGGTAATGGTGAGCAGCCTGCTGACGACGCGCCTCATCCAGCATTTGCGCCGAGAGATCGAGCGCCGTGACCTCGCATCCCTGCTCTCGCCAGAAGCGGCTCATCCGCCCTGGCCCACAACCGGCGTCCAGAACGTGCGCACATTCGCGCCCTGCCAGCAGCGCCAACAGCGCGTCCGCACTCTGGCGTTGCAGTTCAGCGTGCTGTTCATAATGCGACGCGGCGCGCCCAAACGCGGCTGCAATCGCCTGCTTATCAACCTGCGCCATCCAGCACCTCCAGTAAGCGATCAATATCCTGCGCTTCGTGCGCCTGAGTGAGCGTCAGGCGCAATCGGGCAGTACCGGCCGGAACGGTAGGCGGTCGGATCGCGCTCACCCAGCATCCCTGCTCCCGCAGAGTATCCGCCAGCCGTAACGCGCGCGCATTGTCTCCGACAATCAGCGGCTGAATCGCACTGTGCGAATTTGCCAGCGTAAAATCGCTGGCCTTAACGCCCGAACGGAAACGCTGAATTAACGCAGCCAGTTTTTCCCGGCGATCTGCGCCTTCCGGGCTTCGGATCACCGCCAGCGCCGCGCTCAGCGCCTGCGCCTGGGCCGGCGGCATACTGGTGCTGTAGATCAGATGGCGGGCAAACTGCAACAGATAATCCGCAACGCTTTCAGAGCAGAGAATCGCCGCCCCACTGACGCCAAAGCCTTTGCCAAACGTCACAATCAGCAGTTCAGGTTTGACCTGCTGTCGCCAGCAGCTTCCGCGCCCCTCATCGCCCGTAACGCCAATACCATGCGCATCATCCACCAGCAGCCAGGCGTTACGCTGCCGTGCGACACGGTGGATCTCCGCCAGCGGCGCGCCGTCGCCGTCCATACTGAATATGCCCTCTGTCACCACCAGTTGCTGCCCGCCGCACGGGGCGTCCAGCAGGCGCGCCAGGTGCTGAGGATCGTTGTGGATAAAGCGGCGAAGCGTCGCCGGGCTGAGGTTTGCCGCTTCCAGCAATGAAGCGTGGCTGAGACGGTCCGCGACAATCCGATCGTCTTTCGCCATCAGCGCGGCGATAACCGCCTGATTCGCCGCAAAGCCAGAGATAAACAGCAGCGCCCGCGAATAGCCAAGCCAGCCTGCCAGAGCCTCTTCAAGCGCCTGATGCGCCACGGAGTAGCCGCTGACGTGGCCGGAGCCGCCGCTGCCGACGCCAAAGCGCTGTGCGCCCTGTTGCCAGGCGCGAATAATCTGCGGATGGTGACTTAAACCGAGGTAGTCATTGCTGGAGAAATTCAGATACTGGCGTTCGTTAGCCACCAGCCAACGCCCTGCCCCCTGCACCACCGCACAGCGGCGACGCAACGCATCGGCAGAACGACGCGCCGTAAGCGCATCGTCGATTTTTTGCTGCCAGGTCATACTGCTGCCGCGTTGTAATAGTCGTCTGTATCCGGGGTCATCAGCGCCTGCTCCAGACGCTGTTGCTGTTCGTTGTCGCCAGCCAGCACCGACGTTTGCTGCGGATTCAGCCCCAGTTTGCGGAACAGCTGGAGATCTTTGTCTTCTTCCGGGTTCGGCGTGGTCAGCAGCTTGCAGCCGTAGAAGATGGAGTTCGCCCCCGCCATAAAGCACATCGCCTGCGTCTGTTCGTTCATCTGTTCGCGACCCGCAGAAAGACGCACGTAGGAGGTTGGCATCATAATCCGCGCGACAGCGATCGTGCGGATGAAATCAAACGCATCCACATCCTCATTATCCGCCAGCGGCGTACCTTTGACCTTCACCAGCATGTTGATGGGCACGCTTTCCGGCGGGGTCGGCAAATTCGCCAGTTGCAACAGCAGCCCGGCGCGATCTTTAACCGTTTCGCCTAAGCCAACGATACCGCCAGAGCAGACTTTAATCCCCGCTTCACGCACTTTGTCCAGCGTATCAAGACGTTCCTGATACGAACGGGTCGTGATGATGTTGCCGTAAAATTCCGGGGAGGTATCCAGGTTGTGGTTGTAGTAATCCAGCCCGGCGTTGGCGAGGCGCTGCGCCTGAGATTCATTGAGCGTGCCGAGGGTCATACAGGCTTCCAGCCCCATCGCCTTCACGCCCTGCACCATCTGTTCCAGATACGGCATATCGCGCTCGTGCGGGTTTTTCCATGCCGCGCCCATGCAGAAACGGGTTGAACCGGCGTTCTTCGCTTTGCGCGCGGAGTCCAGCACCTGCTCCACTTCCATCAGACGTTCCGCTTCCAGCCCCGTCTTATAGCGAGAACTCTGCGGGCAATATTTGCAGTCTTCCGGGCAGGCGCCGGTTTTAATCGACAGCAGCGTGCTGACCTGCACCTGTTGCGGATCGAAATGCTGACGATGGATCTGCTGCGCGTCAAACAGCAGATCCAGCAGCGGTTTATTAAATAATTCGGTAACTTGCGACAATGTCCAGCGTGGGTGGTGAGCCATAGGGCCTCTCCAAAGGGTGTTGTTAATTCTTGATTCGGTGTAGACTCGTAAACCTAAATGTTTTTAATTTGGTTTACAAGTCGATTATGACAACGGACGATCTTGCCTTTGACCAACGCCATATCTGGCATCCCTATACCTCCATGACCTCCCCGCTCCCGGTTTATCCGGTTGCGCACGCCGAGGGTTGCGAACTGATTTTGGCCAACGGCGACCGTCTGATCGACGGCATGTCGTCATGGTGGGCAGCGATCCACGGTTACAGCCATCCACAGCTCAACGCCGCGATGAAAACGCAAATTGACGCCATGTCGCATGTGATGTTTGGCGGCATTACCCATGCCCCTGCGGTCAACCTGTGTCGCAAGCTGGTGGCGATGACGCCGCAAGCGCTGGAGTGTGTGTTCCTGGCGGACTCCGGTTCGGTGGCGGTGGAAGTGGCGATGAAAATGGCGCTGCAATACTGGCAGGCGAAAGGCGAGTCTCGTCAGCGTTTTCTGACCTTTCGCAACGGCTATCACGGAGACACCTTCGGCGCGATGTCGGTATGCGATCCAGATAACTCAATGCACAGCCTGTGGAAGGGCTATCTGCCGGAAAACCTCTTTGCCCCCGCCCCGCAAAGCCGGATGGATGGCGAATGGGACGAGCGGGATATGGTGGCCTTTGCCCGCCTGATGGCGGCGCACCGGCATGAGATTGCGGCGGTGATTCTGGAGCCCATTGTCCAGGGCGCAGGCGGGATGCGGATGTATCACCCGGAGTGGCTTCGCCGCATCCGTAAGATGTGCGATCGCGAAGGGATTCTGCTGATTGCCGATGAGATCGCCACCGGATTTGGCCGCACAGGTAAACTGTTTGCCTGTGAACATGCGGACATTACGCCGGATATCTTGTGTCTCGGTAAGGCCATCACCGGCGGCACGATGACGCTTTCCGCCACGTTAACCACCCGTCGGGTCGCTGAAACCATCAGCAACGGCGAAGCCGGTTGCTTTATGCATGGCCCGACCTTTATGGGCAATCCGCTGGCGTGCGCCGTGGCTTGCGCCAGTCTTTCCCTGCTGGAAACAGGCGAGTGGCAGCAGCAGGTGGCGGCGATTGACGCGCAGTTACGCCGCGAATTAGCGCCCGCGCGCGCATCGTCCTGGGTCGCTGACGTGCGCGTACTCGGCGCCATCGGCGTCGTGGAAACCACGCACCCGGTCAATATGGCGGCGTTGCAGCGTTTCTTTGTCGGGCAAGGCGTCTGGGTGCGCCCGTTCGGTAAACTGATCTACCTGATGCCGCCCTATATCATCCAGCCGGAACAATTGCATCGTCTGACGCAGGCGGTGAACGACGCTGTGCGCAATGAAACATTTTTTATCCATTAATCAGCGGTAAGCTGTAGCGGTTCTGGCTACACTTCCTTGCTAATCAGTAGATTAATGGAGGCGGTATGAAACTTATCAGCAACGACCTGCGCGACGGGGAAAAACTGCCCCATCGCCATGTGTTTAACGGCATGGGCTATGACGGGGACAACATCTCTCCACATCTGGCCTGGGACGAGGTGCCCGCCGGTACGAAAAGCTTTGTCGTGACCTGCTACGATCCCGATGCGCCAACCGGCTCAGGCTGGTGGCACTGGATTGTCGCCAACCTGCCAGCCGATACCCGCGTACTGCCGCAAGGGTTTGGTTCCGGCCTGGTGGCGATGCCGGAAGGGACTCTCCAGACGCGCACCGATTTTGGTAAAGCAGGCTACGGCGGCGCAGCTCCGCCGAAAGGGGAAACGCACCGCTACATCTTTACCGTTCACGCGCTGGATGTGGAACGCATTGATGTCGATGCAGGCGCCAGCGGCGCGATGGTGGGCTTTAACGTCCATTTCCATTCGCTCGCCAGCGCGTCGATTACTGCAATGTTCAGCTAAGTGCCGTAGGCCGGATAAGCGTCAGCGCCATCCGGCATTTTTTTACAAGAAATCAGGTAATAACCGGAACAAGTCCCCACGCGCCAGCAGTTCGGTCGCGCACTCAATATCCGGCGCGAAGAAACGATCCTGAGTATAATGCGGCACCTGCTCGCGCAGCGCTTTTCGCGCCTGCTCCAGCAGCGGGCTTGAGGTTAATCCTTCCCGGAGGTCGATACCCTGACAGGCCGCCAGCCACTCTACCGCAATGACCCCACGCGTATTTGCCGCCATTTCCCATAGCCGCCGACCCGCAGCGGGCGCCATTGACACATGATCTTCCTGATTGGCCGACGTCGGCAGACTGTCCACGCTGTGCGGATGCGCCAGCGCTTTGTTCTCGCTGGCCAGCGCCGCAGCGGTCACCTGCGCAATCATAAAACCGGAGTTGACGCCGCCGTTTTTCACCAGGAAAGGCGGCAACTGCGACATATGTTTATCCATCATCAGCGCGATGCGCCTTTCCGACAGCGCGCCAATTTCCGCAATCGCCAGCGCCAGATTATCCGCCGCCATCGCCACCGGTTCGGCATGGAAGTTACCGCCGGAAATCACATCCCCCTCTTCGGCAAACACCAGCGGGTTATCCGAAACGGCGTTGGCTTCAACGAGCAGCACCTCCATCGCCTGACGCAGTTGTGTGAGGCACGCGCCCATCACCTGCGGCTGACAGCGCAGCGAGTACGGGTCCTGCACCTTTTCACAGTTATGGTGCGACTGTGCTATCGCGCTGGTCTCCGTCAGAACGTGGCGGAACAGCCCGGCGGCGTCAATCTGCCCACGCTGACCGCGCGCGGCATGAATGCGCGCATCAAACGGTCGGCGCGACCCCAGAACGGCTTCGGTGGTTAACGCCCCGCAGACCACCGCAGAGGCGAACAGCGTCTGCGCTTCGAACAGCCCACGCAGCGCAAAGGCGGTGGAGGCCTGGGTGCCATTCAGCAGCGCCAGTCCCTCTTTCGCCGCCAGCGTGATCGGTTCCAGTCCGGCCTTTTTCAACGCCTCTTTCGCCGGAAGCCACTCCCCCTGCCAGCGGGCTTTCCCTTCGCCAAGCAGCGTCAACGACATATGCGCCAACGGCGCCAGATCGCCCGATGCCCCTACAGAACCTTTCGCCGGGATCAGCGGCCAGACTTCTGCGTTGACCAGCGCAATCAGCGCTTCAATCACGCTCAGGCGAATGCCCGAGAAACCACGCGCCAGGCTATTGATTTTCAGCACCATGATCAAACGCACCATCGCGTCGTCCAGCGGCTCGCCAATACCCGCCGCGTGGGAGAGCACCAGCGAACGTTGCAGGTTTTGCAGATCCTCCGTGGCGATGCGCGTCTGCGCCAGCAGACCAAAACCGGTATTGATACCGTAGGCCGTGCGCCCCTCGGCGACGATATTGTTCACGCAGTCGACGCTGGCATTAATACCGTCAACCGCGCTGCTATCAAGACGCAGTTGCACTGGCTGCTGCCAGACGGCGCGAAGCTGCGCAAAACTCAGATGACCCGGCGTTAACGTAAGCGTATTCATATCAGCGTTTTCCTTGAGTAGCCGCGATCATCGGCAAGTTCAGCCCTTGTTCTGCGGCGCATTCAACCGCAATCTCATACCCGGCGTCAGCATGACGCATCACGCCTGTCGCCGGATCGTTATGCAGCACTCTGGCGATACGCGCCGCCGCTTCATCGGTGCCGTCGCAGACAATCACCATTCCGGCATGTTGCGAGAACCCCATGCCGACGCCGCCGCCATGATGCAGCGAAACCCAGGTCGCACCGCTGGCGGTATTGAGCAGCGCGTTCAGTAACGGCCAGTCGGATACCGCATCAGAACCGTCACGCATCGCTTCCGTCTCCCGGTTTGGACTGGCGACGGAGCCGGAATCCAGATGATCGCGGCCAATGACGATCGGCGCGGAGACCTCTCCACGGCGTACCATTTCGTTAAACGCCAGACCCAGTTTTTGCCGCCACGCCAGCCCCACCCAGCAAATACGCGCCGGTAAGCCCTGGAAGTTAATACGTTCGCGCGCCATATCCAGCCAGTGATGCAGATGTTTGTCATCCGCCACAATCTCTTTGACTTTGGCATCGGTTTTATAAATATCTTCTGGATCGCCGGAAAGCGCCACCCAACGGAATGGGCCGATCCCCCGACAGAAAAGCGGGCGGATATAGGCCGGAACGAACCCAGGAAAATCAAAGGCGTTCTCTACGCCCATCTCTTTCGCCATCTGGCGGATATTGTTGCCGTAATCAAAGGTCGGGACGCCCATTTCACTGAACGCCAGCATCGCCTGTACGTGCTTCGCCATTGAGCGTTTCGCCGCCTGTACCGTGCCCTGTGGATCTGACGCCGCTTTCGCCTGATACTCCTCCCAACGCCAGCCAGAGGGCAGATAACCGTGCAGCGGATCGTGCGCGCTGGTCTGGTCGGTCACCAGATCCGGGCGAATGCCGCGTTTTACCAGTTCCGGCACGACGTCCGCCGCGTTGGCGCACAGCGCAACGGAGACGACTTTACCTTCGCGGGTATATTTTTCAATTCGCGCCAGCGCATCGTCCAGCGAGGTGGCCTGTTCATCGACGTAGCGGGTACGCAGACGGAAATCAATACGGCTTTGCTGGCATTCGATATTCAGCGAGCACGCCCCCGCCAGCGTCGCGGCCAGCGGCTGTGCGCCGCCCATACCGCCAAGCCCGGCGGTCAGCACCCAGCGCCCGGACAAATTCCCCTGATAGTGCTGCCGTCCTGCTTCAACGAAGGTTTCATAGGTACCCTGCACGATGCCCTGGCTGCCGATGTAGATCCAGCTTCCGGCGGTCATCTGGCCGTACATCGCCAGCCCTTTGGCGTCCAGCTCATTGAAATGTTCCCAGGTCGCCCAGTGCGGCACCAGGTTGGAGTTAGCGATCAGGACACGTGGCGCGTTTTCGTGGGTCTTAAACACGCCGACCGGTTTACCGGACTGCACCAGCAGGGTTTCATCGGCCTCCAGTTTGGTCAGCGCATTGATGATGGCGTCATAGCACTCCCAGTCGCGCGCTGCGCGGCCAATGCCGCCATAAACCACCAGTTCATGCGGATTCTCGGCAACATCGGGATCGAGGTTGTTCATTAACATGCGCAGCGGCGCTTCGGTTAACCAGCTTTTTGCCGTCAGGGTTGTTCCCCTCGGGGCGCGGATATCCTGCTGACGATACTTGCTTTGAGGCATGACACCAGACTCCTTACGATGATCGGACAGATAAGTAACATATACTTGTCTATACAACTTGTCGCAAGGCTGATTTTAACAACTGAGATACATTTTTGTTATATTGCGTCAGCAATCACGCTTTTTATCGCGCCGTCATTCAGGACATAAAATGGCCCTGCAACCGGTAGCGAGAACCGGGGAAAAGCAGGCGAGCGTGAGAAACAATGTGTGACGCAGACCAGGTGCGTCGATGAATTAACAGGCAGGGATCGTGCTCCTTAATGTTCAGCAGCGCGCACTCTTCCGCCGTGGCGCGCACGGCTTCCACAATGTGCTCCCCTTCCGTTAGCGGGGCGATCAGCGACAGGTATGCATGAGGCGTGGTCTGGCTGTAATCCTGTGCCAGATAATCCGGTACAACGCCGGCATTCACACAGCGATCCTCTATCTGCACCGGCAGATCGTTTTCATAGTGCACCATCACCGAATGAAAAATCAGCGTGCCTTCACGCACATTCAGGGCCGTGGCCTGAAGCGCATTCGCCTGCGTCTGTTCCAGCGTCAGCACCTCACAGCGGTGCTGATGGTGACGGGCGGCGATTTCATCGGCAATGCTGCGAATTTCAAACAGTGCGGACTGCCCTTTCGGTTCCGCCACAAATGTGCCGACGCCCTGTAAACGCACCAGCAGCCCTTCATCCGTTAATTCCCGCAACGCCCGGTTGATTGTCATCCGGCTGAAGCCAAATTGCGCCACCAGTTCCGCTTCCGAGGGAATACGGTCATGCGGGCGCCAGACGCCGCTGGCGATGTTGTCGCTGATCGTCTGTTTGACCTTTTCATAGAAAGGCACAGGGGCAGAACGGGATGGGAGCATGCGTAAGCCTTCCTTAAGCGTATGATTTTATTTGCCGGATGGCATTATCCGGCCTGTAACGCGATTTCGGGCCGGACAAACATCGCGATTAACGCCACCCGTGTGCGATTTGCCAGCCGAGGCGTGCCGCAACACGCGCGGCGTTGCCATCATCGTCAAAGCGCGGATTAAATTCAACCATATCCACCGCCTGTAGCTTACCGCTGCGACAAACGGCATCGACAAGCCGCATCACCGTCGCCAACGGCACACCGAGCGCTGCGGGCGCAGACACTGCGGGCATCTCCCAGGCGGGCAGCACATCAAGATCGATGGTCAGGTAGATCTTATCCACGCTGTCGATAACCTGCGCCAACGGCGCCTGAGCGGTATCACAATCCACGTCTTCTACGATGGTCACTCCGCGTTGTTGCGCCTCATCCCATAACGCCTGCGTATTTGCCGCCCGACTGACGCCAAAGCAGGCGTAATGAAACTCACGCTGTTGTTCATCGCATAATTGCGCCAACTGGCGAAACGGCGTACCGGAGGTGGCGTGGTCAGCCCGACGCAGATCCAGATGCGCATCAAGATTAATAATGCCGACTCTGGCATGCGGGAACGCATCAAGCAGTCCCGCGCCATGCCCAAACGCCGTTTCATGTCCGCCGCCTAGCACAAACGTGCGCATATCCGCCTGCTGGCAGCGCCGTACCTCATCGCGAAGCGCCTGCTGCGCGCCTTCCAGATCGGGGGCTTGCGCAATAATGTTGCCTAAATCCACCAGCCGATCGTGGCCGTGGTGAGAGGCCAGGTTCGCCAGCGCCCGGCGCAGGGCATCCGGCGCGCCAGCAGCGCCAGGCCGCCCCTGGTTTCGCTTCACGCCTTCGTCACAGGCAAAGCCGAGCAAGGCGATTTTTTCACGATACATTTCGGGAGAAAACGTCGGGCTGCGCGTCACCGTCTGAAAGAGACGCAGCGCGTTAGCCGCCTCGGCGCTGTCATCACGCCCCTGCCAGAGCGTGGGGGATGCGGGTTGCCATTGCGTCATGTTACTTCTCCTCTGAATACACGGTGACAGAGCGGGTTACGCCCCGGTTCATAAAGGATTTCAACCGGAAGCTCAGCGTCCCATACGGCAAAGTCAGCGACATATCCCGCTTTCAATTGCCCATGCGTCGTCTGCCGCCCCAGCGCGCGCGCAGCATGCCGCGTCACGCCCGCCCACGCCTCTTCCGGCGTTAAGCCAAACTGTACGCAAGCCATGTTCATCGCCAGATGCAAACTGATAAACGGACTGGTGCCGGGGTTAAAGTCCGTTGCAACCGCCATCGGCACGCCATAGTGGCGGAGCAACGCCACCGGCGGGCGCTGCGTCTCTTTGAGGAAATAAAACGCCCCCGGCAGCAGAACGCCCACGGTGCCGCTGCGACTCATCGCCGCCACGCCAGCCTCATCCAGATACTCAATATGGTCGGCGGATAACCCCTGATAACGACTCACCAGTTGCGCGCCCCCCAGCAAGGAGAGCTGCTCAACGTGCCCTTTTACCGGAATGCCCAACGCCTGAGCGGCCTGAAATACCCGCTCACTCTGCGCCAGGTTAAACCCCACGCTTTCACAGAAAAGATCCACCGACTCAAACAGCCCTTTTGCCCATAATCCGGGCAGAATACTTTCGCAAACCAGCGTGATATAGCCGTCGGGATCGTCGCGGTATTCTGCTGGCGTCGCGTGTGCCGCCAGCAGGGTAGGACTGATTTCCACCCTGTTTTCATGCGCCAGCGCAGCGGCAACGCGCAACATTTTCTCTTCCGTGGCGAAATTCAGGCCATAGCCGGATTTCACCTCCAGCAACGTAACGCCTTCTTGCAGCAACCGCGCCATCCGCGCACGCGCAACGGTTAAAAGTTCATCTTCAGAGGCCGTCCGGGTCGCAGCGACGGTCGCGTTGATACCGCCGCCCTGCGCGCTGATCTGCTGGTACGACACGCCGTTAAGCCGCTGCTCCCACTCCCCGGCGCGCGTGCCGCCAAAAATCAGGTGGGTGTGACAGTCAATCAATCCGGGCGTGACCAGTCGGCCTTGCAGATCCACGGTATTGCGGTGCGCGGCGTTGAGCGACGACGCAGGCACAATATCCAGTATCCGGCCCTGGCGGACGACAAGCGCATGATCGTCCACCATCCCATAAGGGCTACCGCGTTCAGGGTCCATCGTCGCCAGTCGGCCATTCCGCCAGATCGTGTCATCAGGTAAAAGTTGCGCCATTGGGTTCATCACTTGTCATGGGTTGTCTATACATTTATTTTTTATTCTGCCGGGGTTGTCAATCTTACAGGCCATGAATGTTATTTATTTGTGATGTACTTGCCTGGAACATCAGGTGCGCGGCGTCTAAAAAAGAACTTTTTACCTTTTCACCTTCCCGTTTCGCTCAACTTAGTATAAAAAAGCAGGCTTCAATGGAATTAATTTAACTTTCAAAGCCCGGAGCAACCTGTGAACACATTTTCGGTTTCCCGTCTGGCGCTGGCACTGGCTTTTGGCGTGACGCTGACCGCCTGTAGCTCTACGCCGCCCGATCAAATCCCATCCGATCAGACCGCGCCAGGCACCTCCTCGCGTCCGATCCTGTCGGCGAACGAAGCGCAGAATTTCGTTGCTGCACACTATTTCTCGTCACTGACGCCGAATACGGCGCCGTGGACGCCTTCCGCCATTACGCTGCCTGCGCAACCTGACTTCGTTGTCGGCCCGGCTGGCACGCCAGGCGTGACGCACACCACCATTCAGGCGGCGGTGGATGCGGCAATTACGCAGCGCAGCAGCAAGCGTCTGTACATCGCCATTATGCCGGGCGAGTATCAGGGAACCGTGTATATCCCGGCGGCGCCTGGCAGCCTGACGCTGTACGGTACGGGCGAGAACGCGATTGATGTGAAAATCGGCCAGGCGATTGACGGCGAAATGAGCACGACCGACTGGCGTCGTTCAGTGAACCCGGGCGGTAAATACATGCCGGGCAAACCTGCGTGGTATATGTTTGATAACTGCCAGAGCAAACGCGGCGCCAGCATTGGCGTGATGTGTTCTGCGGTGGTCTGGTCACAGAATGACGGCTTGCAGTTACAAAACCTGACCATCGAAAACAATCTCGGTGACAGCGTTGACGCCGGCAACCATCCGGCAGTGGCCTTACGCACTGACGGCGACAAAGTGCAGATTAATAAAGTGAACATTCTGGGTCGCCAGAATACCTTCTTCGTGACCAACAGCGGCGTGCAGAACCGCCTGCAAAACGATCGCCAACCACGCACGCTGGTGACGAACAGTTACATTGAAGGGGATGTGGATATGGTTTCCGGTCGCGGCGCAGTGGTGTTCGATAACACCGATTTCCGCGTGGTGAACTCCCGTACCCAGCAGGAAGCGTATGTTTTCGCTCCGGCAACGCTGTCGAATATTTATTACGGTTTCCTCGCCACCAACAGCCGCTTTACCGCCGCAGGTGATGGCGTCGCGCAACTGGGTCGTTCGCTGGATGTGGATGCCAACACCAACGGTCAGGTCGTTATCCGCGATAGCGTGATTAACGAAGGGTTCAATATGGCGAAACCGTGGGCTGACGCCGTTATCTCCAAACGTCCTTTTGCCGGGAATACTGGCGCGAAGGATGATAAAGACGAGGTGCAGCGTAACCTGAACGACACGAACTTTAACCGGATGTGGGAATACAACAACCGGGGTTTAGGCAGTAAAGTGGTTGCCGAACCGAAGCAATAATATCTGCTGACGATTATTCTTCAGGCCGGATAAAAGAGAAAAGGTCGTCACGCCAGGCGTGACGACCTTTTTTTACATCTGACGGTTTTTATTGAAATTAATCAGACTTCCCGCTTTGATAATTTCACGTTCCTCGGCGGTCAGGCTTTCCAGATACAGACTGATTTCCGTGATTTCATCGTCATGAATCACATAGCCTTTTAAGGTGGTTGCGCATTGATCCAGCGCCGTACGGACGCCAGGAATGTAAATATAATCCCCGACGTCAAACCCAGGCTCACCCGCCATTTGCAGCGGCAACATTCCCCAGTTGATCACATTCGAACGGTAGCGTTTCGTCGCATACTCCTGGGCTATATTCGCCAGACCGCCAATCACGCGCTGACAGCTTGCCGCCTGTTCACGCGCGGAACCGTCTCCCGGCTTAACGGCATAAATCATGCTGCCAATCCCGGTGGCTAACGGATCGGTGGTTTCCTGGCCCGCAATTGTGCGAATACGGGCAAAGACCGGCTCCAGCTCACTCACCTCGCCTGCCAGACGCTGTTTTTCCAGCGTCGCGGTTGCTTTGCTTCGGCCAACATAGTCTGGATCGCGGCGTGACAGGGTGAACTCCGCCAGACCAACCGGGTTTGAGCGAAAAGAGGAGGTCTCCCCGGACGGGATCAGCTCATCCGTCGTTGTGACTTCATCAAGAATTTTTGACGCCACCTTGAGCAGAATATTTTCCGTCAGCGTCCCCAGCGTCGGCCAGTCTTTGATATTCGGGCCATAGATGAGCGATTGCTGCGTCGCCCCTTTAACAAAACCCTGATAGACACGGTTTTTGTACGGAGTGGGATCAAACGCATAGTCAGGAACGTTTTCCCAGCAGTCCAGTTCAGCGGCGGAGGTCAGATAGCCCCCATTTATTGCCGTCGCCGCAATAGAACGCGCATCCATCAGCGCAACCGCGGACATTTGACCATTACCCGGTTTCGAACCTTCACGGTTCGGGAAGTTACGGGTGGTGTGGCGAATGCTCAGCCCGTTGTTAACGGGCGTATCGCCAGCGCCAAAGCATGGGCCGCAGAAAGCGGTTCTGATGATTGCGCCCGCGCCAGTTAAATCGGCCACCACGCCTTTTTTCGCCAGATCCATAAATACAGGCTGTGAAGAGGGGTAAACCGCGAGTGAGAACGTCTCGTTACCACACGATTTACCGCGCAACGCATTCGCCGCCGCAATGACGTTCTCATAGTTACCGCCTGAGCATCCGGCAATAATTCCCTGCTGCACCTTTAATCTCCCCTTCTCAACTTTATCCAGCAGCGAGATTTTGGCTTTCCCACGGGCAATGCGCGCAGACTCAATTTCTACCTGGTGCAGAATATCCGTCAAATTCTCATTTAATGTGTCGATTTCATACACATTGCTCGGATGGAAAGGTAGCGCGATCATCGGTTTAATTGTGCTCAAATCAACATAAATACAGCCATCGTACCAGGCCATTGGCTGCGGATTCAGCTGTCGATAGTCCGGTTCACGGCCATGTAACGCCAGCCAGCTACGGGTTTCATCATCCGTTTGCCACACCGAACTCAGGCAGGTCGTCTCCGTGGTCATGACATCAACACTGTTACGGAAGTCCGTGGACATTGCGCTAATGCCCGGCCCCACAAATTCCATGACCTTATTTTTGACATAGCCATTTTTAAATACGGCGCCAATGATGGCTAACGCCACATCCTGCGGGCCAACGCCTGGCGCCAGTTTTCCCGTCAGATATACCGCCACGACGCCCGGATAATCGATATCCCAGCTATCATTCAACAGTTGCTTGACGAGTTCACCTCCGCCCTCCCCTACGGCCATCGTCCCCAGCGCGCCATAGCGCGTGTGGCTGTCTGAGCCTAAAATCATTTTTCCACCGCCCGCCATCATCTCGCGCATATATTGGTGGATGACCGCAATATGGGGCGGCACATAAATACCGCCATAGCGCTGCGCGGCGGAAAGTCCAAAAAGATGATCATCGCCATTAATGGTTCCACCAACGGCGCATAATGAGTTATGACAGTTTGTGAGAACATAAGGTAATGGAAAACGCGCCATCCCGGACGCTTTCGCGGTCTGAATTATGCCTACATAGGTAATATCGTGGGAGGTTAACGAATCAAACTTGATTTTAAGTTTATCCATATTTCCTGACGTATTATGAGACGCAAGAATGGACCATGCTATGGTGCCTTTTTTGGCTTCCTCTTTTTGTACATTACCGCAATACTGTTCTTCTGCAATTATCTCATTGTTACCGGAGAGATAAATCCCTTTGTCATATAACTTAATCATTCATTACTCCACATTGCCGTGCATGTTTCCATGCACGAACAACAGACCATGTCATTAATAATAAAAATGAACGCTGACGGTTGATTACAGCATGTTCCAGTCAATCAACATGTTCCACCACCAGATACCAACCGTGATATGTACCAGGAACGTTAAGATGGTCAGAACCGCGCCGACGAGCCACCAGGACTTAATATCGTTATAACCGACCCCGAAAATAACCGGGCCAGCGGCACCGCCATAGTGCGTGACCATTCCACCATAAGAGTTGGAGAATAATAAGGCCAGCGCGGTTAGCATTAATGGCGCGCCAGAGACATTCGCCAGCATGGCGAATACCGGCATCATCGCCACAATATAAGCGCTACCGGAGGCAAAGAAATAACGGACAATAATACTCAGGAACAAAATGACGAAGAACGCCACGTTACCATGATTATCAAAAGAGAGATTGTTTTTAAACAGTTCAGCCAGCCAGTCAAAAAACTTCACTTTCGATAATAAAGAACTTAAGCCAATGATACCGCCGTACCAGATTAATGTATTCCAGCCGCCTTTATTTTTAACGACATCATCCCAGCTCACCACGCCCAGTAGCAACATCGCGCCCATCACCACAATCGCAACGGTTGATTCATCCACGCCAAGCTGTTTACTGAAAATCCAGCCTGACAGCGCGAGGACAAAAATACCCAGCAGTAATTTCTCACGGCCTTTCATTGGCCCGAGATCCTGAAGCCCGGCTTTCGCGATCGTTTTATTATCAACCTTTTTAATTTCCGGTGGGTACATGGTATAAATCACCAGCGGCGTCACCAGTAACATAATGATACCCGGCACCATTGCTGCCAGCGCCCATCCCCCCCAGCTTAATTGCAGATGGCAAATATCGTTGATCATTTTCAGCGCCAGTATGTTCCCTGCCATTGCGGTAAAAAACATATAACTGGTCGTTTTCGTGACCATATACACGGACATCATTAAGTAATGACCGACACGACGGGGGCTTTTTTCAGGCTCAGAACCCAGCGCGACAGCCACACTGTTGATGATCGGTAAAACAATGCCGCCTGCGCGCGCCGTGTTTGACGGCGTTGCCGGAGAGAGAACCAGATCGAGAAAAACCGTGACGTAGCCCAGCCCCAGCGTGGTATTCCCAATCTTACCAATCAGAATATACGCAATGCGTTTGCCCAGACCGGTAGTGACAAACGCGGCGCTTAACGTAAACGCAGAAAATACCAACCACGTCGTTCCAGAGGCATAACCGCTGAGCACGCTGGTCGTTTTAAACGCCCCTTCACTTAAATTTCCGACCACGACCATCGATGCCGCGACGGCAATCAATAATACAACGGGTTCGGGAAACGGTTTTATCACCAGCCCCACGATTGCCGCAAGATAGATGCCAAAGAGAACCCAGGCGAGTTCACTCAGACCGGCTGGCGCAGGAATTAAGCCAATAATACACGGGATCGCTAATATAATAATTAGCTTCCATATAGATTTTTTATTCATTTTTTGCACCCTGATTTATCTGTATTCGTTATACAGAAAAGGCATTGTTTGATTTTCCTTAATCACAGCGAAATGAGATCAACATCATTCAGGAATATAAACTTCACCTGCAAAAATCTTTCTTGCTGTGCGAATAACAGAAGCACGTATTGAAGAAGGCTCATTACCTTCATTTGTTAAATGAATATCAAGGCATCCGCCCGGATGTTCGATATTTATATCGCCATAGTCCGTCAATTGCGTCATCCGGTGGGCGACCGTCCCTTCTGTCGCACAGCTACTGGCAAGCGCGATAGCACCAGTAATCGCCAGCGCCTTATGGCAGGAGTGCGGCATAAAATAGCGCACATTGATCGTCCCGCCCCGTCTGGCCGGGGAAATAAGCATCGGTTTAGGAATAACCATATTGCTGACGTCGCCTAATCCCATCGCTTTACCCGCCTGCAAACGGATGGATTCAATGCGGCGCAATAATTCAGTATCGGCATCAAGTTCCGCAGGGGATTCATAACCCGTTTTACCGACATCTTCAGCAGCGATAATAACCACCGGCATCGCCATATCAATACAGGTGACGGCAACGGAATCAAAATGATCGACACGATGACCGGTCGGAAAAATTTGCCCGGTTTTGGCGCCAGCAGCGTTCAAAAACGTGAGTGCCACGGGCGCGGCCGTTCCCGGTACGCCATCGATTTTTGCCTGGCCTTCGTACTCAACGGCGCCGTCCGGCGTCTGCACGTCCGCTTCGATATACGTATTTGTATTTACATTACGTATACGCACGCGCGTGACGGGCGGCGTAGTCTCAATTAAGCCATGTTCAATCGCAAATGCGCCTACCGCGGAAAGCATATTTCCACAGTTCGGCGTGGTATCAACGCGGTGTTCATGTACCAGAACCTGAGCAAATAAATAGTCGATATCTGCTTTTGAGTCATCCGAACGACGGATAATGGCCACTTTACTGGTCAACGGATTACCGCCGCCAATGCCATCTATTTCCAGTTCATTCCCCGATCCCATAATTGCCATCAATATGGCATCGCGCCGCTGTCTCTCCTCAGGAAGGTGTTCTGCTAATAAAAACGCCCCTCTGGATGTTCCCCCTCGCATCAACGTGCAGGGAATTTTTTTCATAACATTGCCCTCAATTAAAAAACATTAGCGTTAATGAGGACATGGTTGCACGCGCAGAATAGAGAGGCTAATGACTTTAAATTTATGATTGATAATTTATTTGCATTAATCAAGACGGATAATTTACATATAAACTACGTTTTTCTCTCCTGGGGCAGCAAATCAGGGAATCCCTGGATTCTATTTTCTGGAGTTATGATGAAACACGAATTATCAAGTATGAAGGCATTTGTCACACTGGCAGAGGCAGGATCATTTAACAAAGCCGCTAAATTACTTAACATTACGCAACCTGCATTAACTCGCAGAATAAAAAAGATGGAAGATGATTTACATACCCTGCTTTTTGAGAGAACAACACGTAAAGTAGAATTAACAAAAGCGGGGAGAATGCTGTTACCGGAAGCCAGAGAATTAATAAGAAAACTGGATGAAGCTCTTTTTAATGTTCGCGAAATGAATGCTTATCACCACGGCACGATCACATTGTCCTGTATTCCGACCGCTGTTTTCTATTTTCTACCCCTTGCTATCGGAAAATTTAATGAGTTGTACCCCAATATCAAAATACGAATTCTTGAAAAAGGTACGAACAACTGCATGGAATCGGTGTTGGGTAACGAAGCTGATTTCGGCATAAATATGAACAGCATCACAAATTCTGCTATTGACTTCACCCCGCTGGTGAATGAACCGTTTGTTCTGGCCTGTCGACGAAACCATCCCTTAGCCAGTAAGCAACTGGTCGAATGGCAGGAGTTGGTGGGCTACAAATTGATTGGCGTGCGGTCATCCAGCGGTAACAGGCTGCTTATTGAGCACAATCTGGCGGATAAACCCTGGAAGCTGGACTGGTTTTACGAGGTTCGTCATTTATCGACCTCGCTTGGCCTGGTTGAGGCCGGGCTGGGTATTTCTGCGCTGCCGGGGCTGGCAATGCCTCAGACAGTGCATCCCACGCTTATCGGGATCCCGTTGATCGAACCCGTTATCAGACGCACGTTAGGGATTATCCGGCGCAAAGACGCCGTTCTCTCTCCTCCGGCAGAGCGTTTTTTCTCTCTGCTTTTGAATGTCTGGGCCGATGATAAAGACACGCTGTGGACGCCTTTTGCTGAACCACAGCGGCAACAATAACGCCGTATCCGGCCGACGGCCCGGTAAGCGAGCGCCACCGGGCACAACGTCACGGAATATTAATACGCGTTAACCACGACCCACATTGGCCCCTGGCCTACCGCATAACGGCCTTTCTCCGTCAGCAGCCCCTGCTCACCGGCAATGGCATACACCGCAATATGGTGTGACTTCTGCCCGGCGGCAATCAGGTACTTACCGCTATGATCGACGTTAAAGCCGCGCGGCTGCGTCTCAGTCGGCTGGAAGCCCTCTTTTGTCAGTACGCTGCCGTCTTCAGAAACGCTAAAAACGGTAATCAGGCTGGCGGTACGGTCGCAGGCATACAGATGACGGCCATCCGGCGTAATATGGATATCCGCCGCCCAACGCGTGTCAGAAAAATCGGCAGGCATCATATCCAGCGTCTGTACGCATTCAATATTGCCGTGCGGATCTTTCAGCTCCCAGACATCAACAGAGCTGTTCAGTTCATTCACGCAGTAGGCATATTGCTGGTTCGGGTGGAACGCCATATGGCGCGGCCCGGCCCCTTCAACGGTGGTGACTTCCGCCGGTTCCTGGGCGACCAGTTTGCCGTCGTCGCTGAGCGTAAACAGGCAAATGCGATCCTGCTTCAGCGCAGGCACCCACAGCGTCCGGTTATCCGGCGAGATATTCGCTGAGTGGCACCCTTCCAGCCCTTCAACGACATCCACCACGCCAGCCGGCAGGCCATCATCCAGACGGGTCACGCTGACGTTACCGGCATTGTACGAGCCAACAAACACAAAACGGCCCTGATGATCGGTAGAGATATGGGTTGGGCTACCCGGCAGAGCGGACTCCGCCGCGAAGGTCAGCGCGCCGTCATCCGGCGCAATACGGTAAGCCAGCACGCGGAACTCAGGACGGACGCCAACATAGAGATAGCGCTTATCAGGGCTGACCACCATCGGCTGAACCTGCCCCGGCACATCAACCACCTGCACCAGCTTCAGCGAGCCGTCATGATTCAGGCTCCAGACGTGAATTTGCTGGCTCTCAGGGCTGGCGGTATAAACGGTTTGCTTCATGACTACTCCTTCCTTATGGCAACTGTCTGCAATTGCGGAATACAGCTTAACGTAGACGCTTTTAACGGTGAATGCTGAATTAACGCTCAGAATTTTGTCCGGCCAACCGTCTCGGTGTACCATTCCCGCAGGCAAAATTCTCAACCTTAATCTGGAACTCCCTATGACCGCTCGTGTGATTGCCCTGGATTTAGACGGCACCTTACTGACGCCGAAAAAAACATTGCTCCCCTCCTCGCTTGAGGCGCTTTCTCGCGCCAGAGAGGCAGGCTACCAACTTATCATCGTCACTGGCCGTCATCACGTTGCGATTCATCCTTTTTATCAGGCACTGGCGCTGGATACACCTGCAATTTGCTGTAATGGCACCTACTTGTATGATTATCAAGCAAAAAATGTTCTTGAGGCCGATCCGCTGCCTGTCGATCAGGCATTGCAATTGATTGATCTGCTGGATGCGCATCAGATTCACGGTCTGATGTACGTTGATGACGCGATGGTTTATGAACGCCCGACCGGCCATGTGATCCGTACCGCTAACTGGGCGCAGACGCTGCCGCCGGAACAGCGCCCGACCTTTACTCAGGTACCGTCGCTGGCGCAGTCGGCACGCGACGTCAACGCCGTCTGGAAATTCGCGCTGACCGATGAAAATCTGCCAAAACTGCAACAGTTCGTGCAGCAGGTTGAGCATCAGCTGGGTCTGGAGTGCGAATGGTCCTGGCACGATCAGGTGGATATCGCGCGTAAAGGGAACAGCAAAGGGAAGCGCCTTACCCAGTGGATTGAAGCGCAGGGCTGGTCGATGGAGAATGTGGTGGCGTTTGGCGATAACTACAATGATATCAGTATGCTGGAAGCGGCAGGCACCGGCGTCGCGATGGGCAATGCTGACGACGCGGTGAAAACGCGGGCGAATATCGTGATCGGCGATAACACCACGGACAGCATTGCGAAGTTTATTTATACCCACCTGCTGTAATCAGGCGGTAATTGAAACACTCTTGATTTGCGCGTACAGCCACAGGCCAGGTTTGATGCCCAGCTCATCCCTGGCCCACGGGCTGATTCTCGCCCACAGCGTTTTCCCGCCGACTTCAAGCTGGACTTCCACCTGCCCGTTATCGTCATAACAGTTTGCCACTTTTGCCCGCAGGATATTACGGATACTGGTTTGCATCGGTGGTTGTAATACCAGCGACACGTCCGAGGCCTGAATACGAATACGCAGCACGGTTTGCAGCGGCTCTTCCAGTTTGTTGACCCACAGGTGCTGATCGCCCAGCGCCAGCGCGGTCATTGCATAATGCGGATGATGCTCCAGCACGCTCACTTTCAGGATGCTGCTCTGCTGCTCTTTCGGCAGCCACGGGTGCATCACACTGCTGCCCCAGACCTCTTCCAGCGCGCCAAACGCTTTCACCTGCCCGTTTTCCAGCACCATGACTCTGTCCGCCAGATGTAAAATCTCGTCCAGCGAGTGGCTGACGTACAGCAGGGGGATATTAATTTCGCGCGCCAGGCGTTGCAGATACGGCAGCAGTTCACGTTTGCGCGGAATATCCAGCGAAGCCAGCGGCTCATCAAGCAACAGTAGCTCCGGCGCGGTCAGCAACGCGCGACCAATCGCCACACGCTGTTTTTCCCCGCCGGAAAGGCTGCCAGGCAAACGCTCCAGCAAAGGTTCGATACCGAGCAGATCCACCAGCTTGTCGAACTGTCCGGCCATGCTTTTCGCCATGCCATAGCGCAGATTGCCGCGCACTTTGTAATGCGGAAACAGTCGGGCATCCTGGAACACATAACCGACGCGCCGTTTTTCCGGCGTCAGGCAGATGCCATTTTCAACATCATTAAGCACGCGACCATTGAGCACAATGCGCCCTTTTTGCGGGCGCGTCAGTCCGCTGATGGCATTGATCAGCGATGTTTTCCCGGCACCGGAAACGCCAAAAATAGCGGTGATCCCATTGGCAGGTAGCGTTTCGTTGAGCGTCAGACAGTGGGTGCCCAGCGTCTGGGAGAAATTGAGTTCCAGCATGTTTATCTCCCCGCGCGCTCACGGCTGATACGCGCCAGCCATTCCGAAATCAACAATGAGATCAGCGCCAGCACAATAGAAATAATGCACAATCTCGCCGCCGCGCTTTCGCCGCCAGGGGTCTGGATCAGGGTATACATCGCGGAAGGAATGGTGCGGGTTTCACCCGGAATGTTAGACACGAAAGTGATGGTAGCGCCGAACTCGCCGAGCGAACGGGCAAACGCCAGCACGGTCCCGACGATGATGCCAGGCAATGTCAGCGGTAGCGTAATGGTGAGGAAAACACGCCAGCGTCCTGCGCCCAGCGTTCTGGCGGCCTGCTCCAGCTTAATGTCAACCCCTTCAAGCGCCAGACGAATAGCGCGAACCATTAACGGGAAAGACATCACCGCCGCCGCCAGCACGGCGCCTCGCCAGCTAAAGGCAAAGGTAATGCCGAACCAGTCATAAAGCCACTGACCAATAAATCCGCGTCGGCCCATCGCGATAAGCAGCAGATAACCGACCACCACGGGCGGTAAAACCAGCGGCAGATGCAGTACGCTGTCAAGCAACGCTTTGCCTGGAAACTTGCATCGCACAAGTAACCAGGCAAAAAAGATCCCAAACGGCAGACTAAACAACACGGCCAGGGAAGAAACTTTCAGGCTCAGTAGAACGGCCTGCCATTCTGGATCAGTCAGTATCATTACTTCGTCGTAAATCCATAACGTTTAAAGATTTCGGAAGCCTGCGGTCCTTTCAGGTAGTCATAGAACGCGCTGACCGTTGCGTTTTTGTGTCCATCAACAATCGCGATCGGGTATTCCACTTTCTTATGGGAATCTTCCGGGAACGTGCCAACCACTTTCACGCCTTTGCTGGCAACGGCATCAGAACCGTAAACGATGCCCAGCGGCGCTTCGCTACGCTCCACCAGCGCCAGTGCGCCACGCACGTCTTCCGCAGGAGCCAGTTTCGGCGCCAGGGTATCCCATGCGCCCAGTTTTTGCAGCGCTTCTTTTGCATAAATGCCAGCCGGAACGTGTTCCGGGTCGCCCACCGCCAAGCGGCCGCCATTCAGCAGAGTCGTCCAGTTGGTTTTGCTGTCGATGGTGATGTCTTTCTGTTCACTGGCTTTTGGCGCGACCACAACCAGGCTGTTGCCAAGCAGCGTTTCACGCGTTGCGGTATCAATCGCTTTTTTGTCTACCGCGTAATCCATCCATTTCTGGTCAGCAGAGATAAACAGATCCGCTGGCGCTCCCGCTTCAATCTGGCGAGCCAGCGTAGAAGAAGAGGCAAATGAAGAGACAACGTCAACGTTCTTCTCTTTTTTGTATTCAACCGCAATATCCTGCATTGCGTTGGTCAGCGAAGCCGCCGCGAATACGGTGATTTTCCCTTCATCCGCCAGCGCATGTCCGGCAACAGTCAGAGATAATGTTGCCCCAGCAAACAGGCGTAACCATGTACGTGCCATCTGTAACTCCTTTGAGTGTCGTTATGTAGGCGCAAATATAGCGAGAAAATAAGGTTTTTCCCAGAAGTTATTGATACCCAATTGAGGTTACGCAAAGAAAATATCGGCAGAAAAAGCAGGATCTTGAGGGGCGCTACTCAATGGATTTCGGGTTGCGCTGAGACTCACAGGCACAGCCAACAAAAATGCGGCCTGAAAGTCGAAGAAAGTAAAACGCCCGACTGAGCGGGCGTTTAAAAATCAATGGTTTTGTCTGGACTGGTCTTTCTGACCGATACCGGAGAAAATGTTGAACACTTCACCCAGACCGTAAATCAGCCCCAGAATGATGGCCATGACCACCGGAACCATGACTACGGCGAATACCAGACTTTTCAATAACTCTAACATGGTCAACTCCAGATAGGATTCTTTTGATATTCTAACTGCATAAATGAGAAAAGCACTCCCCTTTTGTGCGGTCGACTTTGCGCGGAAGCGGTTTTCCGTCACAATAACCCTTTTGCCAGGATCTTGTTATGCAGGCCGAAATCCTCCTTACACTCAAACTTCAACAAAAATTGTTTGCGGACCCCCGCCGCATTTCGCTGCTCAAGCATATCGCGCTTTCCGGCTCCATCAGCCAGGGGGCGAAAGATGCGGGCATCAGCTACAAAAGCGCCTGGGATGCCATTAACGAGATGAACCAACTCAGCGAGCAGACGCTCGTCGAGCGCGCAACGGGCGGCAAAGGCGGCGGCGGCGCGATACTGACCCGCTACGGTCAGCGCCTGATCCAGCTTTACGATTTGCTCGCCCAGATTCAGCAAAAAGCGTTCGACGTGCTGAGCGACGACGACGCCCTGCCGCTCGACAGCCTGCTGGCCGCCATTTCCCGTTTCTCTTTGCAAACCAGCGCCCGTAACCAGTGGTTCGGCACCATTACCGCACGCGATCACGATCAGGTTCAACAGCATGTCGATGTGCTGCTGGCCGACGGCGAAACGCGACTGAAGGTCGCCATCACTGCGCAAAGCGGCGAGCGTCTTGGCCTTGATGAAGGTAAAGAAGTCCTGATCCTGCTGAAAGCGCCGTGGGTTGGCATTACCCAGGACGAGGCGATTGCCCGGGCTGCCGACAACCAGCTTCAGGGAACCATCAGCCATATTGAACGCGGCGCCGAGCAGTGCGAAGTTCTCATGACATTACCTGACGGCCAGACGTTATGCGCCACCCTGCCCGTTGAAGAGACCGCCACGCTGGAAGAAGGTGCTAACGTGACGGCATATTTTAATGCTGACAGAGTGATTATCGCTACGTTGTGCTAAGTGCATTGACATCTGTTCTTTGAACACGTATCCCTGTCATTCATCGCTGCAAAAAATGGGATACAAAATGTCATCATTGCATATTTCGCAAGGTACGTTTCGCCTGAGCGACACAAAAACGCTTCAGTTAAATGCGCTGACGTTGCAGGCGGGGGATAGCTGGGCTTTTGTCGGCACCAATGGAAGCGGGAAATCGGCGCTGGCCCGCGCGCTGGCGGGAGAACTGACGTTACTGAAAGGCGAGCGCCAGTCTCAGTTCGCGCGCGTCACCCGCCTCTCATTCGAACAGTTGCAAAAACTGGTCAGCGATGAATGGCAGCGCAACAACACCGACCTGCTCAGCCCTGGCGAAGACGACACCGGACGAACTACGGCAGAAATCATTCAGGATGAGGTGAGCGATCCCGCCCGCTGTGCTGAACTGGCGCAGCAGTTTGGCATTTCTTCTCTGCTCGACAGACGTTTTAAATACCTTTCTACGGGCGAAACGCGCAAAACGCTGCTTTGTCAGGCGCTGATGTCAGAACCGGATTTATTAATCCTCGATGAGCCGTTTGACGGGCTGGATGTCGCCTCCCGCCAGCAACTGGCGAATCTTCTCGCCACGCTGCACCAGTCGGGCTATACGCTGGTGCTGGTGTTAAACCGCTTCGATGAGATCCCCGAATTCGTTCAGTATGCGGGAGTCCTTGCCGACTGCACGTTAACGGAAACGGGGGAAAAAGCGGATTTGCTCCAGCGGGCGCTGATTGCCCAACTCGCGCATAGCGAACGACTGGAAGGCGTAAAGTTGCCCGAGCCGGATGAACCTTCTGCCCGTCACGCCCTGCCGGACGGCGCGGCGCGCATTATTCTCAACGATGGCGTCGTCTCCTATAACGACCGCCCTATTCTTAATCATCTGAGCTGGCAGGTGAATCCGGGTGAACACTGGCAGATTGTCGGGCCTAACGGCGCGGGAAAATCCACCCTGCTAAGTTTAATCACCGGCGACCATCCGCAGGGATACAGCAACGACCTGACGCTGTTTGGCCGCCGTCGCGGGAGTGGTGAAACAATCTGGGATATCAAAAAACATATCGGCTATGTCAGCAGCAGCCTGCATCTGGATTACCGCGTCAGCACCACGGTGCGTAATGTCATTCTCTCCGGTTACTTTGACTCGATTGGCATCTACCAGGCGGTTTCTGACAGACAGCACAAGCTGGCGCAGCAATGGCTGGATATTCTGGGAATGGACAAACGCACTGCGGATGCGCCTTTCCACAGCCTGTCCTGGGGGCAACAACGACTGGCGCTGATTGCCCGTGCGCTGGTCAAACACCCTACGCTGCTGATTCTTGACGAGCCATTACAAGGGCTGGACCCGTTGAATCGTCAACTCGTTCGCCGCTTTGTCGATGTACTGATTAGCGAGGGAGAAACGCAGTTGCTGTTTGTCTCCCATCACGCGGAAGACGCCCCAGGCTGCATTACCCATCGGCTGGAATTTGTACCGGAAGGCGAGAGTTACCGCTATCAACAGACGACGCTGCGTTAGCGGTTCACTGGGGGCGTGCGACCACGTCCCTTTTTTCACTGCTTTTTCAGATAAAAGGCGCAATCATTCTTAAAGCATATGATTTATCATTAAATAACAGTCGTCGGCGGGTGAAAAAACCGAAGTGTAAACGATTCCACTAATATATTCCATGTCACACTTTTCGCATCTTTGTTATGCTATGGTTATTCCATACCATAGGCTTAACGGAGCGAATTATGAGAGTACTGGTCACCGGTGGTAGCGGTTACATTGGAAGTCATACTTGTGTACAGTTACTGAAAAACGGTCACGATGTCATCATCCTTGATAACCTCTGCAACAGTAAGCGCAGCGTACTGCCTGTTATCGAGCGATTAAGTGGTAAGCACCCAACTTTCGTTGAAGGCGATATTCGTAACGAAGCGCTGATGACTGAAATTCTGCATGACCACGCGATTGACGCCGTCATTCACTTTGCCGGTCTGAAAGCCGTGGGCGAATCCGTCGCCAAACCGCTGGAATACTATGACAACAACGTCAACGGTACGCTGCGTTTAATCAGCGCCATGCGCGCCGCCAATGTCAAAAACTTCATCTTCAGCTCCTCCGCCACCGTCTACGGCGATCAGCCCAAAATTCCTTATGTCGAAAGCTTCCCGACCGGCACGCCGCAGAGCCCATATGGCAAAAGTAAACTGATGGTCGAACAGATCCTGACCGACCTGCAAAAAGCGCAGCCGGACTGGAGCATCGCCCTGCTGCGCTACTTCAACCCGGTCGGCGCGCATCCGTCAGGTGATATGGGCGAAGATCCGCAGGGCATTCCTAACAACCTGATGCCGTACATCGCCCAGGTCGCCGTTGGCCGTCGCGAATCGCTCGCGGTCTTTGGCAACGACTACCCTACCGAAGACGGCACCGGCGTGCGCGATTACATCCATGTGATGGATCTTGCCGACGGCCACGTAACCGCGATGGAAAAACTGGCTGGCAAACAAGGCGTGCATATTTACAACCTTGGCGCTGGTGTTGGCAACAGCGTGCTGGATGTGGTTAACGCCTTCAGCAAAGCCTGCGGTAAACCCGTTGCTTATCATTTTGCCCCACGCCGTGAAGGCGACCTTCCGGCCTACTGGGCGGACGCCAGCAAAGCCGACCGCGAACTGGACTGGCGCGTAACCCGCACTCTTGACGAAATGGCGCAGGACACCTGGCGTTGGCAGTCACGCCATCCGCAGGGATATCCAGACTAAGGACATGTCATGACGCAATTTAATCCTGTCGATCATCCACATCGCCGTTTTAACCCGCTAACCGGACAGTGGATTCTGGTTTCACCGCATCGCGCAAAGCGCCCCTGGCAGGGGGCGCAGGAAACGCCATCTCAGCAGGCGCTTCCCGCCCATGACCCTGACTGCTTCCTGTGCGCGGGCAATACGCGGGTAACCGGAGATAAAAACCCGGATTACACCGGCACCTATGTCTTTACAAATGACTTTGCCGCGCTGATGTCTGACACCCCGGACGCGCCGGACAGCCATGACCCGTTAATGCGTTGCCAGAGCGCCCGCGGCACCAGCCGCGTGATCTGCTTTTCTCCCGATCACAGCAAGACGCTGCCGGAACTGAGCCTCCCCGCGCTGACCGACATCATCAAAACCTGGCAAGAACAGACTGCCGATCTGGGAAAAACCTACCCCTGGGTGCAGGTTTTTGAGAATAAAGGCGCGGCGATGGGCTGCTCCAACCCGCATCCGCACGGCCAGATTTGGGCCAACAGCTTCCTGCCGAACGAAGCCGAGCGTGAAGATCGTTTGCAAAAAGCCTACTTCGCCGAACAGCACTCCCCAATGCTGGTGGATTATGTGCAGCGCGAACTGGCGGACGGCAGCCGTACGGTGGTTGAAACCGAGCACTGGCTGGCGGTCGTGCCTTACTGGGCGGCCTGGCCGTTTGAAACGCTGCTGCTGCCCAAAGCGCATGTGCTGCGCATTACCGATTTGACCGACGATCAGCGCGACTCCCTGGCGCTGGCGCTGAAAAAGCTGACCAGTCGCTATGACAACCTGTTCCAGTGCTCCTTCCCCTACTCCATGGGCTGGCACGGCGCGCCGTTTAACGGTGAAGAGAACGGGCACTGGCAGCTGCACGCGCACTTTTATCCACCGCTGCTGCGTTCCGCGACCGTCCGTAAATTTATGGTCGGTTATGAAATGCTGGCGGAGACCCAGCGCGATCTGACGGCAGAACAAGCGGCGGAGCGTCTGCGCGCGGTCAGCGACATTCATTTTCGCGAATCAGGAGTTTAAATAATGAGTCTGAAAGAGAAAACACAATCTCTGTTTGCAGAAATTTTCGGCTACCCTGCTACCCACACCATTCAGGCGCCTGGTCGCGTCAATCTGATCGGCGAGCACACCGATTACAACGACGGCTTCGTGCTGCCTTGCGCTATCGACTACCAGACGGTGATTAGCTACGCCACGCGTGACGATCGCAAAGTGCGCGTGATTGCGGCTGACTACGACAACCAGGTTGATGAATTCTCCCTTGATGCGCCGATCGTTACCCACGACAGCCAGCAGTGGTCAAACTACGTGCGCGGCGTGGTGAAGCATCTGCAAAAACGAAATAACGCATTTGGCGGCGCGGATCTGGTTATCAGCGGCAATGTGCCGCAGGGCGCGGGACTCAGTTCTTCTGCGTCGCTGGAAGTCGCGGTCGGCACCGTATTCCAGCAGTTGTACCACCTGCCGCTGGATGGCGCGCAAATCGCGCTCAACGGCCAGGAAGCGGAGAATCAGTTCGTCGGCTGCAACTGCGGCATTATGGATCAGCTGATCTCCGCGCTGGGTAAAAAAGATCATGCCCTGCTGATTGACTGCCGCACGCTGGGTACGAAAGCGGTTTCCATGCCGGAAGGCGTGGCGGTGGTGATCATCAACAGTAACTTTAAACGTACGCTGGTGGGCAGCGAGTACAATACCCGCCGCGAGCAGTGTGAAACGGGCGCGCGTTTCTTCCAGCAACCGGCGTTGCGCGATGTCAGCCTTGCGGCGTTCAACGCGGTGGCCAGCGAGCTGGACCCGATTGTCGCCAAACGTGTTCGCCACGTACTGACCGAAAACGCCCGTACCGTTGAAGCCGCCAGCGCGCTGGAGAAAGGCGACCTGAAACGCATGGGTGAATTGATGGCGGAATCTCACGCCTCAATGCGCGATGACTTCGAAATCACCGTCCCGCAGATCGACACGCTGGTCGAAATTGTGAAAGCGACCATCGGCGATAAAGGCGGCGTACGCATGACCGGCGGCGGCTTCGGCGGCTGCGTCGTCGCGTTGATCCCGGAAGCGCTGGTTCCTGCCGTACAGCAGGCCGTAGCCACGCAGTATGAAGCGAAAACCGGAATCAAAGAAACGTTTTACGTATGCAAACCCTCACAAGGAGCCAGACAGTGCTAAACGAAACGCCCGCACTGGCGCCCGATGGTCAGCCGTACCGCCTGCTCACCCTGCGCAACGATGCAGGGATGGTGGTCACGCTGATGGACTGGGGCGCCACACTACTTTCCGCCCGTATCCCGCTAACCGATGGCAGCGTCCGTGAAGCGTTGCTGGGGTGCGCCAGCCCGGAATATTACCAGGATCAGGCCGCCTTTCTTGGTGCATCGATTGGCCGCTACGCCAATCGCATTGCCAACAGCCGTTACACCTGGGCGGGTGAAACCGTCAGTCTGCTGCCGAGCCAGGGTGAAAACCAACTGCACGGCGGGCCGGACGGCTTTGACAAACGTCGCTGGCAGATAGTCAACCAGAACGATCGTCAGGTGCTGTTTGCACTGACGTCTGACGATGGCGATCAGGGCTTCCCCGGCCATCTCTGCGCCACCGCGCAGTATCGTCTCACCAACGATAACCGAATCTCCATTACCTATCGAGCGACGGTAGATAAGCCCTGCCCGGTGAACCTGACCAATCACGTCTACTTTAACCTGGACGGCGAGCAGTCAGACGTACGCCAGCACAAGCTACAGATTCTGGCTGATACGTACCTGCCGGTTGATGAAAGTGGTATTCCACGCGACGGGCTGAAATCCGTTGCCGGAACCTCGTTCGACTTCCACAGCGCAAAAACCATCGCCAGCGCGTTTCTTGCCGATGACGATCAGCGCAAGGTAAAAGGTTACGATCACGCCTTTTTATTGCAGACCAAAGGCGATGCCAGCCAGCCAGCCGCGCATCTGTGGTCGCAGGATGAGAAATTGCAGATGAAGGTTTATACCTCCGCTCCGGCGCTGCAATTCTATTCCGGCAACTATCTGGGCGGCACGCCGTCGCGCGGGCCTGAACCTTATGCCGACTGGCAAGGCCTGGCGCTGGAAAGCGAATTTCTGCCAGACAGCCCGAACCACCCGGAATGGCCGCAACCTGACTGCGTGTTGCATCCCGGCGACGAGTACGCCAGCCTGACGGAATATCAGTTTATTCCGGCCTGACGATGAGCCATAACAGGCCCGATGGTGCCAGCTATCGGGCCTGTGGCGCGTCGCTTTGCTCAAATCCCCACCACTCAAAGACAAAATCGCAACTCCGGGTTCACAAGAACCTTACACTGCGTCACTATTTTCGCTATGGTTATGCGTAAGCGTTGCCGCTGACCTGTCACGGCAATATAATGAGAATTATTATCATTCAATAAAGCTTGAGGAGTGAGAGTATGGCTGTAACTAAGCTGGTTCTGGTACGTCACGGCGAAAGTCAGTGGAACAACGAAAACCGTTTCACCGGTTGGTACGATGTAGACCTGTCCGAGAAAGGCGTGGGTGAAGCAAAAGCGGCAGGTAAACTGCTGAAAGAGGAAGGCTATAGCTTCGATTTTGCTTATACCTCCGTGCTGAAACGTGCCATCCACACGCTGTGGAACGTCCTGGACGAACTGGATCAGGCCTGGCTGCCGGTTGAAAAATCCTGGAAGCTGAACGAACGTCACTACGGCGCACTACAGGGTCTGAACAAAGCGGAAACCGCTGAAAAATACGGTGATGAGCAGGTTAAACAGTGGCGTCGTGGTTTTGCCGTGACCCCGCCGGAGCTGACCAAAGATGACGAGCGTTATCCGGGCCACGATCCGCGTTATGCGCAACTGACCGAGAAAGAGCTGCCGCTGACTGAAAGCCTGGCGCTGACTATCGATCGCGTGATCCCTTACTGGAACGAAACCATTCTGCCGCGCATGAAAAGCGGTGAGCGCATCATCATCGCCGCTCACGGTAACTCTCTGCGTGCGCTGGTGAAATACCTGGATAACATGAGCGAAGAAGAGATTCTCGAACTGAACATCCCGACCGGTGTACCGCTGGTGTACGAGTTCGACGAAAACTTCAAACCGATCAAACATTACTATCTGGGTAACGCTGACGAGATCGCGGCAAAAGCGGCGGCCGTGGCGAACCAGGGTAAAGCGAAGTAATCTGATTTGCCTGATGGCGCTTCGCTTATCGAGCCTACGGGTTGGCAATATGCATCCTGTAGGCCGGATAAGGCGTAAGCCGCCATCCGGCAATACATGCACTTAAACCCCGATAACCCCGTCGAGCACCACCTGCGCCCTGCCCTGTGAACAACGTTCCACACGACCCCGAACGTTATACACTTCCGCCAGGCTTTCTGCGGTAATAACCGCTTCCGGCGCGCCGCTGGCCACCAGTTTGCCCTCCTTCAGCATCAGCACATGTTCGCTGTGGCGTAGCGCGATATTAATGTCATGCACCACCACAACCGTCACCATATTGCGCGCCCGCGTTTCCCGCGCGATCAGATCCATAACGTGAAACTGATAGTTCAGATCCAGCGCGCTAAGCGGCTCGTCCAGCAACAAAAGTTCCGGGTAGCGAATCAGCGACTGCGCCAGCCCCACCAGTTGCCGCTGGCCGCCGGAAAGCTGGTCAAGATAGTGCAGCGCCAGATGCGCAATGCCGAGTTGATCCAGGATTGCCAGCACCTGCGAGTGGCTGTTCGCGCCATCTCGCCCGCCGGACGCCCGCTGCGCTACGATAATCGACTCCAGCACATGCAGATGTACGCCCTGCGGCAGCGACTGAGGTAAAAACACCACCTTTTCCGCACGCTGGGCAAACGGCAGCGACATCAGGTTCTCACCGTCCAGCATGACCTCGCCACGGGCTTTATTCAGCCCGGCCAGCGCGCGTAATAACGTTGATTTCCCGCAGCCGTTCGGCCCCAGCAGAACGGTAATTTTACCGCGCGGCAGCTCAGGCACGCTGAGATCGCGAATAACTGGGTGTTTCGGATAACCGGCGCTTATTCCCTTGAGGATCAACCCGCTCATGACATGCTCCCCCGGTGGCGCAAAATAATGCTCAGGAAGAACGGCACACCCACCAGCGACGTTACGATGCCTACCGGGATGATCACCCCAGGAACAATATTCTTCGACGCGATCGAGGCCAGCGACAGCACCAGCCCCCCCGTCAACACGCTGCCCGGCAGATAGAACCGGTGATCTTCACCAAACAGCATTCGCGCAATGTGCGGCGCGACCAGACCGATAAAACCGATTGGCCCGACAAACGCCACCGACAGCGCCGATAGCAGGCTGATGCGCAGCAGAGACGACAGGCGCAGGCGCCGCACGTCAATGCCAAAACTCATCGCCCGATCTTCCCCCAACCGCAGCGCCGTCAATTGCCAGGCGCTACGCATCGACCACGGCAGCACAATGGCAAACACCAACGCCAGCACGCCAAGCTTTTCCCACGACGCGCGCGCCAGGCTGCCCATCGTCCAGAACACCAGCCCCTGTAGCGTGTCCTCATCGGCAACGAACTGCATCATCGACACCAGCGCATTAAAGGTAAACACCAGCGCGATACCGAACAGCACCACGCCAGAGGTCGCCACGCGCGTCCAGCGAGTAATCCCGTCCAGCAGCAGGGCAGACAGCAGCGCAAAAGCAAAGGCATTCGCGGGAATAAACCAGGCGGCAGGAACGCCGGGAATGCCGATACCCAACACGATCGCCAGCGCAGCGCCAAAGGCTGCTGCGGAAGAAACGCCCAGCGTGAACGGACTCGCCAGCGGGTTGTTCAGGATCGTCTGCATTTCGGCACCCGCCAGCCCCAAAGCCATTCCCACCAGTAACGCCATCAGCGCATAGGGTAAACGGATATCCCAGACAATAACGCGCGTCCCCGCATTAACGCTTGCCGGGTGCAGCAGCGTTTGCCAGAGCTCACCGAGCGACAGACCCGACGGGCCAAGCGTAGAGTCCAGCACCAGCGAGGCGACTATCGCCGCAATAATCAGCAGCGCCAGCATCAACCGCTTGCGTACCACAAGACGGTAGCGATCGTCGATCGACGGAGCATTAGCGGATAGCGACATAACGTTCCTTACCTGTAGAGTCATTTCGGCGGATTGAGCACATCGCTAATCTGCGCGTCGCTGAGTGTAATGCCAAAAAAGTCCTGGTAAAAGCGGCGGGTCTCCTTGCGCATATCCACATCGGCAAAGCGCTGCGGGTAGAGCGTTTTTGCCAGCCAGAGGAATTGTAACGCCTCTTCGCTGGTCTCCCGACACCACCAGAACATCCCTTTCGGGTTCACATACACGCGATGATGAATCACGGCGTCCACCTGCGCCCACTGGGGAGAAGTCAGGATGGCATCCGCATCCCGCTTATTCATGGCGACAATCACCGCCGGATTTGCCGCGACGATCTGCTCAAGAGCGACTTCCCCCGTCCGGTTTTGCTTGTGGCTAAACCAGCGCTCGGCGACATTTTTTGCACCGGCCAGATCCATCCAGTCCTGATTAAGCGACGGCCTGCCGGAAGTGGTCAGCGGATTGCCCATGCTGTGATAGAGGGTCATTCGCTGATCTTCAGGAAGATCGCTTAAGCGCGCCTTTACCCGCGCCACATTGCGGTCAAAATACTGCTGATACCGCTGCGCTTTATCCTGCGCATCCGGCCCCAGCACCTCCGCTGTTTTATGCACCCTGGCGGTCAGCGCCTGCATGGAGTTCGCCTCAAACGCCAGTACGCGCACCCCCGCCTGCTGGAGCAGCGACGCCCTCGGCACCGTCATCGATTTCGGCACAAACAGCAGTTGTGTACCGAGCGAGATGATCTGCTCCGGGTCCAGTTCGTGACCGCTGTTGACGCTGACAACGGCGACATTCTCAATACGCGGCAGACTCTGGCGAAAAAGCGGAATCGTCTTTGCAATCATCGACGTGCCAACAATATTATCGCCATACCCCAGCATGGTGATGATGGTGTTTTGCGCCGGCCACGGCGAAGCGATGCGCACATCGCTGTGCGGCTGCGCGGCAAACAGGCTCCCCGCCACCAGCCAGGCCAGCGCGGGGAAAATGCGGGTTAGCGTCATGACTCCATCCTTTAAAAATCAAACGTGACGGAGGCGCGAACTTCACGCCCGCTGCCGATAAAGGCGCTGGGTGAACCGTTATCGCCATCGGTGCCTGACGGGAAGATTGATGCCCAGTAGTGCTTATCGAACACGTTGTTAGCCACCACGCGGAAGGTGGTCGGCACGTTGCTGATTTTCGTGGTGTAGCGGGTGCCCAGGTCCCAGGTGGTGTAGCTGCTGGCCCATGCGGTGTTGGTATCGTTGGCGGCACGCTTGCCGGTATAATGAACGTTAGCGCTGTATACCCATTCCGGCATCGACGGTAAGCTGTACTCCGCCAGCACGTTCGCCTGTACTTTCGGTACGCCTACCACCCGTTTATCGCTGGTGGTATCGCTCACCGTATCTTTCAGTTTCGGATCGAGGAGCGTCACGCCGCTGTAGATATTCAGCCCTTGCCAGACATTACCGGAGGCCGTCAATTCCAGACCGTTATTGACCTGATTCCCCTGTTCCTTATAGACGTTGTCGCCGGGATCGACATAGGCAAATGGACGCTCAAGACGGAACAGCGCCGCCCCCAGATTCATCCCGGAGACATCGGCTTTTAGCCCCATCTCATATTGTTTGCTGCGATACGGGTCGAGGGTTTGCCCAGCATTTTTCACGTCGCTATTGGTTGGCGCCGTCCCGCCCTGTTCCAGCGACTCCGCATAGCTGACGTAGGCCATCACATTCGGGGTGATTTTATACATCAACGCCGCATTCGGGCTTAAACCGTTCTCATCAATCTGGCCGGTTTTATGACCGCTTTTATTGTAGTTCTGCGACTGAATCCAGCTCTGGCTCAAGTAGAACATCGCCGACCATTTCGGCGTGAAAGTCACGGTATCCCCAAGGGTAATGCTCTGTTGCGTGTTGACGCTGGATTTATAACGATCCCCACCGGTTATGATTTTGCCATCGCCCTTTTCGTACATCTCAGAGGGGTGGTACATATTGGTGGTGTCCCAGCTATAAGACGGCCCCGTCCCTTTCGCACTGTACAGCGACCAGACATAACCGGTGGTCGAGAGCGCAATATCATGCCCGACAGAACCGGTATCAACATGACCGTTAAGCGTGGCGGTATTGCTCAGTACGCGAAAACGTCCTGCGGCAGTAGAGTCTTTCAGCGAACGGCTGATATCGCCCTGGTTATTGATAATTTTGCTGGATACGTTACGCATCGCACGATCCGCCTGCTGCCAGCCAACGCCTGCCGTTACGGACCAGTCATCATTGAGATAATGAATAAGACGCGTGCTCACCGTGTCGGTTGTCAGATCGTTCCCGGCCGTGCTGAGCGCCAGATTTTTATCTTTGGGATCGGGTGCGGAAGGTAATTTAATGTTCGGGCCATAGCTGAAGCTACCCGGATAGCCTTTTTGAATAAACTCATAGTGGCTGGCATCCAGCTGCAATTGCGTACCTGGCTGAATATTCCAGTCCAGCGCCACGGAAAGCAACTTACGGCGCAGCGTACTGTCATCCAGATTCCCTTCACCTTCCTGATTCAGCACATTCACGCGATAGCCAAAACGGTTGTCATCATCAATGTGTCCGCCCAAATCGACATGCCCGGTAAAGGCGCTCCGGCTTTGATAACCCAGAGTGACTTTGCGCAGCGTCTCTTCCGTTGGGCGTTTGGCGACAAAATTAAACTGCCCGGCCGGACTTGCCGGGCCGTACAGCGCGCCGGTCAGGCTGTTGAGCACATCCAGGCGTTCCAGCATCTCAACGGGGAAAGCGGTGGTTGAGACGATGTTCAACCCATCCAGGCGGCTGTTGGCAACCACGCTGCCCTGCATCCCCCGGCTCTGCGGTCTGCCGACATCCATGCCGCCGCGCGCCTGCATTTGTGTGCTGGGCGAGTATTTCAGCAGTTCGCTCACGCTTTGCGCCTGCTGGTTCTCAATCATCTCTTTGGTGACGGTTGTGGTCGAATACGGTGTATCAACCCAGGCTTTATTGCCCAGCGGCCCGACATCGATATCATTGGTTTTGAATCCAGCGCCGGAAGCGGCATGCGTGGTATCGGCAGAAGGCTGGCTGGTGACGATAATTTCATCTTCAGAGGTGTTTGCCGCATGTGCGCTGTGCGGCGCCAGGGAAATGAGAAGAGGCAACAGCGTTGCCAGTTGAGTGGGCTTATTCATTTGTATTATCAATCGTTATGTAAAAATTTATATTACGACCGATATAAGTGTAAAAAGTTGATCACGATCACATCAAAACTTTTAAACAAAGAACTAACTCTTTTGGATTACAAACAGTTAGTAGAAAAAAACCGGCCTGATTTGCCGGTTTTTCAATTGCGCAACGTGCGTTGGCAGGAGGAATTATCCGCGACGGGCTTTCACCGCATTCGACAACTGACGCAGCAGCGCATCCGTATCTTCCCAGCCGATGCAGGCGTCGGTAACGCTCTTACCGTAGGTCAGCGGTTCGCCGCTTTCCAGGCTCTGATTACCTTCCACCAGATGGCTTTCCACCATCACGCCAATGATTGCGTTTTCGCCACGCGCAATCTGCTGGCAAACATCCGCACAAACGTCCATCTGCTTTTTAAACTGTTTGGAGGAGTTCGCATGGCTGAAATCGATCATAACCTGCGGCGCAAGCCCCGCTTTAGCAAGACCTTCTTTTACTTCTGCCACATGTTGCGCGCTGTAGTTTGGCTCTTTGCCTCCACGCAGAATAATGTGGCAGTCGCCGTTGCCGCTGGTATTCACAATGGCGGAGTGCCCCCACTTAGTGACGGAGAGGAAGCAGTGAGGCGCACCGGCGGCATTGATGGCGTCAATCGCCACTTTGATGGTGCCGTCGGTGCCATTTTTAAAGCCGACCGGGCAGGAAAGACCGGAGGCCAGCTCGCGGTGTACCTGAGACTCCGTGGTACGTGCGCCAATCGCGCCCCAGCTCATCAGATCCGCCAGATATTGCGGGGTGATCATATCAAGGAACTCACCCGCAGCGGGTAATCCGCTGTCGTTAATGTCGAGCAATAGCTTGCGGGCAATACGCAGACCATCGTTAATCTGGAAGCTGTTATCCATATGCGGATCGTTGATCAGCCCTTTCCAGCCCACCGTGGTGCGCGGTTTTTCAAAATAGACGCGCATGACAATTTCAAGCTCGCCTTTTAACTCTTCACGCAACGTCATTAAACGAGCGGCATACTCTTTGGCGGCAACCGGATCATGAATTGAGCACGGCCCAATCACCACCAGCAGGCGATCGTCATTCCCTTTCAGGATTTTATGAATCGCTTTGCGGGCATGGGCAACGGTGTTTGCTGCATTCTCTGTAGCGGGAAATTTTTCAAGGAGTGCGACTGGCGGTAATAACTCGTTGATCTCTTTAATACGTAAATCGTCGTTCTGATAATTCATGATTATTCCAGTGTTGCCATACTTATCTAATTAAATGCAATCCCTTCAATCTATCTCTTTGTCTAAAAAGTGTAAACTGACTTTTACACTTCGAACGGACTAATCCTGGAATTAGGAAAAAAAACGCCAGAAAGTAGCGAAAAACGAGATCTAACCTACAATTTTTAACTGTAAACACTCTTTTTGTGAGTTTTTTCAAGATTCTCTGCTGGGCTAAATCGCCAGTGCGGGATCTTTAACCCCTCTCTGAGATTTTACTGGCACATGCACTGTTGGAAGAGTTATCCGACATATCGACCATAACAGGAGCATCTTATGAAAATGACAAAACTGGCCACACTTTTTCTTACTGCCATACTCAGCCTTGCCAGTGGCGCAGCGTTGGCCGCTGACGCGAATACGCAGTCCAACAACGGACAGGCAAACTCTTCGGCGGATGCCGGACAGGTCGCCCCTGACGCCCGCGAAAACATCGCGCCAAACAATGTGGACAACAGCCAGATTAATTCCGGCGGCACCATGCTTCACCCGGATGGCTCATCAATGAACCACGACGGCATGACCTCCGATGAAGTGCATAAAAACACCATGTGTAAGGACGGCCGCTGCCCGGACGTGAATAAGAAAGTGGAGACCGGCGACGGCATCAACAACGACGTTGATACTAAAACCGATGGCACCACGCAGTAAGCCTGAAAAAAGGCCAGGTAACGGGAGAGCTGACGCTCTCCTTTTTATTTTGTCGGCCCAAAACTTGTATGATGTCATACAGTAATAATGAAAATAACAAAGGGATGACACGATGGCACATTCACACTCTCATACTGCTTCGCATCTGCCGGAAGATAAGAACGCCCGTCGGTTGCTGTTCGCATTTTGTGTCACCGCCGGATTTATGCTGGTTGAAGTGGTGGGCGGCATTCTTTCAGGATCGCTGGCGCTGCTGGCCGACGCCGGGCATATGCTTACCGATGCCGCAGCCCTGTTGTTCGCTCTGATGGCCGTACAGTTTTCCCGGCGTCCTCCAACCATTCGCCACACTTTCGGCTGGCTGAGACTGACAACGCTGGCCGCGTTTGTTAACGCCATCGCATTAGTGGTGATTACCCTTTTAATCGTCTGGGAAGCCATTCAGCGCTTCTATACGCCACGACCTGTCGCAGGTGGCATGATGATGACTATCGCAGTGGCGGGCTTGCTCGCCAACATGTTCGCGTTCTGGCTCCTGCACCGGGGGAATGAAGAAAAAAACCTCAATGTGCGTGCCGCCGCGCTGCATGTGATGGGGGATTTACTGGGATCGGTCGGCGCCATTTTTGCCGCACTGATTATCATCTGGACAGGCTGGACGCCAGCGGACCCGATTCTCTCGATCCTGGTTTCCATACTGGTGTTACGCAGCGCCTGGCGTCTGTTAAAAGACAGCGTAAATGAATTACTGGAAGGCGCGCCGGTTTCGCTGGATATCGCGGCGTTGCGTCGCCATCTCAGCCGGGATATTCCCGAAGTACGCAATGTGCATCACGTCCATGTCTGGATGATAGGAGAAAAACCCGTGATGACGCTGCATGTACAGGTGATTCCGCCGCACGATCATGACGCGTTGCTGGCGCGCATCCAGCATTTCCTGATTCACCATTACCAGATTGAGCACGCCACCATTCAGATGGAATATCAGCCGTGCAACGGGCCGGACTGCCACCTGAATCAGGGGCTATCCGGCCATTCGCACCATCACCACTAACTGGAAAGCGCGTGTGAGCCTCGTTCGCGCGCGCTGTTGATCCACATCCGGCTGCCATTCAGGGCGATGAAGGTCAGGATCAGATACTCCAGCGACATCGCATAGACGCCTTGCAGTGCGAAGATCACCACGCTTATCACGTTGATAATCACCCACAGCAGCCAGTTTTCGACATACTTGCGCGTCATCAGGATCATCGCCACAATCGACAGCACCATCATGCAGGAGTCCCAGAACGGGAAGGCATCAGGCTGCAATTCCGGCACGGCAACCGACAATCCCAGCGCCTGCATCAGGTTGACGGCGACGCGCGTCAGGAAAGCAAATACCGGATCGATATACGCGGTCATCAGGCCTATCGCCACCACGCATACCGCCAGCCAGGCCAGCGCTTTTGGCAGCGGCAGCCAGCGAATTTTCAATTCAATCTCATGCTGGCTTGTTTTGCGGGACCAGGCATACCAGCCGTAAATATTGGCGGCAAAGAAAAATACCTGAAGCAGCAGGCTGGCGTAGAGTTGGATCTGAAAAAAGATGATCGCGAATAGCGTCACGTTAATCAGGCCGAAAAAATAGTTGCTGATCTTTTCCAGGCTGGCAAGCCCGATACACAGCAAACCCGCAACGGTGCCGACAGCTTCAATCCATGACAGGTCGTAACCGCCAGCGCCAATTGGAATATGAACCAGAATGTTCTGTGTGCTAAAAAAATCCATCTTTCCCCCAGAGCGTTTTACGTTTTACGCTCGTAGTGTAGCCGCAAATTCCAGCATACGGTTGAGCGGCAGCAGCGCCCCTTCTCGCAACGCCTGGTCAACGTGAATCTCATGGGCCTGCCCGCCCTGCTCTAACCCCTCAGCAATTGCCTTAAGGCCGTTCATCGCCATCCACGGACAATGCGCGCAGCTACGGCAGGTCGCCCCTTCTCCGGCTGTCGGCGCTTCAAGCAACTCTTTATCAGGCACCGCCTGCTGCATTTTATAGAAAATGCCCCGGTCGGTCGCCACAATAAGCTGCTTATGCGGCAGCGTGCGGGCGGCATTAATCAGCTGGCTGGTAGACCCGACGGCATCCGCCATATCGACAATCGATTGTGGCGACTCAGGATGCACCAGCACGGCGGCATCCGGGTACAAACCTTTCATCCGGGTCAACGCCTGGGTTTTAAATTCATCATGAACGATACAGGCTCCCTGCCAGCAGAGCACATCCGCGCCGGTCTGCTTTTGCACGTAATGTCCCAGGTGACGATCCGGCGCCCAGATAATTTTCTCGTCCAGACTGTCCAGATGTTCAATCAGTTCAACAGCGATACTGGAGGTAACAACCCAGTCAGCGCGGGCTTTGACGGCAGCAGACGTGTTGGCGTAAACCACTACCGTGCGATCCGGGTGGGCGTCGCAAAACGCGCTAAATTCGTCAATCGGACAGCCCAGATCCAGCGAGCATTCCGCCTGTAGAGTCGGCATCAGGATGGTTTTTTCCGGGCTGAGAATTTTAGCCGTCTCGCCCATAAAACGGACGCCAGCAACCAGCAACGTGGAGGCAGGATGTTTCGCGCCAAATCGCGCCATCTCCAGCGAGTCGGAAATGCATCCTCCGGTTTCTTCAGCCAGTTGCTGGATTTCGGGATCGGTGTAATAGTGCGCCACCATGACGGCATCGCGCGCTTTCAGCAGACGTTTGATTTTCTCGCGGTAGAATTGCTTTTCATCCACGCTTAGCGGGGTCGGTTTCGGCGGAAACGGATAGATTGCGGCTTCCGGGTCAAACATTACGCTCATCATGCTTTCTCGTTTTACTGGCTTAACGAAATAACCGATATAAAGCGTAACCCACGCCGCAATCGGTTAAATTTGTTTTATATGCTAAACAAGATAGCCGATTGGCTGGCAAAAGTCACAACAATTGCGCTTGATAATGCCGGATGGCGGCACAAGCGCCTTATCCGGCCTACGGGTCGCCGACTGACGTCTTATCCGACCTGAACGAGTGTATCGCTGTAGGCCTGATAAGCGCAGCGCCATCAGGCACAAATTCTGCGCATAGCAAAAAGGCGCCTTTAGGGCGCCTTTTTACATTGGTGGGTCGTGCAGGATGACTCGGCTTCGCCTCGCTCTTCGGGCCGTTGCTGACGCAACGTTATCCTTCACGTTTAACATCTGAGTGCAATGTTAAAATTGGTGGGTCGTGCAGGATTCGAACCTGCGACCAATTGATTAAAAGTCAACTGCTCTACCAACTGAGCTAACGACCCCTTGCGGGATTTTACTGCTTAATCATTCAGGATGGTGGGTCGTGCAGGATGACTCGGCTTCGCCTCGCCCTTCGGGCCGTTGCTGACGCAACGTTATCCTTCACGTTCTCTACCAGTAACCACCTTTAAAACTGGTGGGTCGTGCAGGATTCGAACCTGCGACCAATTGATTAAAAGTCAACTGCTCTACCAACTGAGCTAACGACCCATACGGGTGTTACCTGAAAGATTTTACTCGGCACCAATTTAAAATTGGTGGGTCGTGCAGGATGACTCGGCTTCGCCTCGCCCTTCGGGCCGTTGCTGATGCAACGTTATCCTTCACGCTTAACATCTGAGTGTGATGCTAAAACTGGTGGGTCGTGCAGGATTCGAACCTGCGACCAATTGATTAAAAGTCAACTGCTCTACCAACTGAGCTAACGAC